>DASWRX010000231.1:0-16117 GCA_036402955.1 Thermoanaerobaculia bacterium
GAGGATCGAGGTGATCATGCTCTGCAGGCCCACGCTCTTGCCCGCGCCGGTGGCGCCGGCCACCAGCAGGTGGGGCATGGTGGCGAGGTCGGCGTAGTAGGGCTCGCCGTGGATGTCGGTGCCGATCGCCATGGTGAGCACCGAAGGGGACTTGCGGAACCGCTCGTCGGCGAGCAGGGTGCCCAGACGGATGATCGAGCGCTGCCGGTTGGGCACCTCGATGCCGAGGGTGGAGCGGCCGGCCATGCGGTCGATGCGGACCGACTCGGCCTTGAGGGCGAGCGCCAGGTCGTCCTGCAGATTGACGATCTGGCTGACCTTGACGCCCGGCGCCGGCTGGAATTCGAAGACGGTGATCACCGGCCCCGGGCTGATCGCCTCGACCGTGCCCTCGACGCCGAACTCGGCGCAGCGGCTGCGGATCGTCTCGCCGAGCCGCACCAGCTCGATCTCGTCCTGGGCGCTGCGCCCCTCCCCCATCTGGAGGAGGTTGACCGGCGGCAGCGTACCCGGAGCGATCTCGGCCACGAACGGGAGCTCCTTCTGGGGCAGCGGCCGCGGACGGGCCCCCGGCGGAGCCGGCGAGGCGGGAGACGCGCCGGGACGGTGGATGGGAGCGGCGGCCCGCGTTTCTGAAGCGGGGCGATCATCGTCGTCGTCCATCGACAGGTCGGCGGACGGGACCCGGCGGATGGCGAAGTCGGCCTCCCCCTTCTTTTCCACCACCCGCGCGGCGGGACGCATGGGCAGGTCGATGCGGTCCGGCGGCGGCGATCCGAGCGAGACGGCGGCGGCGGCCATCGACGGCCGGTGGGCCTCGGGGGTGGCGGGCGCGGTCTTCTTCTGCCTCTCCTCGGCGACGCGCTGGAGGTGCTTGGTGATCACCCGCCGGCGGTTGCGCTCCTTCTCCCGCCGCTCGCGGCGGCGCTCGCGGGCGAGGGTCTGGTTCTGCCAGAGTTGGCGCAGGCGGTCGCGCCAGGCGGCGAGGATGGCGCCGAGGGTGGATTGCACGGCCAGCGCCGTGCCGAGGGCGACCGCGGAGCCGAGCACCACCAGGGTGCCGGCGAAGTTGAGACGGGACTGGAGGAAGTCCGCGAGCAGCAGGCCGAAAGCGCCGCCGGCGGCCACCGAGCCGTCCGTCCACTCGACGCGGCCGAGGCCGATCTGGAACAGGGCCGGGGTGGAGGCGAGCAGGATGGCGGCGCCGAAGCCGCGACCCACGACGCGCGGCGAGCCGTGCCGCCGCAGCCGCCGCCAGCCGGCGACCAGCAGGAACAGCGGCACCAGGAAGCAGGTGAGGCCGAAGAACCCGAACGCCACGGCGGAGACCTGGGCGCCCACTTGGCCGGCCCAGTTGTGGGCATGGGCCGCGGGCTCCGTGGGGACGCGGTGCAGCAGGCTCGGATCCAGGGGATGATGGCTCCCCAGGCTGAGGACCAGGAACGCGGCGGCCGCCAGCAGCAGCAGGCCCAGCAGCTCGCTCCCCTTCTCGGGCGAAAAGGTGGGCCGCTCCGGGCTCGTGCTCTTCTTGCGGACGACGGCGACGGACATGGCTAGAAAATGGATGAGAGATCGGCTCTCAAGCTCCCTTGAAGTCTAGCATAACGGGAGTCCCATCGCCCGGGATTGAAATCCCGGGCTACCCTCGGTCGCCCCTGCCCGGGGCTCTGCAAGGAAATGGGTTTTGGGAGTCCCGGAGGGACGGGCGGTGGTAGCCCGGGATTTCAATCCCGGGCGGCGACGGGTGGCAAAGCGTTCTCGGAGGCGCTGCACGGGGAGCGAGAGTGAGGAACGCATTGCGGAGACATACCTTTTCCCGCACGATCGCCCCATGAAGACGATCACCGCCAGCAAAGCCCGGGCGAACCTCTACCGCCTCATCGAGGAGACCTCCGACTCCAGCGAGCCGATCCGGATTACCGGGAAGCGCGCCAACGCGGTGCTGGTCTCGGAAGAGGATTGGCAGGCCCTGCAGGAGACGATGTACCTGCTGTCGATCCCCGGCATGAGGGAGTCGATCCGGGAAGGGATGGAGACCCCGATTGAGGAGTGCGCCGAGGACATCGATGGGTAGGCCGCTGGAGGCTGGTCCTCCAAATATGGACCCATTACGAATAAGATCACCACGATATGGATCTGACAGCGTTCCCCGGCGGCGATCTGGTCCAGGAGGGCATCGCCGACCTCGAGCGCGGGGTCGAATCAATCCCCGCCCTCCTGGTCCTGATCGGCGCTCACCGCCTGCGCAGGATCGGCCTTCCCGTCCCCGAGACGGTGGTCTCCTCGCCGGAGCACCGGCTCTACGAGAAGCTGGCCGAGACCGACCCGGACTCGGCGCACTCCCGGTACAACGCCCTGGTCCGGCGCCTCGTCAGCTTCGAGAACACGGCGGAATGCGTCGGCCTGTAGACGCGGAGCGCATCGGCCGCTTCATGCGCGAGTTGGGAGGGGAGGCGGAGAGGGACCTGCGCCTCTACTTCACGGGAGGAGCAACCGCGGTCCTCCTCGGGTGGAGATCCAGCACTCTCGACGTGGACATCAAAGTCGACCCGGAATCGGACCGGGTCTCCCGCGCCATCCCCCGGGTCAAGGAGAAGCTCAAGATCAACATCGAGCTCGCCGCCCCGGACCAGTTCATCCCCGAGCTTCCGGGCTGGCAGGAGCGGAGCGTCTTCATCGCGCGAGAAGGTCGCCTCTCCTTTTATCACTACGATTTCTACGCGCAGGCGCTCTCCAAGATCCAGCGTGGCCATTCGCAGGACCGGGGGGACGTGCAACAGATGCTGGAACGCGGTCTCATCGACCGGCAGGAGCTTCGCCGCAGATTTGAACAGATCGAGCCGGGGCTTTATCGATTTCCCGCCATCAATCCGGCGACCTTCCGGCGGGCCCTGGAAGAGGCTCTCCGCGAGGGAGAACCCTAGTCCCCCTCCGGCAACCTCACCCCTCCTCCGCCGGCGCCGGTCCGCGGGTGACGTCGAGCCCGTGGGAGGGCGGGAGCGCGATCGGGTGGCCGGCCTGGGCCGAGGCGTAGAGCTGCTCGATGATGCGGAGGTCGGCCAGGCCCTCCTCGCCCGGCGTGTGAGGCCTGCGGTCCTCGGTCACGCACTGGGAGAAATGGTCGATCTCGCGGGAGAACTGGTTCGGCTGATTGAGCTGCTCCTCCGTCACCCGCTCCATCTTGCCCTCGGCGCGGGCCGTGCGCAGGCGCAGGCCCCGGTAGGCGAAGGCCGGGTTCAGCTCGGCCCAGCCCAGGGAGCCGGCGACCGCGTAACGCTGCAGCCGGTGGTTCCCGTAGCCGCAGGTGCAGGAGGCGAGGACGCCGCTCGGGAAGCGCAGCTCGAAGACCATGGTCTCCTCGACCTCCTTGAAGCGCGGATCGCCGGGAGTCGACCAACTGCGGGCGAAGACCTCGATGGGCTCCTCGCCGGTGAGATAGCGGGTCGCGTTCAGGCAGTAGATGCCGACGTCCGGCAGCGAGCCGCCTCCCGAGAGGGCGCGCTTCAGGCGCCACTGCATGGGGTCTCCCTGGTTCTGGCCGTTGTCGGCGGTGATGAATTTGAGATCGCCCAGCTCCCTGGCGCGGACCTTCCGGATGATCTCGCGGTTGTAGGGCTCGTACTGCTGGCGATAGGCGATCATGAGCTTGCGCCCCGCCGAGTTGCAGGCTTCGATCATCTGCTGGCAGTCCCGCGACGACGTCGCCATGGGCTTCTCGCACAGGACGTGCTTGCCGGCGCGGGCGGCGCGGACCGTGTACTCGGCGTGCATCGAGTTCGGCAGGGCGATGTAGACGGCCTGCACGGCGGGATTGTTCCGCAGGTCTTCATAGTTCTTGTAATTGTAAATGTTCCGGGGATCGATCCCGTGCCGGCGCGCCACGGTGGTGGCCTTCTCGGGAGAGCCGCTGACCAGGGCCACGACCCTGGAGCGCTTGCACTCGGCGAAGGCGGGGATCACCTCCTCCAGGGCGATGTGCCCGAGCCCGACGACGGCGTAACCCACCCGGTGGTCCGGTGGCATGGGGTTGGGCAGGCCGGGCTGCTTCTGCTCGGTCGGCGCCGAGAGGGGCGGCAGCTCGATCGGCGGCGACACGGGACCGCCGGCTCCGGCCTGCGGCGCCGCGCCGGCGGCCTGGGGCAAGGCGCTGGCCAGACCGGTCGCGACGAGGCTCTGGCCGGCGAGGGTGAGGAGATTTCTACGGGTCAGGGGGGTGGCTTCCGGGTGGGGCATGGCGGGCTCCTCTCTCTTCAGGCATCGTGAAGAGGAGAGCAGGCCCCGTGCCAGGGACTCCGAAGGACGACTTTCAGGTATCCTCCAGGTACGGAATCCAGAGGTGATACATGCGTAAGCCCATCTTCGATTTCAGTAATCTGAGTCCCGACGAGCGCATCCAACTCGCTGAGGATCTCTGGGACAGCCTTGCTGAGACTCCTGAGTCCGTTGCCTTGACCGAAGCTCAAGGCAAGGAGTTGGACCGTCGGGTCGAGGCTTATCAGAAGGACCGCGATCCGGGTAAACCCTGGAACGAGGTGCTGCGCGGGATCAAAGAGCCGTCCCGATGACGGCGCCGCCCCTGTCGATCCGTCCAGAGGCAGAGATAGAAATCCAAGAGGCGCACAACTGGTATGAGTTGCAACGGCAGGGACTGGGCGACGAGTTTTTGATCGAGCTCAGAGACGCTTTAGCTGCTGTTGAGCTTTCGCCGAGACGATATCCCATCGTAAGGGGAAAGGTACGACGCGCGATCCTGCATCGTTTTCCTTATTCGATTCTCTACCTGGCGGAGCCCGAGAACACGGTTGTTATCGCTTGCTTCCATGGAAAGCGCGATCCCCGCCGCTGGCACTCACGGCATTGACGTAGCGGCTCTGTAGATCCCCAGAAACGCCTCCAACCACGAAGAAGAGCCGCCCGTAGGAGGAAGGGGCGCTGGACCTGAGCGAAGTTGTTCAGGACCGTCGTATCGACGACGCCGAGGAGATCCAGGGCTCAGTCCTATGGGATGGATCGTGCGGCCTTGATTTCGGCCCGAGCCTCCTCCAGAGTGCCTGGTCCGATGCGCAGAGGAACTCCAAGACGGAGAAAGCGAGCCTGCAGCTCGAAGCGGGAGAGATTCAGAAGCTCGGCGGCCTTGCCCAGGCTGATCTCATCGGCCAGATAGGCCCGCAGAGCCCGAATTTCCTGGTCCTCCGGGGTCATGGCGATAGTCTACACCCCAGGGTGTAGATCCCCAGAAACGCCTCCAATCCCAGCTCCTCCGCCCGCGCCCGCTCGGGAATCCCGGCGGCGGCGAGCACGGCTTCCGCCCTCTCCCTTCCCCAGCCCGAGGCCAGCGAGTTGCGCAGGGTCTTCCGGCGCTGGGCGAAGGCGAGGCGGACCATGGCGATGAAGTCCGCCATCTCTTCCTTCGGCAGCGGCGGGACGTTGAGATCCAGACCCACGAAGGCGCTGTCCACCTTCGGAGGGGGGCGGAAGCTGCCGGGCCTCACCCGTCCCAGGAGCTTCGGCCGGGCATGGGCGGCGACGATCAGGCTGAAGGAACCGTAGGCGTCCGTGCCGGGGGCGGCGACGATGCGGTCCGCGACCTCCTTCTGGACCAGGAAGGCGGCGCGGGGAACCTGGACGTGGTGCGGGAGGAGGTCTTCGAGGATCGCCGTCGCGACGTTGTAGGGGAGGTTGCCGGTCACCAGGGTGGGGATCGGCAGTCGGTCCCAGGCGATCCTCAGGGCGTCTCCCACCACCAGGGCGAGGCCTGGACCCGGGAAGCGGCCGCGCAGGACGGCGGCCCAGTCGGGGTCCAGCTCCCAGCCGATGACCTTGGCGCCGGCGGCGAGCAGCTCGGCGGTGAGCACGCCGCCTCCGGGGCCGATCTCCAGGACCCTTTCTCCTTCCAGAGCCAGGAACTGGATCAGCGGCCGGCAGAGCGCCCCATCCACCAGATGGTGCTGACCCAGAGCCTTCTTCAGTCGGGGACCGGGGGGCTTGCGCACGAGGGAACGGTATCAGAGGATTCCGCAGTGACGTGCCAATTTGGCCATCTTCCTGGTCATCCCCGTCGTCCCGGAGCCGCCCCGGCCGGCCGGCAAATCCTTGCGTCCCAGGGAGATCGCGGGAATCGGCGGATGGCACTCAGCTTGCAGCCCAGGGTCTCTCCCGGAGAGTCTATGGAACTGGCTATGGAACTGGATATCGCTACCCTCAACCGTGATGTCGAACGTGAAACCCTGACCCTGAAGCGGGTCGAGGCCGAGTTGCGGCGGGTGATCGTGGGGCAGGACTACCTGCTCGACCGCCTGCTGGTGGGGCTCCTCGCCCGCGGCCACGTGCTGATCGAGGGCGTGCCGGGCCTCGCCAAGACCCTGGCCGTCAAGACCCTGGCCCAGACGCTGGCGCTCGACTTCCAGCGCATCCAGTTCACTCCCGACCTGCTGCCGGCCGACCTCGTGGGCACGCTGATCTACGACCAGCGCAGCGGCGATTTCCTGGCTCGCCGGGGACCGGTCTTCACCCACCTGCTGCTGGCGGACGAGATCAACCGCTCCCCCGCCAAGGTGCAGTCGGCGCTGCTGGAATCGATGGAGGAGCGGCAGGTCACGCTGGGCGACCGGAGCTACGGCCTGCCCGAGCCGTTCATGGTGCTGGCGACGCAGAACCCCATCGAGCAGGAGGGCACCTATCCTCTCGCCGAGGCGCAGGTGGACCGCTTCATGATGAAGCTGAAGGTCACCTATCCCTCGCGGCGGGAGGAGGGGGAGATCCTTGACCGCATGCTGGTGGCCCGCGACCTCAAGGCGGCGCCGGTGCTCGAGCGCGACCGCCTGCTCAGCCTCCGTGAGGTGGTGGACGCGGTCTATCTCGACGGCAAGATCCGGGGCTACATCCTGGATCTGGTGCTCGCCTCGCGCGATCCCCGCGCGGCCGGGCTGCCGGATCTCGTCGACCTGATCTCGTTCGGCGCCTCGCCGCGCGCCACCCTGTTCCTGGCCCGCGCCGCCAAGGCGCTGGCGCTGGTGCGCGGGCGCGGCTACGTGATTCCGGAGGACGTCAAGGAGCTGGCGCCCGACGTGCTCCGCCACCGCATCGTTCCCAGCTATGAAGCCGAGGCCGAGGAGATCACCACCGACGCGCTGATCGGGCGTCTGCTCGACCGCATCCCGGTGCCCTAGGAGCCGCGACCGCGATGCTGGGTTTCCTGTCGCGCCGCCGCGAACCCCGCCGGGAAGGCTCGCCGGCCGCCGGCCGGACCAGGAGCGCCGCGCTGCCGGCGGACCTGATGCGCAAGGTGCGGCGCATCGAGATCGCCACCAACCGCCTCGTCGACCAGGGGGTCGCCGGCGACTACCACTCGGTGTTCAAGGGTCTCGGCATGGAGTTCGCCGAGGTCCGCCCCTACCAGCCGGGGGACGACGTCCGCACGATCGACTGGAACGTCACCGCGCGCATGGGCGCGCCGTTCATCAAGAAGTACGTCGAGGAGCGGGACCTCACGATCTTCCTGGTGGTGGACGTCTCCGGGAGCCTCTCGTTCGGCTCGCGGGCGATCCTCAAGCGCGAGCTGTCCGCCGAGATCGCCGCCCTGCTCGCTTTCGCGGCCCTGCGCAACCAGGACCGGGTGGGCGCCGCCCTGATCAGCGACCGCCTGGAGCTGTTCCTGGAGCCCCGGCGGCGGCGCACGCACGTGCTGCGGATGGTGCGCGAGATCCTCGATCGCCCGGCTCAGGGAGGGACCGATCTCGAGCAGGGGCTCGACGCCGTGCTGGCGACGCTCAAGCGGCGGTCGGTCCTGTTCGTGATCTCGGACTTCCTGGGCTCCCCCTGCACGCGCGCCCTCAAGGCCGCGGCCGCCCGGCACGACGTGATCGCGGTGGAGATCGTGGATCCGCGCGACCAGGACATCCCGGCGGTGGGCCCCGTGGTGCTGCGCGACGCCGAGACCGGGGAGACCGCCCTGGTCAGCGGCAAGCGGCTCGGCCGCCGGCACGCCGAGCAGCGGCGGCGCGAGCGCGAGGATCTCGCCAAGCTCACCCGCAAGCTCGGCATCGACCGCCTGGAGCTGCGGACGGACCGGCCGTACATCAACACCTTGCTGGCGTTCTTCGAGCAGCGGAAGAAGAGGCTGCGGCGGCGATGAAAACCTTTCTGTTCATCGCTCTCCTGGCCACCCCCCTTCTCGCCCAGCCGTCGCCGGTCACGGTCGCGCTCGCTCCGAACGGCCCCACGGTGGGGGACCACGTCCAGGCCACGATCACGCTGCGGGTGCGGACGGCGGACCTCGCGGCCGATCCCCGTTTCCCCGCCTGGGGAAAGAGCTGGGGGGAGGCCGAGATCTTCGGCAAGAGCGAGCCGGTCAAGGTGGCCGAGCGGGATGGGACCGCCGTCTGGGAGCAGCGGCTGGAGATCGCCGGCTTCCGGCCGGGAGCGGTGCCGCTGCCGCCGATGGCGGTCGCCGTTCCCCTGAAGACCGGGACCGTGCAGGCGTCGACGCCCGCCGGGCTGGCGCTGGCCGTCCGCTCGGTGCTGCCCAAGGGAGAGAAGGATCCCCAGGCCAAGCCTCCCGCGCCGCCGCGGCCGCTGCCGGTCGGCTCCCGTTTCTGGTGGACGCTGGCGGCGCTCGCCGCCGGCTGCCTCGCGGCCGCGGGCCTCCTCTGGTTCCAGAGCCGGAGACGGCGGCCCGGCGAGGCAGCGGCGCCCGCGCTGCCGCCGCTGGCGGAGCTGGCGGCCGAGCTCGACCGGCTGCGCAACGAGCCGTCGATGATCGCCCTCCACACCCGGTTGAGCTTCGCGCTGCGCCGCTATCTCGGCCGCCGGCTGCCGTTCCCGGCGGTGGAGAGCACGACGAGCGACGTCCAGCGCCAGCTCGTGTCGCGCCGCATGCCGGCTCCCCTGGCGCGGCAGACGGTGGAGCTGCTGCGGGCCTGCGATCTCGTCAAGTTCGCCCGCCAGGAGGTGGGGGAGACCCAGAGCCGCGAGCGGGCCGAGGCGGCGCGCCGGATCGCCGGCGAGTGGGAGGCGCATCTGGCGCCGCCCCCCGCGGAGACGCCGGAGACGCGGCAGCCGCTGGAGGCGACGGGATGATGGATGCGATGAACGGGATCCCCCATCTCGCCAACCCGGCCTGGCTGCTGCTCCTGCTGGCGCTGCTGCCGCTCGCCTGGGCGCACCACCGCCGCTCCTCGCTGGGCGCGCTCACCTACAGCCGTTTGCCGGCGGCGGCCGGACGCCCGCGCGGCGCCTGGCGGCTCCACTTCCCCTTCTATGCCCGCCTGATCGCCTTCGCCTGCCTGGTAATGGCGCTCTCCCGGCCGCAGCTCGGCTACGCCTGGGAGGAGAGCCTGACGCAGGGGATCGACATCCAGCTCGCGCTCGACATCTCGGGGAGCATGGGGGCCGAGGACTTCCAGCCGAAGGACCGGCTGACGGTGGCCAAGCAGGTGGTCAAGGACTTCGTCGCCGGCCGGCCGGGGGACCGCATCGGCCTCATCGTCTTCTCCGGCGCGGCGATGACCCGGGCGCCGCTCACCACCGACCGCGACATGCTGGCCCTGCTGATCGACTCGGTGGAGCTCAACAGCCTGCCGGACGGCACGGCGATCGGCGTCGCCCTGGCGAGCGCCGCGGCGCGGCTCAAGGACAGCGCGGCCAAGACCAAGGTGGTGGTGCTGGTCACCGACGGCGGCAACAACGCCGGCGCCATCGATCCGATCTCGGCCGCGGCCCTCTGCAAAGGGCTGGGGCTCAAGGTCTACACCATCGGCGTCGGCTCGACCGGGCCGGTGCCGGTGCCGCTGCCGGTGCAGGACCCGCTGACCGGCCGCACGGTGACCCGGCGCTTCCTGATGAAGGTGCCGGTGGACGAGGACCTGCTGCGGCAGATCGCCCAGAAGACGAACGGGCAGTTCTACCGCGCCACCGACCGCGAGAGCCTGCAGCGGGTCTTCGGCGAGATCGACCGGCTGGAGAAGACGCCGTTGCAGGTCAAGCGCTACGTCCGCTACCAGGAGGCCTTCCCGCCGCTGGTCTGGGCGGGGCTCGCGCTCCTCCTCCTCCCCCTGGCCGCCGCCGGTTTGCAGGTGACCGCCGAGCCATGAGCTTCGCCGCCCCTTCCCTGCTCTGGCTCGCGCTGCTGGCTCCGGCGGTGGTGGCGGCGGCGTTCTGGCTCTGGCGCCGGCGGCTGGCGGCGGACGCGGCCTGGGCGGCGCGCAACCTGTGGGGCCGCCTGCTGCCGGCCTACGCTCCGAACCGCCTGACGCTGTCGGTGGCCCTGCTCGCGCTGGCCGTGCTGGGAGCCGCGCTCGCCCTCGCCCGGCCGCGCTGGGGCGCCGGCGAGCAGAAGGTGGAGCGCAAGGGAGTGGACGTGGTGTTCCTCGTCGACTCCTCGCTCTCGATGGCGGCTCCCGACGCTCCGCCCTCGCGCCTGTTCGTCGCCAAATCGCTGGTGCGGCGCATGGTGCGCGACATGCCGGGGAACCGGGTGGGGCTGGTGCAGACGGAGGGGGATTCCCTGGCGCTGGCCCCGCTCACCCTCGACGGCGGGGTGATCGACCTGCTGCTGGACGCGATCGATCCCGGCTCGCTGCCCACCCCGGGGACGGAGCTGGCGCCGGGCGTGGAGACGGCGCTGCGCCTGTTCGGCCACGGTGGTGAGAAGCACCGCGTGCTGGTGATGCTCACCGACGGCGAGGACTTCGGCGGCGGCATCGACGGCGAGATCGCCCGCCTGAAGGACGAGGGGGTGGTCGTCTACGCCTTCGGCATCGGCACGCAGCAGGGATCGACGGTGCCCATCCCGGGCACGAGCGAGCTCAAGAAGGACCAGGACGGCAACGTCGTGGTGAGCCAGCTCCACGAGGACGGGCTCGAGAGCCTCACCCGCGCCACCGGCGGCTCCTACCTGCGCGCCACCAGCGC
This sequence comes from Thermoanaerobaculia bacterium, assembly GCA_036402955.1. Taxonomy (GTDB): domain Bacteria; phylum Acidobacteriota; class Thermoanaerobaculia; order Multivoradales; family UBA5704; genus DATARR01. The sequence goes on from DASWRX010000231.1 coordinate 10,912, forward strand.
GGCGGCGGACCCCACGGCGATCGTGCGGCAGATCGACCGGCTGGAGAAGCGGACGATCGAGAGCCAGACTTTGAGCACTCTCCAGGAGCGCTTCCAGTGGCCGCTCGCCCTGGCCGCGCTCGCGCTGCTGCTCCATCTCGGAGCGGGGCCGTTCGCGCCGGAAGCGCGGGCCGTCAGGGCGGGGACAAGCCCCGCCCCTACGAAAACAGGGCCGGTTTCTTCTCCCGTGGCCGCCCGTCTCCACCTCTTCCCGCTGATCGCCCTGCTCGGCTGGGCCGCCTTCCCGTCCCTGCCGTCTCTGCCGTCCCTGCCCTGGCAGCCGCACCTGCCCGACTGGGTCGAGCGCTGGATGTACAACCCGCGGGAACGGACGGAGCGGTCGATCGAGGCCTACGGCAAGGGAAAGCCGCGGGACGCGGTGAAGCCCGCGGACACGGCGCTGCGGATCGCGCCCAAGGAGCCGCTCGTCCAGTACGACGCCGGCACCGCCCACCTGGCCGCCGGCGACGACCGCAAGGCGGTCTCACTCCTGGAGAAGGCGGCCAAGGGAGCGGGCCCCGAGCTGTCGCCGGCGGCCCACTACAACCTGGGCAACGCGCGGCTCGCGGCGGGCGACGCCTCCGGCGCCGTGGAGGCCTATCGGCAGGCGCTACGGGAGCAGCCGGGGAACCCCGACGCCAAGTACAACCTGGAGCTGGCGCTCCGCGAGGAGAAGAAGCAGAAGATGGGGGCCCAGGGGAGCCCGCAGGGCTCGCGCGGCAGCAACTCGAAGAGCCAGGATCCCGCGGACCGGCAGGGCCGGGGCAATCCCCAGAATCAACCTCAGCAGTCGCCGCAGAACGGCCATCAGCCCAACCCCCAGGGCCAGCAGCCCCAGCCGGGAAAGCCGGGCGAGTCGAAGCAGCCGGGGGGCCCGGGGCAGGACGATCGCCTGCCGCAGTTCCGCAACCAGCCGGACATGAACGCCCAGGAGGCGGCCTCCGTGCTCTCGGCGGTGGAGAACCTGGAACGCCAGCAGCGCCGCGACCAGGCGGCCCGCAGAGCCCGGCAGAAGTCCGCGAAGGGGAAGGACTGGTGAGGAGAAGCCTGATCCTGAACGGCCTGAAGAGGGCGGGGACAAGCCCCGCCCCTACGTTCCTGCTTCTGACGTTGCTGCTCATCCTGGCCGCCCCCGCCAGGGCCGCCGACGAGATCAAGGTCACGGTCGAGCCCGAGGTGATCGGTCTCGACGAGACCGCGACCCTCACCATCGAGGTCCACAGCGACGGCCTGGCGAGCCAGAATTTCCGGCCGAGCTTCGAGCTGGACAACCTGGAGACCGTGGGCAATCCCTCGCAGTTCGACGACATGCGGTTCAGCAACGGCCACCTGTCGCGCACCTTCCGGCTCTCCTGGGAGCTGCGGCCGCTGGGGCTCGGCAAGGGCCGGGTGCGCGCGCTCACGGTGCAGCTCGGGGACGACGTCCGGCAGCTCCCGGCGCGCGAGATCCGCATCCAGCAGGAGCCCACCGGGCAGACCGGGCGCCAGACCCGCCGGCGCGAGGACGACGATCCGTTCCGGCAGTTCTTCGGCCGCATGCCCAACCCCTGGCGCCGGGAACGGGAGCAGCAGGCGGACGTCTTCGTGCGCGCCGAGCTGCAGCCGCAGCGGCCGGTCGTCGGCCAGCAGCTCCTCTACAGCGTCTATCTCTACACGCGGGAGGACATCTCCCAGGTCTCCACCAGCGGGGTGCCGACCTTCCGGGGCTTCTGGGTGCGCGACATCCCGCTGCCGCAGCAGCTCCCGATGGAGATGATGGACATCGACGGCCGGCGCTACGCCAAGGTGCCGCTGCTCAAGAAGGCCCTCTTCCCGCTGCGCTCCGGCACGTACCGGCTGGAGCCCTCGACGATCGACCTGATCGTGCAGCGCTACGATCGCAGCTTCTTCTTCGGCCCGGCGGTCGTCCATCCCGAGCAGGTCCACCTCCAGGCCCCGGCGGAGACGGTGGAGGTGCAGCCCCTGCCGCCGCCACCGCCGGGCTTCGGCGGGGCCGTCGGGCAGCTCACGCTGGGAGCGCAGCTCGAGCCGCGGCAGGTGCGTCTCGGCGAGGCGGCCACCCTCACGGTGAAGCTCTCGGGCGTCGGCAATTTCCAGGGCATCCACGAGCCCCGCATCACGCCGCCGCCGGGGCTCACCCTCCTCCCCCCGCAGCAGGAGGGACGCGACGAGCTCAACGGCAGCGCCGTGCGCGGCGTCCGGATCTGGCGCTACGCCGTGGTCCCCCAGCGCGCCGGCCGCTTCGCCCTGGAATCGCCGAAGATCACCTACTTCGATCCCGCGGAGGGGAGCTACCAGGTCGCCACCGTGCCGGACCTGGGATTGACGGCCCTGCCGCGCCCCGCCGCCATGGCGGACAGCGGGCCTTCCCAGGGCGTCCGCGCCTCCCTGCCTGCAGGTCTCGCCAGCCGCCGCTGGAGTCCCCTTCTCCCCTGGCTCCTGGTGCTGCCGTGGGGGCTCGCCCTGGTGGTGACGCTGATCCGCCACCGGCCAGCCGCCATAACCGAAAGCTCGCCCGACGCCGCCCGTGATCTGGAGGCGGCACTGCGCCAGGCCGAGGCCGAGGCGCGGCCCCGCGCCCTGGCGCTGCGGATCGAGGAGGGCTGGCGCGCGTTCCTTCACGGGCGCTGCGGCGTTCCCCCCGAGAATCCCCCGTCGCGCTGGCGCGAGCTGCTGGCCGCCCAGGGCGTGGACGCCGGAGCGCTCGACGAGCTCGGGCTGCTGATCGAGGACCTGCAGTATCTCCGCTTCGCGCCCCAGCTCTCGACCACCGACACCCTGCGCTCCGACGCCCTCGACCGCAGCCGGCGCCTCCTGCGCCGGCTCGCCTGACCGCTTTCGTCACCCTGCAACTTCTGGTATCGTCCACTTGTCATTCTGTCTGGAGTTCATGGCATGGTCTCAGGTAGGGCGAAGGAACGAGGGCGCCGTCGATGAGTGACGCGCTCGTGCGGGTCAGCATGCCGGAAGAGAGTCTCCGCGCACCGGACGCCTTCCATTGCCTGGAACCCGTCCATCTGGAGCGCTTCCTGGAGAGGCGCCGGGCGAGCCCGAGCTTCCCGCTGGAGCTGAGCCTCGCCGAAAACCTGGTCGAGGCGCTGCGCCGGGCGAACGGCTTCGTCCCCTCGGCCGCCGGCTCGATCCTGCTCGACGATCCCTCGGACAAGAAGGACGACCGCCGCAAGAACACATTGACCTTCATCGCCGCCTTCGGCGACAAATCCTCCTGCCTGGTGGGACAGACGATCCCCGCCGACCAGGGGATCGCCGGCCGGGTGTACCAGACCGGCCAGGCCTACTCCACCCCCTACGCGCCGAGCGACCGCTTCTTCTTCCGGGGGATGGACGAGCAGACCCGCTACCAGACCGAATCCCTGGTCGCCATTCCCATCCGCATCGAGCAGGAGGTCTGCGGCGTCCTCGAGCTGATCAACCGCCGCGACGCCCCCGGCTACAGCCAGGAGGACCGCAACCTCCTGGAGATCTTCGCCGGCTACATCTCCATCTCGATCCAGAACGTGCTCGACGGCCGCCAGGCGCAGGAGATCGCCAAGCGCGACAACCTGACCGGGCTCTACAACGACCGCTACCTCCACATCGCCCTGTCGGACACCATTCGCCGCTGCCGGGCCGAGGACCTCGACCTGTCGCTGCTGTTCCTCGACCTCGACTATTTCAAGCACGTCAACGACACCCACGGCCACCTGGCCGGCAGCCAGGTGCTGCGCGAGGTCGGCCACCTGCTCCGCCGCAAGATGAGCCGGCTCGGGGGCATCTCCGCCCGCTACGGCGGCGACGAGTTCGTGCTCCTCCTGCCCGGCTACGAGCTCGAGGGCGCCATCGACGCCGCCGAGGACCTCCGGGCGGAGGTCGTGGGCTCGACCTTCTGCGCCGGCCCCGGGGACATCCAGCCGGAGCCGCTGTACCTCAAGGGGATCACCTGCTCGATCGGCATCGCCACCCTGCGGCTGCACCTGGAGCCCCACCTCTCGCTGGAGGCGAGCAAGAGCACCCTGCTGCGCCTGGCCGACGCCGCCATGTACGTGGCCAAGGAGACGGGCCGCAACAAGACCGCCCTGGCCGGCCAGCCCGTGCGCCGGCGCCCCGGCGGCGGCGCCGAATCCTCGCGTTGACCCCGTCGGGGGCGGATGTTAGGATGCGCCGCCCGAGACGAGCACGCGCCAACCGCCAGCCATGAGCACAAAACACCAGGTCGTGATCGCCGGCGCCGGCGGCATGGGCAGCGCCACCGGGCTGCTGCTGCGAGAGCTTGGAGACTTCGAGGTCGACCTCTTCATCGGCGATGCCAGCCGCGAGCGGGCGAACGCCGCGGCGGCCTGGATCCGGGAGGGCTCGGCCAGGCCGGGAGAGGTTCACGCCTTTCACCTGCCGGCCGTGGGGACGAACGCCGAGCTCGACGGCGCCCTCGTCCAGGGTGACATCCTCCTCGACTGCCTGCCCGGCAGCGAGGCGCCGCGAATGGCGCGGCTCGCCCGCCAGCACGAGATCCACTACGCCAACCTCACCGAGCACGTGCGGGAGACGGAGGAGATTCTGGAGATCGCCGGCGGCGCGGACCGGGGCTATATCCTGCAGACGGGGCTCGCGCCGGGCTACGTCGACGTCCTCGGCCATCAGCTCTTCCAGCAGTTCTGCCGCGAGCACGGCGTGGGCTCGGTCGACCTCCTGGAGATGCGCGTCGGCGCCCTCACCACCACCGTGCGGCCCCCCCACTTCTACGGCTTCACCTGGAGCTCGGTCGGCGTCGCCACCGAGTATGTCGAGCCCGCCACCGTCCTGCGCGACCACCGGCGCACCACCCGGCCGTCGCTGGCGGACCGGGTCACGGTGATCCTCAACGGCGTCGTCTATGAAGAGGCGCTCACCTCCGGCGGCGCCGCCGACCTCCCCGTCGCCCTGGAGGGGAGGGTGCGCAACCTCGACTACAAGACCCTGCGCTACCCCGGCCACTACGCCTGGGTCGAGGGGCTGCTGGAGAGCGCCCCGGCCGGCGCCGACCGCACGGACTACCTGCTGCGGAAGATGGAAGAGGCCGTCCCCTTCATGGACGACGACCTGGTGGTGATCTACGCCGCCGCCGAGGGGCGCGACGACCGCGGCCTGCTCCGCCGGCTGGAGAGCTCGCGCCTGATCCGGCCCCGCACCG
>DASWRX010000232.1:0-13498 GCA_036402955.1 Thermoanaerobaculia bacterium
CTGCGGCGGGGCTCGCTCCGCCTCGACGCCGTGCGCGTGGTGGTGCTCGACGAGGCGGACGAGATGCTCCGCATGGGCTTCATCGAGGACGTCGAGTGGATCCTCTCCCAGGCTCCCGAAGGGCGGCAGACGGCGCTCTTCTCGGCCACCCTGCCGCGCGAGGTGCGGCGCATCGCCGAGCGCCACCTGCGGAATCCCGTGGCGATCGAGATCGAGCACAAGACGATGACGGTGCCCGCCATCGAGCAGCGCTATCTCAACGTCTCGCCGCAGCAGAAGCTGGAGGCCCTCGCCCGCATCCTGGAGACCGAGCCGACCGAGGCGGTGCTGATCTTCACCCGCACCAAGAACGGCGCCGCCGAGCTGACCGAGCGGCTCCAGGGGCGGGGCTACGCGGCCGAATCCATGCACGGCGACATGAACCAGGCGCAGCGGGAGACGGTGATCCGCCGCCTGAAGTCCGGCCAGGTGGAGATCGTGGTGGCGACCGACGTCGCCGCCCGCGGCCTGGACGTTGAGCGGATCAGCCACGTCATCAACTACGACATCCCCAACGACGTCGAGGCCTACGTCCACCGCATCGGCCGCACCGGCCGGGCCGGGCGCTCCGGGGTCGCCGTGCTGTTCGTCTCCCCCCGCGAGCGGCGGATGATGGCGGAGATCGAGCGCTACACCGGGGCCCGCATCACGTCGATGAAGATGCCCACGCAGGCGGACGTGGCGGCGCGGCGCATCGCCCTGTTCAAGGACAACATCCGCCGCTCCGTGGGGGAGGGGGACCTCGACCTCTATCTCTCCCTGGTCGAGGAGCTGGTGGAGGAGGGGCTGGACCTGGCGGAGATCGCCGCCGGAGCCGCCCGGCTGGCCCGCGGGGACAAGCCGCTGGAGGTCGAGGTGGAGCCGGAGCCGGCCGGGGTCCACCAGGCCGAGGACGGCATGGTTCGGCTGTTCATCGACGCCGGCAGCCGCGCCGGCGTGCGGCCGGGGGACATCGTGGGAGCGATCGCCAACGAGGCCGGGGTCCCCGGCAAGGCGATCGGCTCGATCGACATCTATGACCACTTCACCTTCGTCGAGCTGCCGGCGCAGTACCGGGACCAGGTGCTGGAGAGGATGGCGCGCGCCACCATCCGCGGCCGGCCGGTGGGCATCCGGGTGGCGACGCCGGACGGCGGCGGGCCGCCGAGGCGGGATCGGCGAGGGCCGGACGACCGGTCCCGGGGACCCCGGACGCAGTACCGGGACCGGCGGCGGTAAGCGGTCTCTCTACAGGTCGTGCACCAGCGGCTGCGGCCGGCAGAGCCAGAATCCTTGCGCGTAGTCGACGCCCAGCTCCCTCAGGGCGTCATGGGTCTGGCGGTTCTCCACCCATTCGGCGATCGTCTGCAGACCCATGACGTGGCCGATCTGGTTGATCGACTCGACCATGGCCCGCTTGACCCGGTCCTCCAGCATGTTCTGTACGAACTCGCCGTCGATCTTCAGGAAGTCGACCTGCAGGTCGCGCAGGTAGGCGAAGGAGGAGAGACCGCTGCCGAAGTCGTCAAGGATGAAGCGGCACCCCTTGGCCTTGAGGGCAGAGATGAAGCGCATGGCGCTGTCGAGCTTGCTGATCGCCGCCGTCTCGGTGATCTCGAAGCAGATGCGCCGCGAATCGACGGCGCTCTTCTCGAGCTCCTCGACCACGAAAGCGAGGAAGTCCTCCTCGCCGAGCGACTGGCCGGAGAGGTTGATCGCGAACAGGACGGGGCGCGACCACTCGCGCCGTTGCGCCTCGGCGAGGGCGCTGAAGGCGGTCTTCACCACCCAGCGGTCGATCGAGGAGATCAGGTGGTAGCGCTCGGCGGCGACGATGAAGGCGCCGGGCTCGATGACGTTGCCGTTGCGGTCGAGCATGCGGATGAAGACCTCGCAGAGCAGGTCCCGCGAGGAGCTCTCGCCGCCGATCGGCTGGATGAGTTGGTAGAAGAGGCGGAAGCGCTTGTCCTCGAAGGCGCGGTGGATGCGGTGGATCCACTGCATTTCGCCGTAGCGCTCGGCGACCAGCGTGTCGTCGATCTCGTACTCGTGGACGCGGTTGCGGCCGCGGTCCTTGGCCACGTAGCAGGCGGCGTCGGCGGCGGAGAGCACCTGGGCGAGGTCGCCGCTGTCGGCGTTGATCGGCACCAGGCCGAGCGAGACGCCCACCTCGAAGATCTGGTCGCGCCAGCAGAACCGGAACTCGTGCACGGTGCGCCGCATCTCCTCGGCGATCTGCCGCGCATGATCGATCGGGCAGTCCTCGAGCAGCACGCCGAACTCGTCGCCGCCCAGGCGGGCGAGGACGTCGCTGCGGCGCACCCGCGAGCGCAGCAGCGCGGTGATCTGCTTGAGCATCTCGTCGCCGACCAGGTGGCCGCAGGTATCGTTGACCACCTTGAACTCGTCGAGGTCGAGGTAGAGCAGCACGTGGTGGCGCCGCTCGGCGCGGGCGCCGCGGATGGCGCGCTTCAGGCGGACCTCGAACTCGCGGCGGTTGATCAGGCCGGTCAGCGCATCGTGGCTCGCGAGGTAGACCATCTCGCGCTCCATGCCGCGGAGCTGGGTGACGTCCTTGAACACCAGGACGGCGCCGAGCGCGGCGCCGGAGCGGTCGTAGATCGGCGCCGCCGAGCCGCGCACCGAGTACTCCTTGGCGTCGAGGCTGAGGAGCAGCGCGTGCCCGGGGGACTCCACCACCCGCTTCTCGGCGAGGCAGCGGGCCACCGGATCGGTCAGCGGCTTGCGGGTGAGCTCGTCGACGACCTGGAAGACCTCGGAGACGGTGCGGCCGATCGCCTCCTCGGCCTTCCAGCCGGTCAGCCGCTCGGCCACCGGGTTGAGGTAGTCGATCGTCCCCTCCGCGTCGGTGCGAACGACGCCGTCGCCGATCGAGGCGAGGGTCACCTGAGCCCGCTCTTTCTCGCGGTAGAGGGCCTCCTCGGCATGCTTGCGCTCGGTGATGTCCACCGCGATGCCGATGCAACCGGTGATCTCCCCCTGGTCGCTCCGCAGCGGCTCGACGCGGGTCTGGAAGGTGCGCCCTTCGCGGAAATGCTCGAAGCTCACCGACTCGCCGCCGAGGGCGAGCTGATGGGCGCGGATCGGCGGGGAGTCCTGATCGCGGGTGCCGTAGTGGTCGAACAGGCTGGTGCCGGGGGCGGCGCGGAGGCCGAAGGAGGCGAGCCCGTCACCCAGGCTGGAGCTGAAGCGCAGCTCGCGGTCGGTCGTCCAGACGATGGCCGGCACCGGCTCGATGAGCAGCCGGAGCCGGACGTCCATCGTGGAGTCGGCGTCGAAGGCCCGGGCCAGAGGCAGGCGCTGGCCACCGTCGAACGACACGTCTCTCTCCGGAGCCGGATCCTCGTCAAGCGGGTGCAGGTTCAATGGCGCGAGCATTTACCATGGATTCCCGAAGGGACCTCTGGGGACCAAGCAAGAAGCGCGCCCGGAGAGGGACGACTCCGGGACCCGGAGTGGGGCCGCAGGGCCCCGGTCCAGCCTGAGGAAATTTTTCCCTCTCAACCTTGTAAAGTCGCTAAATCAAAGGCTCCGGGAGCGAGAGGCCGTACCCCTGAGCGTAGTTGACGCCGATCTGGCGCAGGATCTCCAGGGTGGCCCGGTCCTCGACCGATTCGGCGATGGTGCGGATGCCCATGACCTGCCCGATCTGGTTGATCGACTCGACGAGGGCGCGCTGGACGGTGCTGCCGGCCATGTCGCGCACGAAGGAGCCGTCGATCTTGAGGAAGTCGACCTGGAGGTTCTTGAGGTAGGCGAAGGAGGAGAGGCCACTGCCGAAGTCGTCGAGGACGAAGCGGAAGCCGAGCTCCTTGAGGACGCGGATGAAGTGGGTCGCCTTGGCGAGGTTGCCGACGGCGGCGGTCTCGGTGATCTCGAAGAAGATGCGCTCCGGGGCGATGCCGGTGGCCTCGATCTCGGCGAGGACGTAGTCGAGAAAGGCGTCATCGCCCACCGACTGCCCCGAGAGGTTGATGGCGAAGCGGGTGGTGTCGCCGTGGGAGAGGGTGCCGCAGGCCAGGGTGACGAAGGCGGCGTGGACCACCCAGCGGTCGATCGAGGCGATCAGGTGATAGCGCTCGGCGGCCGGGATGAAGGCGGCGGGGGTGGCGATGTGGCCGTCCTCGTCAATCATGCGGATGAAGATCTCGCAGAGCGGGGCCTCTGAGCCGTCGCCGTCGAGCGGGTGGATGCTCTGCCGGTAGAGGCAGAAGCGGTGCTCGGCGAAGGCCTTGTGGATGCGGTAGATCCACTGCATCTCGCCATAGCGCTCGGCCAGGGCGCGGTCGTCCGGCTGGTACTCGTGCATCCGGTTGCGGCCGCTCTCCTTGGCCACATAGCAGGCGGCATCGGCGGCGGAGAGGACGCGCGCCATGTCGCCGCTGTCGGCGGTGATCGGCACCAGACCGATCGAGACGCCGATCTCGAAGATCCGTTCCTGCCAGCCGAAGCGGTACTGGCGGACGGCGGCGAGCAGGCGGTCGCCGAGCTCGCGGGCGTCGCCCAGGCTGGCGTCCTCGAGCAGCACGCCGAACTCGTCGCCGCCGAGGCGGGCCAGGGTGTCGGTCTTGCGCAGCAGCGAACGCAGAAGCGAGGTCACCTGCTTGAGCATCTCGTCGCCCGCGAGATGGCCGCAGGTGTCGTTGACCACCTTGAACTCGTCGAGGTCGAGATAGAAGAGGGCGTGCTCGCGCCCGTCCTCGATGGCGGTGTCGAGGCTGTGCTGGAGCCGTTTCTCGAACTCGCGGCGATTGATCAGTCCGGTGAGCGGGTCGTGGCGCGCGAGGTAGATCATCTCGCGCTCCATGCCGCGGAGCTGGGTGACGTCCTTGAACACCAGGACGCTGCCGGTGGTGCGTCCCTGGCGGTCCTGGATCGGGGCGACGGAGTCGCGGATGGCGAACTCCCGGCCGTCGCGCCGCACCAGCGTGGAGTAGCCGGCGTGCTCGATCACCCGGCCCTCGGCGAGGCAGCGCTCGACGGCGTTGGGCAGCGGCTTGCCGGTCCCCTCGTCGACGACGTTGAAGACGCGCGTCACCGGCAGGCCGCAGGCGTCGGCGGCGCTCCAGCCGGTCAGCCGCTCGGCGACCGGGTTGAGGTAGTCGATGATGCCGGCTCCGTCGGTGCGCACCACGCCGTCGCCGATCGAGGCGAGGGTCACCTGGGCGAGCTCCTTCTCCTGGGCGAGCGCCTCCTCGGCGAGCTTGCGCTCGATCTCGCCGGCGGCGCGGGCGGCGAAGATCTTGAGGATCGACAGCGCCGGCAGGTCGTCGCCCACCAGCGAGGTGCTCATCACCGCCATGTGCCCGAGCGGCCTGCCGGCGCGGTCGAACAGCGGCACGGCGATGTAGCTCTCGATGCGGGTCGCCACCACCCAGCGGTCCTCCGGGAAGAGCCGCCAGACGCCGGACGGGTGGAAGCAGATCTCGCGGCCGACCACCTGCTCGCAAGGGGTGCCGCGGAGGTCGTACTCGAACGGCGGGCTGTAGTCGTCGATCTCCCAGAGGGCGAGCAGGCGCACCCGGGAGACGCTCTCGTCGGTCACCTCGGAGACCAGGGCGTACTCCATGCCGAGGGCGCTCGCAAGATGGCGGACGAGGGAGCGCAGGAAATCGGTGCCGGTGGTCGAGGAGGTCCCCTCGACGATGGCCCGCAGCCGCTCCTCGCCCAGCTTGCGGTCGGTGATGTCGACGGCGGTGGCGAGCGCGACCGGCTCGCCGTCGTCGATCTCCATGAGAACCGACGTCATGTCGAACCAGCGCTCGCGCCCATCCTTGGTGAGAATGCACACCTCGTAGCGGTTCGGCACCGGCTCGCCACGCAGGCGGGCCGCGGCGCGGTCGCGCAGCAGATCCTGGAATTCCGGCGCGGCGATGTCCCCCGGCCGCATCGCCAGCAGCTCTCTGGCGCTGAAGCCGGTCAGCTCCTCGCAGGCGGGATTGACGTAGAGGACGCTGTCGGCCCGGTAGACGAAGATGGCCGTGGAGGTGGACTCCGCGAGGATGCGGAACCACCGGTCGGTCTCGCGGGCCGGAAGCTCCGCCGGGGTCGGGAGGGTTTGCCTCATCGTGTGGCCCTGGCGTTCACGACGTCCGGATGAAATCTCCAGTGAGCATCCTTATCTCCGGCCTCCAGAAGTGAAGGTAGGACTGAGGATACGGGGTCTCGCGGTCCTGGCGCAAGGGACCGCGCCTCACCCCTCCGCCAGAGGGTTACCGTTATTCCCTGACCGCCGGCGCCAGCAACGCCGCGGCCATCTGTTCCTCGCGGCCGGCGAGGGCCATCAGGCCCTTGAGCCCGCCCCGGAGCTGAAAGGCCTCGAAGCCCGCCTCGCGCATCGCCTCGGCGAGATGGGCGCTCTTCAGCCCCACCTCGCAGACCAGCACGTAGGCGCGGTCGCGGGCGAAGGAGCGGTAGGCCGCGAGGGCGTGGGGGAAGTCGAGGTGGAGGGCGCCGGGATAGTGCCATCCCCGGTAGGCCGCCGCGGAGCGGAGGTCGATCACCGTGGCGCCGGGCGGGACCTCGGCCACCTCGGGCACCGGGGAGGAGAGCGCCTCGGGATCGATCCGGCGGAGATCGTAGCGATGGCGGGAGTCCACCAGGCGGTCGAGGAGATCGAGATCGAGCCTGGCCTCGTCGCGCAGCACGTCGTCGAGCGCGGCCCGGGTGTTGGGCTTCGACGGCATCAGGTCGCAGTATTCGGCCACCGCCGCCGACAGCTCGTAGACGCCGATCCGGCGGGCGAGGTCCAGGATCTCCTCCTTGTTGAAACCGAGGAGGGGGCGCAGCACCGGCACGGCCGGCGAGGCCTGGGAGATCACCGCCAGGTTCTGCAGCGTCTGGGAGGAGACCTGGCCGATGGCGTCGCCGGTGACCAGCGCCAGCCGGCCGCCGCGGTGGGCCACCGCCGCGCCGGCGCGGAGGATGAGCCGCTTGAGCACGATCTGCCAGTTCTGCGGCTTGACCTCCTCACGCAGCTCGACCACCAGGGGGGAGAGGTCCACCTCGTGGAGGCGCGGCGAGTAGCCATAGCTCCACCGCTCGGCGAACACCTTCATCACCTTGAGGACGCCGAGCCGGTGGGCCGCGCCACCGAGGTTGCAGAAGACGTAGTCGAGCTGCACGCCGCGCTTGGAGAGCAGCCAGCTCGCCACGGCCGAGTCGAAGCCCCCCGAGACCAGGGCGATGGCCCGCCCCTCGACGCCGATCGGCAGGCCGCCATGCCCCCGCACCTTGTCGAAGAAGAGGTGGGCGGAGCCCGGCTCCAGCTCGACGTGGGCGGTCACCTCGGGCGCCGAGAGGTTCACCCGTCCGGCCCCGGCGTCGAGGAGGGCGCGACCGAGGGCGCGCTCGACCATGGCCGAGTCGAACCCGATCTGGTCACGCTTGCCGCGGCGGCTGGCGCGGACGGCGAAGCTCTTCCCGCGCACGGCCTCGCCGAAGATCTCGACGCCGGTCGCCACCAGATCCTCCAGGGCCGTCCAGGAGCGCCGCTCGACCTCCGAGACCGACTGCACGCCGAAGACCCGGGCCACCACCTCGGCCGCCACGCCGGGCGTGGGGGTCTCCAGATATAGGCGGCTCCAGGTGGGCTCCAGCCGGAAGGGGATGCCGTGAAGCTTGAGCGCCGCCTCCAGGTTGGCGGTCAGCCGGCGGAGAAACCGCATGCGGGTCCGCCGCGCCTTGGTGTAGAAGTCGCCGGAGAGACGGAGGATGAGGAGGGAGTCGGACATAGGCGACAGCCGTTCGTGGAAGGGAAAGTCTAGCAGGCCCCCTACGGCCGCCACGTCGTCACCAGCCACCACCGCGTCGACCCTTCGAATTCACCGAACGGGTCCTCCAGGATCCGCGCCACTCCCACCCGCACGTCGAGGGCCGGGAGGCGGCCGATGGGGAGGGGGCCGAGGTTGAAGCGGTATTCCATCCCGGCGAGCGAGAGCCAGTCCCGGCTCCCGGGCTCGCCGCCGGGGGTCCAGACCCGGTGGCGCTCGTAGAAGACGGGGGCCGGCAGGAAGCCCAGCGTCAGCTCGGCCCGTTGCCCTTCGTGGTCCGTGCCCAGCCGCGTGCCGACCGGCAAGGCCGGCACGGCGATGCGGCTGGTGAGGGCAGACTCGGGGAGCAGCGAGGTCTCCGCGCCGCCGAGCTGGTACTCGTCGAAGCCGAAGCCGGCGTCGAGGCGCCGCGACGAGTCGCGCCGCCAGGAGAGGGCCAGGCGGGTGCCGTCGTGGGCGAGGCCGAGCCGGGCGCCGCCGCCCCAGCGGCTCCACGATGCGGCCTCCTCCGTATGTCCCTCCTCGGCGTGAGCCCGCAGGGTGGGCTCGACACTCCAGAGACCCCAACGTCGGAAGCCTCCCCAGGCGGCGGCGAGCGAGCCCACCCGCTGGTCGAGGTAGACGTTCCGGCGAACGGGGCTCACCTGGTCCCAGAGCGCCCGGCCGGCGAGGTCCAGACGCCCGCCGCTCCACTGCCAGTCCCGGGAGGCCGAGATCTCGACGCCGCGGCGATCGAGGCTGAGCCGGTTGCCGCGGCGGGCCACGGACTCCGTCCGCGTGGGCCGCTCCTCGGAGCTGAAGAGGTGAGCGCCCACCTCGACCGGCCATCCCCGCCAGGCCACGGCGAGCGCTTCGCCCGCCGGCCAGCCGTTGATGCCGATCGAGCCGAGAAGGAGCCAGTCCAGCCGGCCCAGCACGTCGCCGCCGCGCAGGCCTCCCTCCAAGGTGCCCCCCCGATATGCGGCGCTGCCGCCAGCGAATGGGAGTAGCTCCTGGCGTCCCAGGCCGTAGGGCTTTCCCGGCGGCGCTTCGGCGCGGGTGAAGGGCTCCGGGCGGGGAGGGGCCGGAGGGGGAACCGCAGGCGCCAGCGCGCGAGGCAGCTCGGGAGCGGGCGGCGCCGCGGCGACCGTGGCGGCGAGGGGCAGGCGGCGGAGGTTGAAGCCGTCCGGCACGAGCGAGAGGAAGAAGAGCGCCGAGCCGTCCGGCAGGGGAGCGGGAGCCAGAGCGGCGCCCTGCGTGCGGGTCAGCGGCACGGGAGCGCCGGAGCCGTCGGCATGAAACGCGTAGAGATCGATGAAGCCGCGCAGGCCCACGACCGCGTAGAGCGTGCGGCCGTCCGCGCTCCAGGCCGGAGAGGAGACGGTCCCCTCGGCCGGCGGCGCGATCAGAGTCTCGCTCCCGCCGTCGACGGTCTGCACGACCAGTCGCCACGAGCCCTCACGGTGCCGGACGAAGGCGACCCTCCCGCCGTCCGGCGAGAGGCGGGGACGGTCGTAGACGACATCGATCGAAACCCCGGTCAGCGGAGTGACCGCGGCCGTCCCGAGGTCCACCCGCACCACCCGGGAGGCGCCGTCGCGGTTGCGCGTCGCGACCGCCCAGCGGCCGTCCGGCGCGGGGTCGGGGTCGCGCAGGTCGGCTCCGCGGGTGAGCCGGCGGACGTCTCCGGTCTCAGGCGTCCAGAGAAAGAGATCGGGATGGAGGAATCCCTCCGTGTCCGGCGCGTAGCGGACGAAGAGGATGGACTTGCCGTCCGGCATCCAGCGCGGCGTGGTGGGCTCCGGGCCGTCGTGGCTCTCCAGCGTGTAGAGCGGCCTTCTGGGGAGCGGACCGGTGCGCACGGCCGGCACGTCCTCGGGATCGCGCTTCTGGATCTCCTCGCGGCGCCGGCGCCACTTGGTTTCGGCCTCCTCGTCCGGCGCCGTAGGCCAGACCACGAGCCGGGCTGGATGGTCCTTGGAGCGCAGGACGATGGCGAGCCGCCGGCCGTCGGGCGAGACGGCGGGGGCGCCGGTCGTCCAGGTGAGATCCTGCCAGGGCTCGCCGTCGATCTCCGGCCCTCCCTGCCGCTCGGCCTCCATGGCCCGCCAGGTGAGCTCGGCCCGGAAGCGGTCGTAGAGGGTCTCCGGGGAGTCGCCGAAGACGCCGCGGAAGGCGTCGTCGAAGCCGCGGGGCACGCGGGCGGTCATCCGTGCCCAGAGCTTGCGCAGGCTGCCCGGCCCGGCCCGCTCCTCCAGCCATTCGAGGTAGGCCGAGCCCAGGAGATAGGCCATGGACATGCCGCGCCAGGTGCCGGGGTCCAGGGCGAGGCGCGCGTAGCTGGGGAGCTTGCCGCCCTGCGCCCAGCGCCGGAGGACGGCGGCCCGCGCGTCGCCATTGGGGCGTCCCGATCCGGTGAGCCGTCCCTCGACCACCGTGGCATAGCCCTCGAAGACCCACCGCGGAGCGCCGAGCGGGATCGGTCCCACGGGGAGGACCTTCGCCATGAGTCGCCGCGCCGGGTTGCGCGACGGCCGCAGCAGGTGGACGAGGTGGGTCTCCTCGTGGGCGATCAGCAGCTCGGACCAGTCGGTGTAGTGGCCGAGCTCGGACTCCGGTCCGGGCGGGCTCGTCCACAGGATCATGCGCGGCCAGCCGAGGAAGGGGATGGCCTCGCCGTTGGGATTCGCGACCGGATCGGAGACTAGCACGTCCACCACCTCCGGCGGGTCGTACCCCACCTCGGTCACCACCCGCTGGCGGATCGACTCCAGCCGTGCCGCCGCCCCGCGCGTCCAGGCTTCGGACGCGGCGGGGTAGTGGACCCGGAAGTGGGCCGTCGCGAGCGTCCGCCAGTCGGCCGCGGGACCCTGGGCGCTAGTGGGTAGAGAAAAGAGTGGAAGGGCGAGGAGCGCGAAAAGGATTCGCATCTTTGTCGCGCCCACTTCCTTCTATGCTTTCTTCGGCGGCAGGTCCCGGGCCTCGGACTCGTCCTGGAAACCGTGGTGATTGTGGCTGCCGTCGCAGAACGGTTTATTGGCGGACATGCCGCAGCGGCAGAGCGAGACGACCGTGCGTCCGGCCAGGCCGAAGGCCTTGCCGGTGGGATCGAGGATCTGCAGGTTCTCCCCTTCCAGACGGAAGGGGCCGTTTCTCTGGACGGTGATCTTGGCGTCGGACATGCGTTCGTTTCCTCCTGGCGGCGCATCTTATCCTGGTGCGCTATCCTAAGCGGCCCCTTCTCCGGGACGAACCGGGAAAGAATCGGCCGAGAATCCATGATCCCCGAAGAAGAGACCCCCCAGGAATCCCCGCTCCGCGTCTGGGGGACCCGTCTGCTCAAGGCGGCGATCGCCGTGCTGGCGGGGTACTTCACCTACCGTTTCTTCACCCACTCGGACTTCGACTGGTCCCGGCTGGCCGAGCGGGTGGCCGCGGCCCGCGCGCCGTTCGTGGCGCTGGGCACCGGGCTGCTCCTCGCCCGCTACGCCATCTGGGACTGGCGCTATCAACTGGCGGTGCGGTACGTCCTCGGCCGGCGGCTGGGGCCGGTGCTCGGCTTCTTCGTCCTGCTGGCCTCGGCGGCGCTCAACCTGATCACGCCCACGGCCCGCGTGCTGGGGGGAATGATGCGGGCTCGCTACTTCGCGCGCGCCCAGGGGCGCCCGTTCAGCCTGCTCTACGGCGTCGTGCTCTACGACCAGGTGGCCCACCACGGCGTGATGAGCGTCTGCACCTGGATCACCCTGATCGCGACGGCGTTCGTCCTCCACCGCGCCGGCTGGGGCTTCCTGCTGCTGGGGGCGCTGGCCGTCTCGCTCCTGGCCCTCGCCGTCTGGAGCCGCCGGGCGGCGCGGGGCGGGGAGAGCCCGGCCGTCGGCTTCCTCGCCCGGCGGGCCGAGCGCGCCGAGGGGCGGCTCCAGAAGCTGTTCGCCCATGGGCACGAGGCGGTCGGCATCTTCGTGCGCCTGCTGGGGGTGAACGTCCTGCGCTTCCAGGCCGTGGCGCTCGGCGTCTTCTACTTCCTGGTCAACGCCGCCGGGCTGTGGGCGATGTTCCTGGCGATCGGCGCGCCGGTCGGGCCGTTCGCCGCCCTGGCCGCGGCGACGGCGGGGACCGCCGTGGGCACGCTCTCCGGCACTCCCGGAGGCGTGGGCACGACGGAGCTCGCCATGATGGCCTCCTTCAGGCTCCTCGGCGTGGACGAGGTGTCGGCCGCCGCCGGCACCCTTCTCTATCGCGGGCTCCACTACGCCGGCGTGCTGGCGGTCGGCCTGCCGGCCCTGGCCCTGCTCGAGTGGCGCCAGGGCGTGGAGCGGGACGTTCTCATCGCGCCGGAGATCGAGAATGGATGACCGCCTGCGGCGCCTGCGCGACGAGGGGGAATTCCCCGTCGTCGAGACGTGCGCCTATCTGAACCACGCGGGGGTGGGCCCGCTCACCCGGCGCTCCGCCGCGCGGATGCGGATGCTGGCCGAGTGGGTGTCGTGCTCCGGCGACCGCTTCTGGCCCGAGCGCCAGCAGGAGGCCGAGCGGGTGCGGGGGCTCGCCGCCCGCCTGCTCGGCGCCCGCGAGGACCGCGAGGTCGCCTTCGTGGAGAACACGTCGAGCGGCCTGTCGCTGGTGGCCGAGGGGCTGGACTGGCGGCCGGGGGACAACGTCGTGGGGGCCGCCTTCGAGTTCCCCTCCAACGTCTATCCCTGGATGAGCCTGGCGGACCGCGGCGTCGAGTACCGGCGGGCCCAGGAGCGCGACGGGCGCATCGATCCCGAGGAGCTGCTGTCGCTGATCGACGGGCGCACGCGGATGCTCGCCCTCTCCTGGGTGCAGTACGCGAGCGGCTTCCGCTCCGATCTCGCGCGGCTGGGGCGCGCCTGCCGCGAGCGGGACGTCCTGTTCGTGGTGGACGTGATCCAGGGCCTGGGAGCGCTGGCGCTCGACGTCGAGCGCGATTTCGTGGACGTGGCGGCGGCCTCGGCGCACAAGTGGCTGCTGGGTCCGGAGGGGATCGGCGTCCTCTACGTCTCCGACCGCGTGGTGGAGCGGCTGCGCCCGGTCCGCTCCGGCTGGCGCTCGATGCGGGACCCGTTCCAGTGGACCGACTACGACCTCACCTGGGGCGAGGGGGCCAGGCGCTTCGAGAGCGGCTCGCTCAACGTCTACGGCATCGTGGCCCTGGGAGGATCGCTGGAGATCCTGCTCGCAGCGGGAGCCGCCACGATCGAGCCGCGGGTGCTCGCCCTGGCCGAGCGCGCCGCCCGCGGCCTCGCGGACCTCGGATTCGCCGTCGTCAGCTCCCGCCGCCCCGGCGAGACCTCGGGGATCGTCACCGCCGCCCCGCCGGAGGGGCACGACGCCGGCGAGCTGGTGAAGCGCCTCAACGAGCAGGACGTCGTCGTCGCCGCCCGCGCCGGCCGCCTGCGGATCTCGCCGCACCTGTACAGCACGGAGGAGGAGATCGACCGGTGCCTCGGGGCGCTGGGCGCGGCCCTGGAGTAAGCTAGATCCTGGAGGTGGGCGATGACACGCGACGATCTCTTGGGAAGAATTTCGATCAATCCGGACATCTGCTTCGGAAAGCCCTGCATCCGGGGGCACCGGATCTGGGTCTCCCTAATTCTCGATTTCCTGGCGTCCGGTTCGACGGTGCAGGAGATTCTCGAAGATTATCCCCAGCTCGAAGAGGCCGACGTGCTCGCCTGTATCGC
>DASWRX010000233.1:0-13435 GCA_036402955.1 Thermoanaerobaculia bacterium
ATGTGCGGGATGTTGTCGAGCACCAGCCGCGCCGTGGCGATGTGCCGCAGGTCCTCCATCCCGGTGGTGTGGTACTTCAGGCCCATGTAGTTGTTCTCGGGGTGGTAGGCGAGCGGGATGAAGGCGTTGAAGCCGCCCGTCGCGTCCTGGAGGTCGCGCAGCCGCAGCAGGTGGTCCACCTTGTGCTCCGGCCGCTCGACGTGGCCGTAGAGCATGGTGCAGTTGCTCTTGATGCCCATCTCGTGGGCGACGCGGTGGACCTCGATCCACTCGTCGGCGTCCAGCTTGCCGTCGCAGATGATCTCCCGCACCTCCGGATGGAAGATCTCGGCGCCGCCGCCCGGCAGCGACCCGAGCCCCGCGTCGCGCAGCCGGGTGAGCACCTCCGCGATCGACAGCTTCTCGCGCCTGGCGAACCAGCCGATCTCGATCGCCGTGAACGCCTTGAGGTGGGCGTTGGGGAAGCGGGCCTTGAGGCCGCGCAGCATCTCCTCGTACCAGGCCATCGAGAGGTCCGGGTGCAGGCCGCCCACGATGTGGAACTCGGTGACCGCGTTCCCCCCCTGGTCGGCGGCGTGGGCATAGACGTCCTGGTGGCTCATCTCCCAGGCGTGGGCCTCGCCCTTCATCGCCGCGAAGCTGCAGAACTTGCAGTTGTAGGTGTAGACGCAGACGTTCGTGGGGTTGATGTGCCGGTTGACGTTGAAATAGGTGACGTTGCCGTTCAGCCGCCGCCGCACCGTGTCGGCCAGCTTGCCGAGGTGGAGGATGTGCGGCGTCGTGAAGCAGGTCAGGGCGTCGGCCGCGTCCAGGCGGACGCCGTCGCGCACCTTGGCGGCGATGGCGCGCAGAGGCTCGGGGAACGCCTCGGGATCGATCGGGGAGAGCGTCTCGGTAGTCATCAGGAGGCCAGTATATCAAGGGCGGTCGCGGCGAAGAGCCAGACCGACAGCGCGCCGTTGGCGGTGAAGAAGGCGGCGTTGAGCCGCGACAGGTCCCCCGGCCGCACCACCCAGTGCTGGTAGGCGATCAGCAGCAGGCAGCCCACCCATCCCACCCCGTAGGCGGGCCCGAGCCCCGGCGGATAGATCCGGGGCAGCAGGGCGAGCAGCGTCAGCGTCAGGACGTGGAGCCCACCGGAGATCCACAGGGCCCCCACCACCCCGAAGCGGGCGGGGATCGAGAACAGCCCCGTCCGGCGGTCGAACTCCACGTCCTGGAGGGCGTAGAGGACGTCGAACCCGGCGGTCCAGGTCAGCACCACCCCGGCGAGCAGCAGCGGCGTCGGCTGGACGTCTCCCCGCACCGCGATCCAGGCGCCGAGCGGCGCGCCGGCGAGCGAGAGGCCGAGCACCAGGTGGGCGGCCCAGGTGAACCGCTTGGTGTAGGAGTAGAGGAACAGGATGCCGAGCGCCACCGGGGTGAGGGCGAAGGCCAGCGGATTGAACTCCCAGGCGGCGAGCGCCAGGAGAGCCGCGGCGGCCACGGTGAAGGCCGCCACCGCGCCGGGAGTCACCAGCCCCGCCGGCAGGGCGCGGCTCGCCGTCCGCGGATTGGCGGCGTCGATCCGCCGGTCCACCAAGCGGTTGAACGCCATGGCGGCGCTCCGCGCGCCGACCATCGCGATCACGATCCAGACGACCGTCCGCCACGACGGCCACCCGCCGGCGGCGAGCAGCATCCCCAGGAAGGCGAACGGCAGGGCGAAGAGAGTGTGCTCGACCTTGATCATTTCGAGCACGGTCGAGAGGGTGCGGAAGGGGCGCATGATGGTGGATTGTATGCCGGTCGTAGGGGCGCAGCATGCTGCGCCCCTACAGCGCCGGGTCGCGGGGAGAAGGCCCTACCGCGCCGCCCGCACGCCGAGCAGCCGCAGCGGCTGCGGGGTGAAGTTCTCGACGTCGAGCGTGCCGTTGACCAGCCTCACCTTGGCCGCCTGGTAGAACTGCCCCTCGCCCTTGCCGCTGGCGTCGAGCTTGATCTCGATGTAGCCGAACGGGTAGTCGACGCTGAAGGTGTTGTTGATCACCTCGCGCTGCGAGATGGGGCGGTCGAGCATCAGGCGGATGATCCGGCCGCCGTTCCCGGTGTCCTGCGAGCGGGCCGCCGCGAGCGGATAGCCGAGGCCGCCGCCGATGCGGATGTAGCCGACCTCCTGGTTCCACAGGGCGTCGCGCAGGGCGTCCGGCCCTTTCTGGGTCAGGATGCCGGCGAGCCTCTGGACCTCGGCGTCCGACGAATACTGGTCGATGTGGATCACCACCGGCGCGGTGGTCGAGCCCCGCCGCCCGAAGTGACCCGCGGGATCCACCAGGTTGGCCATGAACTGCTCTCCCCGCGGCTGCGCGAAGGCGGCCGTCGGCAGGACGGAGGCGACGAGCGCCACGGCGAGAGCGAGCACCACGGCCCTGAGTAGTGCTGGAGAATGACGCTGATTCATGATGAAACTCCTTGAGAAAAAAGGGACGAAACGAGAGGAAGACCGCGCCAATGACGCGGCCTCCTTATATGCACAACCCGATCCGGGTGGCCCGTTCTTCCCGCTTGCGGCCACCCGGCTTCAGGAGACTTGTCTAGGGGTTGTAAGGCGGCCGGTAGCCGTTGTCGTGCTCGCCGCGGTGGTCACCGTGGCCGTTGTCATACCGGTCGTGGCCGTTGTCATACCGGTCGCGGCCGTCACCGTTCCCGTGGTGGCCCCAGTGGTCGTAGCCCCGGCGGCCATAGAGGCGCGACAGCTCGGTCATGCGGTCGTAGATCCGGTCCATGCCGCGGTCGATGTAGGGCCGGGGCTGGACGTACTGCAGCGACTGCCCGACCTGGTTGAAGGCGGCCTCCAGCCGCGCGAAGTCATCGGCGGTGTGCCGGGGGTCGCGCCGGTAGCCCTGCGCCTCGCGCTGGAAGTGGGCGGCCTGCCGGTTGAGCTGGAAGAGGTCGGACAGCATCTGGGCCTCGGCCCGGTCCGGACGGCGGTTGTTGCGCGCCGCCTGCCGGCGGATCGAGGTGGCGGTGTCGTTGATCTCCTGCGCCAGCCAGGCCGCGCGGTCCATGCGGCCAGGATCGGGAACGGCGTAGCGGTCATTGTCCGGGCGGTTCTGATCGTAGCCCTGACCGTAGCCCTGGTCGTTTCCCTGGTCGTTTCCCTGATAGCGGTCGCGGTCATGGTGGTCGTCGTACCCCTGCGCCTGGAGGGCGGGGGCCAGCGAGAGAGCCAGGATGGCTGTGGCGAACAAGGTCGTGTGTCGTCTCATGGTGAGCTCCTCCTTTGTTGGACGCCTCTCTACAGAGCAAACTGGGTGCCAGGAGGAAAAAACACGGCAAACAAAAGAGTTATGGGAGCACTGTGCCGTAGAGGTCCGGGAATCGTCCTCGGCGGGGGACGGAGGACGCAGCCGTCCTTCAGTCCGGCGGCCACCCCTCCCGGACCTCCCCGCGCTTCGCCATGTAGACCCGGCCGCAGGCCTTGCACGCCGCCCGCTGGAAGCGGTCCGCGTCGCGGGCGTGGAAGCGCAGGACGGGCTGGCCGCAACGGCAGACGCAGCCGATCGGGCGCGCGGGGTTGCCGATCGCGAGGTGGAAATCGGGCACCGACCGGGTCACCACCGAGCCCATGCCGATCATCGCGAAGCGGCCGATCGCGAGGTCGTTGCCGATCGTCGCGCCGGCGCCGATCGTCGCCCCCTCGCGCACCAGCGTGGGCCGGGTGTGCTCGTCCGGCTCGGAGGGGCGCAGGCGCTCGAGGTCCGGCGTCGTCGCCCGCGGGAAGCGGTCGTTGGTGAAGATCGTCCCGGCGCTGATCATCACTCCGTCCTCGATCGTCACCGCGGCGCAGACGTAGACCATGGCGTTGATCTTCACCCGGCGGCCGATCCGCACGCCGTAGGCGATGTAGGTCTTCTCGCCGACGATGCACTCCTCGCCCAGCCGGGCGCCGCGCCGGATGTGGACGCCGTCCCACACCGCGCTGCCGGCGCCGATCTCCACCTCCTCCTCGATGATTGCCGTGGGATGAATCGTCGCCGTGGGATGGACGGTCGCGTTGGGATGGATGAGCGCCGTCATGCGCCATCTCCAGACACCAGGGCGAGCCCGCGCGGCCGGCGCAGGCGGTCCGGCGCGGCGCCGACCGCCGTCCACCGGCCGGCGTGGAGCGAGCGGTAGGCGGCCTCCACCACCTCGACGGAGGCGAGGGCGTCCTCCATCGTGATCCCCAACTCCTCCTCGCCCCGCGCCGCGCGGACGAAGTTGCCGATCTGCGAGCGGAACGCCTGGAGCTTGTCGTAGCCGCCGCCGAAGGGGACCCAGGCGGCGCCCGCGGCATCCCTCGCGGCATCAGCGGTCCGCCGGTGGCGCGACTCCCGCCAGCCGACCTGGAGCGTCCCCTCCGTGCCGTAGAGCGTCAGATAGGCGTCAGTTTCACGGCTGACACTCCAGGACAGATCGATGCTCCCCGGAATCCCGCGGGCGTTGCGCACGAACAGGCGGACCGACTCCTCCACGGCGAGACCCTGGACGCGCGCCCCGGCGACCACCTGCACGTCCGCCAGCGGCCCGAGGAACAGGCGCATCAGATCCGCCGAGTGGGTGCCGTTGTCGATCAGCACGCCGCCGCCGCTCAGCGCCGGATCGGAGTTCCAGCGCGCCGCCATGTCGACCCGCGAGGTGAAGGAATTCTCCGCCTCCACGATCTCGCCGATCGCTCCGGACTCGACCAGCCGGCGGGCCTGGATCACGTCGTCGGCGTAGCGGAACTTGGAGGCCATGGCGAGCAGCGCGCCCGACCGGCGAGCCCCGAACGCCATCAGCCGCGCGCTGCGGATGTCGATGCTGAGCGGCTTCTCGCAGAGCACGTGGACGCCGCGCCGCAGGAAGTGGAGCGCGATCTCCGGATGGGTGACCGGCGGCGTGCAGACCACCACGGCGTCGAGCGTGCAGGCGAGAGACATCGCGCGGTGAGAGGCGAACGCCGGGCACCCCAGCCGCCGCGCCAGCGCCGAGGCGGCCTCGGGACGGACGTCCGCCACCCCGGCGATCTCCGCGAGGTCCGAGAGCCCCGCGAACGCCTGGACGTAGGTGTCGGCGATGCGCCCGGCCCCCACCAGCCCGAACCGCAGGGGAGCGCTCATGCCGCCTCCCGCGCCAGCTCGTCCGCGGCCTCGCGGATGCAGGCGGCCAGGAAGTCCACGTGCTCGGGCTCGAAGCGCTCGTTCCAGGGCAGCACCAGGACCTGCTCCAGGGCCTCGTAGACTCCCGGGAAGCGAGAGCGGCGGTAGTCGAGCGCCTCGGGCCGCGCCAGGGTGAACGGCCAGCGGCTGGCGCCGAAGGTGCGCTGGCGCTGGAAGACCGCGCACTCGAAGGCCGGCTTCTGGATGTAGCGCGGCGCCGCCGCGATCCCCCACCGCTTGAGCCGGGCGCCCAGCGCCACGGCGCCGCCCGAGAGCACGCCGGGATCCACCCGCAAGCCGTACCGCCAGTAGGCGTGCAGACTGCCGGGCCGCACCACCGGCGTCGCGATCCCCGGCAGGCCGCCGAGCGCCGCGGTGAGCCGGGCGGCGTTGGCGATCCGCCGGTCCACGAAGGATTCGAGCCGCGGGAGCTGCGCCAGCGCCACCGCGCCCTGCAACTCGCTCAGGCGGTAGTTGAGGGCGAGGAAGGTGTGGTCCGGGTCCTTGTCGCCATAGCCCCAGGCCTTGTTGATGAACAGGAACATGCGGCGCGCCAGGGCGTCGTCCCGGGTGACCGCGAGGCCCCCCTCGCCGCAGGTGACGTGCTTGCCCTGCTGGAGGCTGAAGACGCCGATGGTGCCGATCGTCCCCACCGTCCGGCCGCGGTCGCGGGCCAGGAACGCCTGCGCGCAATCCTCGATCACCGGGATGCCGCGGCGCCCGGCGAGCTCGAGGATCGGCCCCATGTCGCACGGATTGCCGAACAGGTGGGTGACGACGATGGCGCGGGTGCGCTCGCCGAGCCGCGGCTCGATCGTCGCCGCCGTGACGTTGCAGGTGGCGGGATCGACGTCCGCGAAGACCGGGATCGCCCCCTGGTAGAGGATCGGCGTCAGCGCTCCCATGTCGGTGACGGGGGAGGTGACGATCTCGTCTCCCGGCTCGGGATCGACCGCCGCCACGGCGGCGTGGAGGGCCGCGGTGCCCGAGGAGGCGGCCCAGGCGTGGGGAACGCCGAGCAGCCCGGCGAAGCGGCGCTCGAGGGCCTGCACGGCGGTCCCCCTGGTGCTGGTCAGCGTGCCGCTGCGCAGCACCTCGGCGAGCCTCGCCAGCTCCGCCTCGCCGAAGCTCCGGCCCGAGGCGTCCTGGTCGGACGGGAGACACACCGGCGGCGATGGCGGCCGAAATTCACTCATGATGGGCTCCTGAGGGGGAAGGCCGCAGGTCGGCCGGCTGGGCGTCCCGCAGAGGCCACCGATGCCCGAAGATGCGCAGGGCCGCCAGCCGGGCGAGGAGCCGGAGATGGCCCGCGACCGAGCGCAGGACCTTCATCTTGGAGGCCCCGAGCAGGCGCACCTCCAGGGTCGCCGGATGCTCCACGACCACCGACCCCTGGAGATCCAGCCGGGCGAGGATCTCGGCGACGCCCAGGAACCCGCTCTCGCGCACCGGCAGGTCGGCCACCGCCCGCCGGCGGTAGACGCGGAAGCAGCTCGTGTAGGTGTGGAGCTTCTGGCGCAGCACGCGCCGGTAGAGGAACGAGGCGCCGCGCGAGAGCGACAGCCGCCAGGCCGGCACGTTCAGCACCTGGCCGCCCGGGTGATACGGCGAGGCGGTGACCAGGTCCACCCCCTCCGTCAGCTTGGCGATCATCTCCACCAGCCCATGCGGGTCGTAGGTACAGTCGCAATCGATCGAGCAGACGATCTCCGTCCTCGCCGCGCGGATGCCGGTCAGGATCGCCGCCGCCACGCCCCGGTTGCGGTCGTGCCGCACGAGCTCACAGTTGCGCCGCGTTCCGAACAGCCGGTGCAGCAGCTCCCAGGTGCCGTCCCGGCTGCCGTCGTCGACGAAGAGGAAGAAGATCTCATGATTCTTCTTGCGCAGCCAGACCGCCACGCTGCGCAGCGTATTGGAAAGGTATTCGAGCGACTGTTCCTCGTTGAAGCAGGGCACCACGATGGTGACCGGAACCGGCGGCCCGCCGGCGGTTTCCTCGCTCTGGAGCGCGGTCGGCAGCGCCGGGCGCGCCCCGGTCTCCCGGGTCCGAGCCCGAGCCTCCGCGGGACCCTGCTCCAGGCCCAGGTGCTCGGCGATCCCGGTCACCTGGAAGGTCCGGAAGTAGTCCTCCAGAATCCATTCCATCTTGTCCAGGTTGCGATAGTGGCGGATGCGGGTGAGCAGCGAGCCGGTGTTGAGCGTCGGCTGCTCGGGATCGAGCTCCCAGACGTGGCAATACATCACGAACGGGGCGTCGTGCCGGCGGTGCCAGCGCCGCACCAGCGGCTTGACCAGCGTGTGGGGGAGCTGCCGGAAGTAGTTGCCGCCGGCCAGCGGCAGCGCCAGGCCGCCGAACCGCCACGCCGAGGGAGGGATCTCCCAGAGCACCCGGCCGCCCGCCACGTGCCGGTGCACGGCGTGGCGCCAGGGCTCCGCGGCGAAGCCGCGGAGCAGCGGGCGCAGGCTCGAGTCGTAGGCGTAGCCCTCCTCCGCGATCACGTCGAGCGCCCAGAGGTCGTCAGGCCCCAGGAAGTGCGGCATGCGATGGCCGAGCACCCGCCGGCCGGTGGCCCGCTCCAGCGCCTCGCGCGACCGCCGCAGATCCTCGCGCAACTCCGCCGGCGACATCTGGCGGATGGTGCGATGCCAGTAGCCGCCGCTGGCGACCTCGTGCCCGCGGTCGGCGATCTCGCGCGCCACCTCCGGCATCGCCTCCGCCACGCACCCCAGCACGAAGAACGTCGCCCGCACGCCGGACGCCTCCAGGAGATCCAGCGTCTTCCGGGTGTTGCGGGCGATGCGGGTCTCGAATCGGTACCAGTTCTCCCGTTGGATGCGGCCGGCGAACGAGCCGACCTGGTAGTAGTCTTCCACCCCAACGGTGAGGAGCACGCGATCCGATGTGATCCGACGATCCATCCGACCTCCAAATCCCTTTCCGATGCCGGTGCGAGCCCATCGGGCTCGACCACGCTGATGTGCTTGAATGCTGCTGGTCCTCTATGTGTTGCAAGGGGTGAGCCATCGATGACCCTATATACTTTCCCGGAGGACCCCGAAAGACCTTTGCCGGAGGCTGTTTAGGCGCGGGGAAAGAATTACGACTGGAGAGCCCGCCGCTCTTCAGGTATACAAAGGTTCTTTTGCATATTTCATCGCCAGAGAGGGACGGAGGACCCTGCATGAAGTTGGGAGCCATTTCCCAGAATCCCGTCGAGGAGCTCCTGGGCGCGCTCGGACTGCTGCCACAGCCGCTGCTGGATACGCAGATCGCCATGCTGATGGCGCGCACGCTCATGGAGGGGGCGCGCCTCGGCGTCTTCGAGTCGTTGAAGGACGCTCCGCTCACGACCGAGGAGATCGCGGCGCGCTGCGGCGCCCAGCCGCGGTCCATGGCCAAGCTCCTCAACGCGATCGCCGGCTGCGAATACCTGCGCTACGACTCCGGCCGCTACGCCCTGGCCCCGGTCGCCCGCCGCTGGCTGCTGAAGGACGACCCGCGGTCGCTCCAGGACAAGATGCTGATGCAGTTCTTCGAATGGGATTCCCTCGAGCGGCTCGGCGACTTCGTGCGCACGGGCAGGCCCATGGACCTGCACGCCACGCTGACCCCCGACGAGTGGGGCCTCTACCAGCGGGGCATGCGCGCCACCGCGGCGAGCTGGGCGCCGGAGGTGGGGAGGCGGACCCCGGTGCCCAAAGAGGCCCGGGACATGCTGGATCTCGGCGGCTCGCACGGACTGCTGTCGGTCGCCATCTGCCGCCGCCATCCGGGGCTGCGCTCGGTGATCCTCGACCTGCCGGAAGCGATCGAGCACGCCGCGCCGCTGCTCGCCCGCGAGGGGATGGGCGACCGGATCACCCACCGCGCCGGCAACGCCCTGACCGAGGATCTCGGCGTCGAGGCCTGGGACCTGATCTTCGCCTCCAGCCTCGTCCACCACTTCGACGACGCCACCAACCGCGCCCTGGCGAAGCGGATCGCCCGCGCCCTGCGTCCCGGCGGCATCTTCGTGATCCAGGAGCTCTACCGGCCGAGCACCCCGAAGGAAGCCGGCCAGATCGGCGCCCTCCTCGACCTCTACTTCGCCCTCACCAGCGAAGCCGGAACCTGGTCCTTCGCAGAGATGGCCGACTGGCAGCGCGAAGCCGGCCTGAAGCCCCGCAGGCCCCTCAAGTTCCGGACAGCGCCGGGAAACGGCCAGCAGTCGGCGGTGAAGCCGGCGTAGCCGCTCTGGAGAAGCTTCCCCGCCTTGCGGTACCATCCCCTCAGACGTTCAAAGACTCTCCTTCATGAAGCGCTCCCGTTCGCCCCGCGACCTCTGGGCCACCCTGGCGCCCACGGCGGGCGGCGCGTTGGCGCTCGCCATCGCCTGGCGAGTCCCGGCGCTCGCCGCGGCGTCGCCGATGCCGGCCTGGCTGCTGGTGACCCTGCTGCTCGCCGGACTCGCCGCCGCATGCCACCGGCCGGCGGTGGGGATCGGCACGCTGGGGCTCGGGACCATGGTCCTGCCGGCCGCCTTCCGGCTCTCCGGCGCCGCCTCCGCGGCCACCCTGGCGGCCGGGGTGCTGCTGAGCGCCGAGCTGACGCTCCGCATCGTCCACCGCCTGGCGGCCCTGCAGCCGGCCGAGCGGCGCGGGTTTCTCCCCCGCTCCCTGGAGAGCACCGGCCGCGTCGCCCTGGCCTCCCTCGCCGCGGGGGGCGTCTGGGTGGGCTTGAACGGCCGCTGGAGCCCGGCCGCCGTGCTGGTGGCCGCGGCGTCGGCCTACTTCCTCCTCTGGATCGGCCTGGAGATCGCCGATCGCAAGATCCGGCGGCCCGAGGCGCCGCTCGCCGTCCGGCGCATCCTCGTCCCGCTCACCGTGGACGCCGGGGGCTGGATCGCGGGGGCCGCCATCCTCTTCGCCGGCGACCGCGCCGGCTGGCCGCTCGCCGCTTTCCTCGCCGGCTGTCTCGCGGCCCTCGGCGTCGAGACCACCCGTCACGGCATGCTCCATCAGAAGGCCCAGGACCGCGCCCGCGACCTCGAACGGCTGCGCCGGGCCAGCCGTCGCATGACCACTGCGCTCGAGGAGATGGCGTCCACGGCGGATCGCATCCATTCCGAGTGCGACAAGGTCCTCAAATTCTTCTGGTTCCAGTTCGAGGCGCTGGCTCCCGGGAGCGAGTTCAAGAGCTGGTGGTGGGGTCCCGACTCCGAGGCCCTCGAAGAGGGGGTGCCCGAGCCCGACCGCTACCCGCCGGCTCTCCCCGGCTTCCATCGCCGCACGCAGTGGCAGATCGTCGAGCGCCACCTCCGCTCGCGGCCGGACGGCACCGTGCTCGGCCGCCTCCGTCTCTGGTGCGATCCGCGCCGCGTCGATCCCCGCGAGATCGAGCTGCTCGACCAGCTCCTGCCGCAGATGACCGCCTCCGTCCAGCGCTGCCTGCTCGACCGCGAGGCCCGCGAGGACCCGCTGACCGGCGTCGCCGTGCGGCGGGTCCTCGAGCGCCGCCTGCACGAGAGCCACGCCCGCTGCTGCGAGACCGGCGGGGAGATGGCCGTCCTCCTCTGCGACCTCGACCACTTCAAGCGGATCAACGACACCTACGGCCACCCCGCCGGGGACGCCGCCCTGATCGCCGTCGCCGGGGTGCTCAAGGGGCTGCGCCGCAACGAGGACGTCTGCTGCCGCTACGGCGGCGAGGAGTTCGTCCTCCTGATGGAGGCGGCGAACGGCGAGGCCGGCCTGGCGGTGGCGGAGCGCCTCCGCGCCGCCGTCGAGGCCCTGCAGTTCGAGGTCCAGGGGCAGCGCGTCCCGCTCACCCTGAGCGCCGGCGTCGCCTGCTTCCCCGACCTCTACATCAAGACCGCCGCCGAGCTGATCCTCTTCGCCGACGAGGCCCTCTACGAAGCCAAGCGCCGCGGCCGCAACCGCTGCCTCCTCGACATCGGCCAGGGCCGCTACGTGGATGCGGACGGCAACGTCCTCTCGACCGAGGAAGCCGCGCCCGCCGCGGAGCCGCCCAGGATTTTCGCGTAGGGCGGGCGGCGTTTCCCCCTCGCCTTGTTCCCGGGGGTCTGTGCGCTGCTTGCTCTTGACGCCTGGGTGCGACTTGGATATGCTTTTTGGCGAAAAGGTTCCCGCTTGCCGAAAGAGCCCATGGGGCTCTTCTCCAAAGGAGATAGGCGAGCGGGTCTCGTTTTTAGTAGTACTCTTTCCTGCCAACGCGGAACACGTCAAACTCGGTCAGCACCGCGCTCCGGACCTTCGAATAGGGCCGGAGGTCACCATCCTTCCACTTCCGGTTGATCGCCCAGCAGCAGTAGTCCGGTGGTACCGATCCTCGCCGCCCAGACGTTGGTTCGGTCCACCCTGTCGCCGGTCCGGTGGCGGAAGACCCAGTGCAGCAGGATCTTGAGGAGCCTCGGATAGAAAACGGTCTCCTCCCGGATCGCCGGATTGGCCTTGTTTTTCTGGGCGATGATGGCGTCGATCGTGAAGCACTGGTGGGCGACGTGCCCTTCGAGCAGGTCGAACATCTGGTCGCGCACCACCTGTCGGTCCTCGGTGGCATGGAACTCCTCCAGGTCCAGACCGGCGGCCGCGATCCGGTGACGAAGCTGCAGGCAGCCGGACAGCAGATCCGGACAGTCGGAGGTGGACACGGCCGTCAGGATGAAGAACTTCGTCCCGTTCGGGGAGAAGTCGAAGTTCCCTGATTCATCGATGAAGATATTGAGAGGAGGCACGGAGGGCGGATTATTAGGTTCCGCCAGGGCGATCTTCAATCGCCGTTTTCAATAACGCCGGCCCGCACCACCGGCCGCTCTACCTCGGCGCCGCCGCCTCCCGGACCTCTCTCTCTAGCGTCTCCAGCATCTCCGGGAACAGCCCCTGGTGGTATTTGAAGGTGGTGCCGTCGGGCGCCAGGAGGACCAGGCTCGGCAGGCCCGGCGATCCGAAGGCTTTGAAGAGGCTGGCGTCGAGATCGAGGAGGCAGGGAATGGTGAAGCCCTGGGATTTGAAGAAGGCGACGGCGTGGGATCGCTTCTCTTCGACGGAGGGGAACTCCTCCATCGTGTCCACGGCGAAGACCGCGACCTTGAGCCCGCTCCGGGCCATCCCGTCGGCGAGGCGTTGCGTTTCCTGGAGGGTCTTCCAGCAGGGGGCGCACCACGTGGCCCAGAAGTCGAGCACCACCACGGAGCCTTTGAGATCGGCGAGAGCGATCTTCTTTCCCGTCAGCGTCTCGGCTTCGAAGGACGGCGCGGGCTTGCCGGTGGCGAGCCGCGCGGAGTCCAGGCTCGTCACGTCGGCCACCGCCATCCGGCCGGCGGGATCGAACGCGACGAGCCCCTGCGGGCTCGCGAGCACCCGCGGCGAAAGCTCGCCCGAGATCTCGATGGAGACGCCCTCCGGAGCTCCGGGCGGTCGCATGTGCAGCAGGATCCGCGACAGGAAGTGGGTCCCGGCGTCGAAGTCGGTCTCCAGATCCCCGTTGTCCGCGGTGAAGCGAATCGTCTCGACCGTCCGGCCGGCGGCGGATCGCCTCTCGTAGCCCGAGATCCGCAGCGGCGCCAACTGCTTGAAGCGGAGGGTTTTCAGCCAGCCCTCCAGGTCCTTGCCGGAGCGCATGGCCACCTGCAGGGGCTCGAAGAGAGAGCCCTGATCTCCGACCACGGCGTCGAGCGCCTGGGCGAAGTCGCCCGAGTAGGGATGGGCGACGTATTTGTCCGGCGCATCGCTCTTGGTGAGGTATAGGGTGCCGCCGACGGCGGTCGCCTCGAACAGCGGGTCCTTGACCGCCGCGTCGTGGCCGGCCCCGAGAAGGATCTCGATGTCCTTGGGCGGCAGAACGGCGCTCGGTGTCTTGACGACGTAGGTGAGGGTGTCCTTCAGGGCGGGGACTTTCTGATACGCCCGCGCGGAAGCCGCGAGCGTCTCGCGGGCTTGCCGCACCGGATCCGGCTCGGCGGCCCCGAGCGCCGGGCCGGCAGCCAGGACCGTCAGGACGAGAGCGGTCAGAGGCCGGAGTTTTCCAGGGATCACGCGAGCACCTCCACGCCGAAGCGGACAGGCCGGGAATGGACCTGCCCAGCCTTACGCGATCGGGAGGGGGAAGTTTCGTTTTGCCCAATTACGGTTGCAGCCAACCCCTCCCGGGTGTACCTTGGTTCCTGCATCCCATTTCACCTCAGGAGGTTGTAGATGGTCCGTCGTCTGTCCTGCGTTCTCATTCTCTGTCTCTCCGCCCGCGTTGCCGGGGCGGTCCGGATCGATTCGGTTCT
>DASWRX010000234.1:0-8244 GCA_036402955.1 Thermoanaerobaculia bacterium
GGGCCTGCCGGCGAAGCTCCGCGGCGCCAAGGCCCCGAACCTTCCGCACACCGTCTGGCAGCTCCTGGAGCACCTGCGGCTCGCCCAGTGGGACATCCTGGAGTTCAGCCGCGACAAGAATCACGTCTCCCCCGACTGGCCCAAGGGGTATTGGCCGGAGACCGCGGCGCCGCCCGACGACGCGGCCTGGGAGAAGAGCGTGGACTCCTTCCACAAGGATCTCCAGTCCATGCAGGGCCTGGTGGCCGATCCCCAGACCGACCTCTACGCCAAGCTCCCCTGGGGAGACGGCCAGACGATCCTCCGCGAGGCGATGCTGGTGGCGGACCACAACGCGTATCACCTCGGGCAGATTGTGTCGGTGCGGCAGGTTTTGGGGGCTTGGGAGTAGAGGGGTCCTTGTATTCTGAAATAATCTCGAGCCGTTTAGATTGAGGCGGTTCCTTGTGTGCCAGCACTTCTGCGAGTAAAAGCCGCTTGATCCACCCCAACTAGGTTCCACCCTATCGCAAAGTCCGGAGAGAATCAGCGTCGCGCTGGGTCTGGGCGGTTGAAGGGGGCTCGCCCTGCAGGTCTCGGAGCACTCTTTATAGATGGCCGGTCTTTATTCCGGCCACATCCCAAGGAGACGACGATGAAAAAGATAAAGCCGAGCTCCCGCCTGACCCTCACCCGTGAAACTCTTCGCCTGCTCGAGGCGGAGGAGGTCAGACGGGTTGCCGGCGGCGCGACGACCATCACTTATGAGTACGACACCTGCGGGTGTTCGGGCGCTTCGAACGGCTCGAAGGGGAGAACGAGCGGCTGTTGATCGACCCAACTGGGTGACAACCGATTCGCGAAGTCCTCCCCGGCCGCGCGGACAGGACGAGGAACTGGGAAAGGGCTACCTGGCGGCTCCCGCGGCCCACAGAATGCCCCCCAGGAGATGCCGCGCGAAGGAGGAGTCGGCGTAGGTCTCGGAGCGGTGGCCCAGGTTGGTGTACCAGGCCCGGCCGAGACCGATCGCGCGGCACCAGGCGATCGGATGATCGCCCATGGCGCCGCTGCCGGGGTTGTAGCTGGCCTCGTCGATGGCAAGGAGCACGTCGACCGCGCCGCGGGGATTGATCCCGAAGTTGTACCACTCGTCGGTGAAAGAGAATCTCGCCGGGTAGTGCCGGGTGGAAGGATGGGCCCTGTCCTCGACCCGGAGCGTGGCGGCCTGGATCGGCGGATGGGTTACGAACCAGGCTCCTCCCCCGAGGAGCTCGCCGTAGAAGGGCCAGGCGTGCTCGGTGTCGGCCGCCGAGTGGATGCCCACCCAACCGCCTCCCTGGCGGACGTAGGCTTCGAAAGCCGCCTTCTCGCCGGCGTTCAAAACCTCCCCGGACGTATTGAGGAAGATCACCGCCCGGTAGGCGCTGAGGCCCTGGGGAGTAAAGACCGCGTCGTTCTCACTGGCGTCGACGCTGAAGCCGTTGGCGGCTCCCAGGGCCTGAACCAGGGCGATGCCGTCGGGGATCGAGGCGTGGCGGAAACCGGTGGTCCTGGTGAACACCAGAACGCGGAAGCTCCCGGCGGTGGCGGGAAAGGCCGCCGTGTCCCCGTGGCTGGCAAAACGTCCAGCCGGATTGCGATAGACCTTTTGCGCACCGGTCGCCGTGTCGGTGAGGGTGATCCCGTACTCGACGTTGGTCAGGGCGCCGAAGAAAAACCACCAGTTGCCGTTGATGGCCCGGCCGTCGAGGACCTTGGTCACGACTTCGACGTTGGCGGGATCGAAGAACCAGAACGTCCCGGTATCGTCCGTCAGAGGAGAGGCCTGACCGGCGCCGGTCCTGCCGGCGAAGTCCTTCCAGGCGATCTCCACCCGGAAACGCCCGCCGTTGAGACAGAGCGCCGTGGGACCCGCCACGCAGGCGGCGGCCTTATCGGGGTGAGATGGCAGATCCTGCGCGCTCGTCTCCATGGCGAGAGCCAACGAAAGCAGGAAGATGGAAACAAGTCGGCCTCGCATCGGAGCCTCCTGTCGTGCCTGACCCCGAGAGCTGCAAGGGAAATACCATGCTCCTCAAGCCCGTCCCGACCCCGCCGCGCCTTGCGCGCCGGAGTCGAGACGAACGCGAAGCGTCAGGCCGGCACGGCCGACTCAGGCGCGTCCTGTGGCGGCTTCCGGCGCAGGATCGCGGCGGAGATGAGCGTCATGATGAGCCCCACCGGGAACACCTCCATGAAGGTGATGGCGGAGTTGAAGAGGGGATTCTTGTAATTCTTCGCGAGGTCGGCCATCTTGGTGGTCGTCTCCCGGATGGCGGCCTCGCTCGCGCCCGTCGAGCGCATCCTGGCGAGGACGTGCGCGCTGTATTGGTCGAGGAAGTGGGGGAAGAAGTTGAAGTAGGCGATCTCCCAGGCGAGGACGTACATCGCGCAGGTGATCAGACTGATGAGGATGCCGACCTGGAAGGCTTTGCCGAAGCCGATCGCGCCGCCAGCCACGGTGTCACGGTAGGACCGGATGCCGAAGAAGACCAGCAGGAACGAAAGGACCATGGAGCTGTAGCCGAGGATCTCGCTGTGGGCGAAGTCGAGGGTCCCCCTCAGGCACAGAGGCGTCATGATCAGGGCCATGGCCACCAGGACGAAGCCCGACGCGAGACCGAAGCGGAGCACGATTTTCTGCATTGACGTTTCCTCCTTGTATGCCCGCATCCTGGGGTCCCGGCGCGGCGCCGGTCGTCCTCCGTTCGGGTGATTTTTGGCCTGGAGCCCCGGAATCACCCTTTCGTTGACCCCGGTCGACTCCCCGATTTGACCCGGTCAGGGGATCAGGCCGAGCTCCCTCCCCTTCAGGACGGCCTGGACCCGGCGGTTGACCCCCAGTTTGTTGAACACGCGGGAGGAGTGGGTCTTGACCGTGTTCTCGGAGACGAAGAGCCGCTCGCCGATCTCCCGGTTGCTCAGGCCTTGCGCGATCAGCCCGAGGATCTCGTGCTCGCGCGGGGTGATTCCGAGCTGCTTGAGCTTCCCGGCGTCGACCACGAAAGGCCCGCCCTCCGGGACGCGGACCTCCTGGATCACCGTCACCTGCCGGGACCGCGCCCACTGCAGCCCGAGATAGATCCCCAGCGCGGAGAAGATCGCCGCCACCAGGCCGCCATAGACCTCGCCGGGGTACGCGCGGACGACGTACTGGTATTCGAGGACCTTGAGCAGGGCGAGGAGCACTCCGCCGGCCAGCCCATAGAGGACGACGCGTCTCACGGGCGCGAGCATAACGCGCCCGGCGCCCGGGGTTCCCCTGAAGCCCGGGAATGCGACAGAATCGCGCCGGACAACTTCAGTCATGGACAAGCCTTGAGCACTCCGGAACAGGGAGCGGCGGCTCCGGTGCCCGTCGACCTCGTGACCTACTATACCGAGGCGGGCATGGACTACCGTGCCTGGAGCCGCAACTTCAACATGCATTTCGGCTTCTACCGCTGGGGCATGAACCCGCTGGCGCTCGAGAGCATGCTGGAGGAGATGAGCCGGCAGGTCTTCCACCGGCTCGCCCTCAGCGAGGGTATGAGAGTCCTGGACCTCGGATGCGGATTGGGGGCGCCGACGCGGACGCTGATCGGACGCAACGACGTCGCCGTGACGGCCGTGACCAAGGTGGAGTGGCAGATCGCGATGGCACGGAAGCTCAGCGAGGGGATCCCGGCGCTCGGCACCGTCGATTGGAAGCTCGGCGACTTCACGGCCCTCGACCTGCCCGGCGGAGCGTTCCAGGCGGCCTTCTCCATCGAGGCCTGCTGTCACGCGGCAGGCGCCGACAAGGAGCCGTTCGTGCGGGAGTGCTCGCGGCTGCTCGCGCCGGGAGCGAAACTAGTGGTCGCCGATGGCTTCATGAAGCGAAGCGCCGGCTTGCCCCGCTGGTACGCCGCGCTGCTCGGCTACATGACCCGGAACTGGGCGGTGGAACGCTTCGCCGACCTTCCCGCCTTCTGCGCCTGCCTGGAGCGGCACGGCCTCACCGTGCTCGCCGCGGAGGACATCTCCTGGCGCATCTCGCCGAGCGTCCTCCACGTGCCGCGAGTGACGCTCAAGTTCCTCGCCGGCGAGCTCCTCCGCCGCCGCAAGAGGCTCAACAGCGTGCGCTGGGGGCACCTCATCGCCTGCCTGCTCGCGCCCTGGATCGGCCTGGGCCGCCGCTACTTCGGCTACTATCTGGTCACGGCGCAGAAACGCTGAAGGAAGCGGAAGAGCGCCGACCATGAAGATCGTCCACACCAGCGACTGGCACGTCGGCCGCCGATGGAAGGGGATCCAGCGCCTCGACGAGCTGGAGGCGGTGCTCGACCATCTCGCGGCCTTCATTGAAGAGCACTCGATCGACCTCGTCCTCCACTCCGGGGACGTGTTCGAGAGCCGGAACCCGCCGGCGGAGGCGGAGCAGCTCGTGAACCGGTTCCTGGTCCGCGTGGGCCGCAGCGGAGCGCGGATGCTCGTCATCGCCGGCAACCACGACGATCCGCTGCGGCTGGACGCCCGTTCGTTGCTCACCGAGCTCGTCAACGTACAGATCCTCGGCCGCCCGCGCCCCGCCTCGCGGGGCGGGACCCAGGTCATCGAGACCCGTTGCGGCGAGCAGGCCGTGGTCGCGGCGCTGCCGTTCGCGTCCCCGGGAGCCTGGGTGTCGGCGCTGGACCTCGCCGGCGAGGAGTCGAGCGCCCGGAGCCAGTATGCCCGGATGTTCGAGCGCGCGGTCCAGGATCTCTGCGCCCCCTTCCGGCCGGACGCCGTCAACCTCCTGATGGCGCACACGCACCTGGAGGGGGCCGCCTTCGGCGAATCGGAGCGCCGCGTCCACATTGGAGAGGACTGGGCCGCCTCGCCCGAGGCGCTGCCGTCCACGGCGAGCTACATCGCTCTCGGACACCTCCACAAGCCGCAGCAGATCGATGCGCCGGCGCCCGCATACTATGCCGGATCGCTCCTCCAGATGGACTTCGGCGAGGCCGGAGAGGAGAAATCCTTCGTCGTCGTGACGGCCTCGCCCGCCAGGCCCGGCCAGCGCGCCAAGCCCGCCGAGATCGAGCGGATTCCCTACGAGGGTGGGCTGCCGCTGGTCGACCTGCGGGCCTCGCTCGCGGAGCTGGAGGAGACCGCGGACCGGCATCGCACGGGCTGGCTGCGGGTGACGGTCCCGTTGGCGGAGAGGGATCCCGATCTCAATCGCAAGGTTCGCGAGCTGCTCCCCAACGCGCTCGTCGTGCGCGCCGAGCTCCCCGAGGCCGAGGAGCCGCCGGACATCCAACTGGAAATGGGCGTGCCGCCGGTGCGACATTACGCGGCCTACCATCTGCGCGCACACCAGGAAGCGGCGGAGGTGGCCGTCCTGGACACCTTTCAGGACCTCTACGACCAGGCCTCCGTGGAGGATTGAGCGCTGCGTCCCGTCCGTCTCACCATCGAGGGCCTCGCGTGCTTCCGGGACCGGCAGGAGATCGACTTCCGCACGCTCGAGCTGTTCGCCATCTCGGGGCCGACGGGAGCCGGCAAGTCGACGCTGCTGGACGCGATCATCTTCGCGCTCTATGGAGAGATCCCCCGGGTCAACACCTACAACCGGACCGAGATGATCTCGGCGTCCCGGGACCGGGCCGCCGTGGTGCTGGATTTCGACGTCGGCGAGAGCCGCTACCGCATCGCGCGGACGCTCCGGCGCAACGGCGTGCAGATGGTTCGACTGGAGGAGCAGGACGGGAGCGGCTCCTTCAAGAGTCTGGCGGACCAGGTGCGCGCCGTGGCCGATCGGGTGGTGCAGATCCTGGGGCTCGAGGCCGCCGCGTTCACGCAGGCCGTGGTGCTGCCGCAGGGCGAGTTCGCCAGGTTCCTCAAAGCGCAGCCGAGAGACCGGCGCGGCATGCTCCGCACGCTGCTCCGGCTCGACGTCTACGAACGGATGCGCGAGCAGGCGCAGCGTCTGGCGGCGGCGAAGAAGGGCGCCGTCGATTCGCTCCAGAAGCTCCTGTCGGATGAGTACGCGGGGGTCGACGAGGCCGCCGTCGTCCGGCTGGAGACGGAGCGCGCCCGGGTCGCCAAGTCGCTCGCAGTCCTGAGAACGAGCCGGGACGACCTCCAGGCCGAGCTCGCCCGGCTGCGCGGCCTCCACGCGAAGACCCTGGAGCTGCGGCAGGTCGAGGAGCGGCGTGCCACTCTGCGGGAGCAGGCCGGGCAGGTGAGCCTCGATCGGGCGAGGATCGACGCGGCGGCCCGCGCGGTGCCCCTGTTGCACTTCCTCGACGAAGCGGCCCGGGCTTCCAGCTCCGCGGCGACGGCGGCGAAGGCGGCTGATGCAGCCAGGGCCCGCCATGACGCCGCGCGGAAGGATGAGAAGGAGAAGGCCGGCGCGCTGAAGTCCGCGGAGAAAGCCGCCAGGGCGATCCCGAAGGTGCGCGAGAAGGTGGCCCGGCTCCATCAGGTGATCGGGCGTTTCCCCGAGGTGGGGCAGCTCCTGACGACCATCGATCGGCAGGCGCGGGGACTGGGCGACCTGGAGGACGAGCTGTCCGCGCTCGCCGTGAGGGCCGAATCGGCGAAGGCCCTGCAGCAGCGACAGCAGGAGGCCGCCGACGCGGCCCGGCAGACCGCGGAGGCCGCCGGCTACGACCCGGAGCTGGACGAGCTGCTGCAGAGCGTCCGCGACCGCGCCGTCGAGCTGGGCGCGGCCCGGAGGAGCGCGGCGGAGCGAAATCTCGAGCTCGTCCGGAAGCGTGAGGCGGTGGCGAGGCAGGCCGGGGAGATCGAGCGGCTGAAGGTCCAGGCCGAGTCCGCCCGGAGGTCCGCGGAGGAGGCGCTGCGCGATTTCGAGGCCGCCGAGGAGGCGCTGCACCGCGCGGTCAACCTCAACGAGGCCAATCATCTCCGCGAGGGGTTGGCTCCCGGCCAACCCTGCCCGGTGTGCGAACAGCTCGTGGAGACGCCACCGCCGGTCCGCATGGCGCCCGAGGTCGATGCGGCCCGGGCCGCTCTCCAGGAGGCGCGGGAACGGCGCCAGGACGCCGAGGCGCTCGCCCGGAAGAACGAGGCCGCGCTCACGGGCGAGCAGGCGAAGCTCGACGCCGACCGGCAGGGTCTCGGCGAGTTGGATTCACGCTGCGCCGAGCTGCGAGCCGGCGTGGCCGCCGGCGAGGAGGAGATCCGGCGAGCCCTCGGCGACCGGGCTCCGCAAGAGGCTCCTGTCGAGGGGTGGATCGAAACCCGGATCGCGTCGCTCGCCAGGAGCCGCAAGGCGAACGAGGACGCCAGGACGCGGCTGGCGACGGCGGAGCGGACCCTGGAGAGAGCCCGGGCCGAGGAGGCCACGGCCCGTGAGCGGATCGGCGAAAAGGAGGAGGCGCGAAAGCGGCTGGAGGAGGAGCGCGGCGCGAGCCTGGGGCGGCTCGCGGCGTTGCGGGATGAGATCCTCGCCGTCACGGAGTCCGACGATCCGGCGGCCGAGGCCGCAGCCCTGGAAGAGAGGATCCGGGAGCTCGAAGACGGCCTCAAGGCGGCCTCCGAGGAGGCCGCAGCCTCCCAGAACCGGCGGACGGCGGCCGAGGAGGCGCAACGTCTCACCGCCGAAGCCGCCGCAGCCGCTCTGCGGGACGCCGTCCAGAGAGCGGAGAGCCGGGACGCGGAGATCGCCCGCGCCGGCTTTGGCGATGAGGCCGCCGTCCGGGAGGCCCTGCTCGACGAAGCCACCGCCGCCCGGCTCAGGGAGCAGGTCCACCAGCATGCGCGGGATCTCCACGCCACCGAGGAGCGCGCCGCCACCCTCAGAATCGAGCTGGGGGAGGAGCGGGTGTCCGACGAGCAGTTGGCGGCCGTCGAGACGACGGCGGCGGACCTCACCACCGCAGTGGAGGCCGCGCTCGGCCAGGAAAAGAGGCTCGAAGAGCAGGTGGGACGCATGAAGCAGCGGCTCGAACGCTCGAGAGAGCTCCGCAGGGAGCTGGGCGTCGAGGAGGCGGCTCTGCGCGTCCACGATCTCCTGGCCGGCGACCTGCGGAGCGACCGGTTCCAGGCGTACCTCCTTCAGGAGGTGTTCACCGAGCTCGTGAAGGGCGCCTCAACCCGGCTGCTGGGGCTGACCGGGGAGCGTTACTCCCTGCAGTTCAAAGACGACGAAATCCGGGTCGTGGACCATGACAACGCCGACGAGACGCGGATCAGCGACACGCTGAGCGGCGGAGAAACCTTTCTGACCTCGCTGGCTCTCGCCCTGGAGCTCAGCGA
>DASWRX010000235.1:0-2521 GCA_036402955.1 Thermoanaerobaculia bacterium
CATCGGCCGCACGGTCGCCGCCGCCATCGAGCAGAACCACGACAAGGACGGCATCATCTGGCCCCGCCCGCTGGCGCCGTTCGAGGTGCTGCTGATCGCCGTCAATCCCGAGGACGAGGCCGTCAAGCGCGCCGCCGAGGATCTCTACGCCCAACTCCTGGAGAAGGGCGTCGACGTGCTCTTCGACGACCGTGACGAGCGCCCCGGCGTCAAGTTCAAGGACGCCGACCTGATCGGCATCCCCGTCCGTGTCACCGTGGGCGCCAAGTCCCTCGCCGACGGCAAGGTGGAGGTCTCCCTGCGCCGCGACCGCGAGAAGCGGATGGTGGCGCCGGGGGAGGCGGTAGGGAAGGTGATGGAGATGCTGGGGTAGGCCATGCTCGGACGACGTCAGCTTCTGATTCCGGCCCTCGCTCTCGCCCTTGCCTTCGCTCCCGCCAGTCATGCCGCCGAAGCGCCGGTTTCTTCCCCGGAGCCTCTGCTCGGCTTCAGCAACGCCGGCGCGAGCGCGGAACGCGCCCTCGAAACCCGCTTCGACGCCGCGCTCAACGCCGCCAACCTGCGCGCCTGGATGATGCGCATCACCTCCCATCCCCACCATGTCGGCTCGCCCTGGGACAAGGAGAACGCCGAATTCATGGCGGGCCTCTTCCGCTCCTGGGGCTACCAGACCCAGATCGAGTCGTTCAAGGTCCTCTTCCCGACGCCCAGGACACGCCTGCTGGAGATGGAGGCGCCCGTCCGCTTCAGGGCGAGCCTCGCCGAGCCGCCCGTCCCGGGAGACTCCACCTCCGGCCAGACCGCGGAGCAGCTCCCTCTGTACAACGCCTACTCGATCGACGGCGACGTCACCGGCGAGCTGGTCTACGTCAACTTCGGCGTCCCCAAGGACTACGAGGAGCTGCAGCGCCGGGGGATCGACGTCAAGGGCAAGATCGTCATCGCGCGCTATGGGGGCTCGTGGCGCGGCATCAAGCCCAAGGTGGCCGCCGAGCACGGCGCCGTCGGCTGCCTCATCTACTCCGATCCGCGCGAGGACGGCTACTTCCGGGGCGACGTCTATCCCCAGGGTGGCTATCGCAACGAGCACAGTGGCCAGCGCGGCTCGGTGGCGGACATGCCGCTCTACTCGGGCGACCCCCTGACCCCGGGCATCGGCGCCACCGAGGACGCCAAGCGGCTCGCCGTCAAGGACGCGCCGACGATCACCAGGATCCCCGTGCTCCCCATCTCCTACGGCGACGCCCTGCCGCTGCTGAAGGCCCTGGGCGGCCCCATGGCTCCCGAGGACTGGCGCGGCGCGCTGCCCATTCCCTATCACCTCGGCGCCGGACCCGCCCGCGTTCACCTCAAGCTGGAGTTCAACTGGAACCTCGCGCCCATCTACGACGTCATCGCCCGGCTCCCCGGCGCCGAGCGGCCGGACGAGTGGGTGATCCGCGGCAATCACCACGACGGCTGGGTCAACGGCGCCTCGGACCCGGTGAGCGGCCTGGTGGCCGAGCTGGAGGAAGCCCGCGCCGTGGGCGAGCTCGCGAAGGCCGGCTGGAAGCCGAAGCGCACCCTCATCTACGCCGCCTGGGACGGCGAGGAGCCCGGCCTGCTGGGCTCCACCGAATGGGCCGAGACCCACGCCGCCGAGCTGCGCGACCACGCCGTGGTCTACATCAACTCCGACGGCAACTCCCGCGGCTTCTTCAACGCCGGCGGCTCCCACACCCTGGAGACCTTCGTCAACCAGGTGGTCCGCGACGTCACCGATCCCGAGAAGGGGATCAGCGTCCTCGACCGCTCCGTCGCCCGCACGCAACTGAACGGGCCCCCGGAGCGGCAGCAGGAGGCGAAGGCCGGCAAGAAGATCCGCCTCGAGCCGTTGGGATCGGGCTCGGACTACACCCCGTTCCTTCAGCACCTGGGGATCTCGGCCCTCAACATCGGCTATGGCGGCGAGCAGGAGTACGGGCAATACCATTCCGCCTATGACTCCTTCGATCACTACGTCCGCTTCGGCGATCCGAAGTTCGAGTACGGCGTCACCCTGGCGAAGACCGCCGGCCGGCTCGACCTGCGTCTGGTCGACGCCGACATCCTGCCGATGACTTTCGAGCCCTTCAATGTCGCGGTGGGGAAATACGTGGACGAGGTCGTCAAGCTCACGGACACCCTGCGGCAGGAGGCCGAGGAACGCAACCAGCGGCTGGACGACAAGGTTTTCCAGGCGGTGGATGACCCGACTCAAGACTGGGTGGCGCCGCCGCGCCTGGACGTCGCCCCCTACCTCAACTTCGCGCCGCTGCAGAACGCGGTTGCGGCCCTGAAGAAGAGCACCGCCGCCTACGCGAAGGCGTACGCCGCCGCCACCGCGGGCGGCAGGACGCTGCCGGCGGAGAAGGCCAACCGCCTGAACGAGATCCTGATGAAGTCGGAGCGCACGCTGACCCGGCCGGAGGGCCTGCCGCGCCGCTCCTGGTACGTCCATCAGATCTACGCCCCCGGTTTCTACACGGGCTACGGCGTCAAG
>DASWRX010000236.1:0-12721 GCA_036402955.1 Thermoanaerobaculia bacterium
GTCGGCTGGTCGGCGGCGGACCATCGCCATCCGCTCGGCACCAACTTCGCGGTCCGCTACGTCGACGGCGGCACCACCAACGGCACCACCAGCCTGGTCGTCTGGCGGGACTCCAAGGTCAGTCAGGCCCCCTTCGCCTGCCCGGTCACCCCGAGCGTCCGCCCGGCCTGGTACCCGCTGGGCCAGGAGGACATCGGGATCTTCGATGAGAGCGAGCACGTGGACATTCCGCAGAGCTTCCCTGTCTCGCCGGCTCCGGCGCCGTTCTTCTCGCCGTTCCCGGCGGAGTCTCAGAGGGTCGCCGTCGGCGGCCCCGCCTTCCCGGTACCCTTCACGTCCGGCTGGCTCTATCTGAACCTGAACAGCACGGTCACCCCGGCCGGCAGCGTCCCGCCGTCCGATCCGGCGGCGGAACAG
This sequence comes from Thermoanaerobaculia bacterium, assembly GCA_036402955.1. Taxonomy (GTDB): domain Bacteria; phylum Acidobacteriota; class Thermoanaerobaculia; order Multivoradales; family UBA5704; genus DATARR01. Next base: position 418 of record DASWRX010000236.1, read on the forward strand.
GCCTGGGTGTCGGTGAAGATCGGTACCGGCAACAGCGGGACCTTCACCGTGGGGTACGACGCCATCCAGCTCGACAACGCCTCCCACGCCAACCACACCCTGCTGAATCCGTAGTCATCACAAGGGATTGAAGGGGAAGAGGCCGGGGAGGTTCCCCGGCCTCTCTTTTCCTGGAATGCCTTACCGGCGGCTCGTGGCCGTCATGCCCTCGCCGGTCTTGGCGAAGCCGGTGACGATGTAGGTGCCCGAGCGCTGGTCCTTCTTCAGCTTGATGATCTGCTTGCGCTCGGCGTCCTCCAGCAGCTCCGAGAAGGTGCTGTAGCCGTAGTAGCCCTCGTTGAAGGAGGGGCGCTTGCGCTGCATCGTCTGCTTGATCATCGAGCCCCAGAGCACGTCCTTGTTCTCGCGGATCAGCGCCTGGATCGATTCGATCATCAGGCTGAAGGCCTCGGCCGTCTTCTTGTTGAGGCCGTCGAGCTTCGGGCCCTTCTGCGAGTCGCGCCAGACGTCCTCGTAGTAGATGAACTCGTCGCAGTTGTCCACCAGCAGGTTCGAGGAGGAGTTCTTGACCCCGATGCCGATGACGTACTTGTTGTTCTCCTTGAGCTTGGAGACCAGCGGCGAGAAGTCGCTGTCGCCGGACAGCAGCACGAAGGTATCGAGGTGCTCCTTGGAGTAGGAGAGGTCCATCGCGTCGACGACCATCTTGATGTCCGCGCTGTTCTTGCCCGAGTAGTACTTCTGCGGGATGTCGATCAGCTCGATGGCGGACTCGTGGAAGGGGCGCTTGTAGTCGCTGTAGCGCTCCCAGTCGGCGTAGGCCTTCTTGACGATGATCTTGCCCTTCTCGACCAGACGCTCGAGGACCAGGGTGATGTCGAACTTGCTGATCTCCGAGTCGCGCACGCCGAGCGCGATGTTCTCGAAGTCGCAGAACATGGCGATCTTGCGCTCGTGGTCGGCGCGCTGGCGCTCGGGCACCGAGATGACGATCTCGCGCGCCACGGACTCGACCTCGGAAGGGGAGATCACGTAGCGGGAGGGCGACGGGGTGTGGGCGATGCGGCGGGGAGCGGGGGCGGGCTCTTCGAAGGCCGGCTCGTCGCGCCAGGGCTCCTCGTCCTCGTCCTCCTCCTCGGCCGGCTTGGCGGGGGCGGCGGAAGCCGCGGCGGCCTTGCCGTTGCGGCGGCGGCCGCCGCGGCGGCCCCGGGAACGGCGGCGGCGGCGCTCTTCGGCGTCCTTGTCATCCCCCTCCTTCTCTTCGCCTTCCTTGCCTTCCGCCTCGCCCGCCTCGAGCTCCTCCTCGGAGCCCTCCTCGTCGTCGTAGGGCTCCTCGGCCTCGTCGTCCAGCGGCTCCAGGACCGGGAAGACCGGCAGCGGCGCATGGGACGAGGCGGCGGCCATCGGCTGCATCTCGACGGCGGGCTCGACGGCGGGCTCGGGGGCGGGGGTCGGGCGCCACTCGCGCGGGGCCTCCGAGAAGGAGGGCTGCTCGCGCTGGGGCTCGGGGAACGTGTGGGCGGCGACGGGGGGCGTGGGCTCGGCGGCGTGGTCTGCCTGCGGAGCCTGCGCCGCCTGCGGGGTCTGGGATTTCGGCTTGTTGCGGTTCTCTTCTTCGAGGCCCTCAGCCGTAGGGCGCATCCACCATGGACTCAAGATTTAACTCCTTCTTCGCGAGCCCGGGGAGGGCTCGTCGGCGGTCATGGGTCACGTCAGGGCAAGCTCTTCACGGCGACTTGCTACGAGCGGCAACGGACCGGGGGTTGAAGCTCGGGCCAGGACGGCGCCACAAAGGCGGGAGGAAGACCGACAGGCCGGAGGCGGATTCTAGCACAGACTTTCCCGGATACAAATTTTTGGAGACGCCCCTCTTCTGGAGACAACTAATGACAACTAATCCAGATCGAACGGCCGCGGGGGCGGCCCCTGGTCCGGATCCTCCTCGGCGCGGCGCAGGGCCTCGCGGAACTTCTCCTCGAGGATGCGGTCGCGGTCCTTCAGGGCCGAGACCTCGCGCTGGAAGATGTCCTCGGCGCGATTCTTGTCGTCGTCCAGCCCCTTGAGCAGGGAGTCGAAGTCCTTGCCGCCGGCGAGGGGCTGCTTGGCCTTGCGATGGGAGAGGACCGCGCCCGTGGCGGCGTCGATCACCAGGTCGGAGCCGCAGTCGGGGCAGCGCACGGTCAGCTTGCTGGATTCGTCGGCCATGATGGCCCCATTATGGTCTCAACGAGATGGCCTCAACAAGATCATTCTGCTACGGTACGCTCCATGCCCGAGACCGGACCCCTGCCCAGCCGCGACCAGGCCTGGGACCTGCTCTGCCAGTACACGGAGAAGGAGGGGCTGCGCAAGCACGCCCTGGCCGTCGAGGCCGCCATGCGCTATTACGCCGGCCGCCTCGGCGAGGACGAGGAGCTCTGGGGCCTCACCGGCCTGCTCCACGACTTCGACTACGAGCGCTGGCCCGACGAGCGGAACCATCCCTACCGCGGGGTGGAGATCCTGGCTGCCCAGGGCTACCCCGAGGTGATGCGCACGGCCATTCTGGGCCATGCCCCCTACACCGGCACGCCGCGCGAGACCCGGCTGGCCAAGGCCCTCTACGCCTGCGACGAGCTGGCCGGCTTCGTCACCGCCGTGGCCCTGATCAAGCCGAGCCGGTCGCTCGCCGACGTCGATCTGCCGTCGGTCAGGAAGCGCCTCAAGGAGAAGGCCTTCGCCCGCGGTGTCCACCGCGAGGACGTCTACCACGGCGCCGAGGAGATGGGCCTGCCGCTCGACGTGCACATCGAGAACGTGATCAAGGCCCTGCAGGCGGCCTCGGACCGGCTGGGGCTGTAGGCGCCCCCCCGCCCGAACCCTCACCCCCCGGCCCCCTCTCCCGTCCCCTCCCGCCCTCCCTCACCGGGAGAGGGGGAGAAAAGCCTTACTGCCGATGCCAGGTGGAGGGTGCCTGGTAGACGGCGATCGCGATCCTGCGAAGCACGGTCTCAAGGTCGTTGAGGATCTCCGCGTTGGTGAAACGGACCACGATATAGTTCTGGCCTCGCAGGTAGGCGTCCCGCTCCACGTCGCGCGCCATCTGCTGCTCGTCCGAGTGGATCTCGCCATCCACTTCCACGATCACCCGCCGATCGCGGCAACAAAAGTCGGCGACGAAGGGTCCGACCGGAAACTGTCGCTGGAACTTCAGCCCCTGAAGCCGGCGGCTCCTCAGCCTCTCCCAGAGAATTTTCTCCGTCGCGGTGGCATTCCGGCGCAGATCTCGAACCTGATATTTTCCAACAGACATGTCGTCCCCCCAAGATCCTTTTCGCGGGATTCTGACACGTCTTCGCTTTTCTCCCCCTCTCCCGGTGAGGGAGGGTGGGAGGGGACGGGAGAGGGGGCCGGGGGGTGAGGGTTCGGGCGCGGGGCGCCGGCATCAGCAGCGCCGCCCCCGTCGCCAGCCCGATCGCCGCGAGCGCGCACCCCCACAGGAAGCCCGCCGGCCGGTAGAGGAGGTCCAACCGGTTCGGTCCTCTCGGCAGTTCGGCGGTGAGGAAGACCCCCTGGTCCACCTCAGAAGGGTGTGGCCGGCCGTTCACCAGCGCGTGCCAGCCACCGTCCTGGTAGAGGATGGTGCCGAGCCACTGGGGCCGGCGCAGGCGGACCTCGGCGGTGATCCAGGCGTCCTCGAAACGGGGGATCATGACCCTTCCGGCCGGCCGGTTGGCGTCGATGAACAGGCGCGGCTTCGGCTCGGGGACCTCCCAGACGGAGCCGTCCTCGCTGGCGAACACCGGCTCGAGAGGGGGCGGGAGCCGGGCGTCCGGCGCCGCCAGGAGATAGCGCACGCCGAGCCGCTCGTAGAGCGGGTGGCCGGGCGCGCCGAATTCCGGCACCTCGCCCCACCAGCCCGCCAGCACCGGCGCGATGCGGTCCACGTAGGCCTGCGGGGCCATGGGGTTGTAGATCCGCGCGTCCGCCAGGCCGTAGAGCGTCGCCAGGTTGGGCGGGAAATCCCGGCCGAGCGCCGCCATCCGGTAGCCCGGCCCTCGCCGCGGGCTCTGGCCCAGCTTGATCTGCAGAAACAACAGGGGGCCGTTCCGCGGCAGGGCCAGCCTTTGCGGCATCGGGGGGTTCGCCGGACCGTGCAGCAGCAGCAGCTCCGCCGCTATGGCCGCCGCCACGCCCGCCACGGCGAGCGATCTCCCCCGCCGTTGCCACGAAACCGCCACCGCCAGCAGCAGGGCGGCGAGCGCCAGGAATCGGAGCTGCCAGCGAAGCCAGCCGAAGCGGAACACCGCGAGCCGCGCCGGGTCCGCGGGATCGGGATGGGCGAGGTATCCCCAGGCGAGGATCATGCCGAGGCCCGCGGCCACGATCAGCAAAGGGGCCCGGCGGATCTCCCCCCGCTGGAACCGTTCCAGCGTGCAGGCGCCGAGATAGGCGAGGCACAGCGAGAGCGGCAGCAGGAGGCGATGGCTCGCGGGCAACCAGGGAGCCATCAACAGCAGGCAGACGCCGGCGATGCCCAGCGCCAGCCGCTCAGCCGGGAACCGCCGCCGCGCCCACACCGAGAGCAGGGCCGCGAGGAGCGTCGCCGTGCCCACGAATCCGCTGGCGTCCTCGTTGGTGTTGGTCAGTCCCCAGTAATCGACGAACCGGCTGTTGCCGAACGCGTTGGGGGCGGCGAGGGGGAGGTAGCTCTGCGCCGCCCGGGTGCCCGCGGGAGCGCCCACAGCCTTCGGGGAGGGCCTCACCATCCGCGCCGCCCGCATCGTCTTGGAGACGTACTCGACGGCCGGCAGCAGCACGGGCGCCGCCACCATACCGGCCACCGCCATCGCCACCGCCGCCCGCCGTGCCAGCTCCCAACGTCGTCCCGGACGCCGCAGGCGGACGCGATCCAACAGGAAGAGGGCCGCCATCCCGAGCGCGTAGAGGATCGTCTCCGAATGCCCGCCCAGCAGCAGGGCGAACGCCGCCAGCATCAGGAGCAGCGCGTCCCGCCGTCCGCCGGGATCGTCGCAGCGGGAAACGGCGTAGAGCACGAGCGGCAGGAGCGCCGCGGAGCTCGCCATCGGCCAGCCCAGCCAGAGGAGCAGGAACCCGCCGAGCCCGAAGGCGAGCGCGCCGGCCAGCGCCGGTGCTTCCCCCAGCCCCTGCCGGCGCATCCAGAGGAAGCCGAAGACCAGCGCGAGGAGGACCCGCAGCGCGGCGACCACCCCGGCGGCCCGCAGCAGCGGCAGGGGATAGCCGAGCAGCACCAGCGGCTGGAAGACTTGGGCCTGGGGATCGGCCAGCAGGGGCATGCCGGCGCCCGCCCGGCGGTTCCAGAGCGGCCAGCGGCCCTCCGACAGCGCCTCCCGGACGGCGGCGAGCGACGGGGTGACGAGCTCGATCAGGTCCCCCTGGAGGATGTTGCCGTGCGGCGCCGTGGGCGGCAGCCGTTGGAACGGCACCTGGCCGCGGAGGTTGTCGAGCGGCAGCAGCAGGCCGCCGCCGAAGAGGACCGGGCCGAAGAGGATCAGGAGCGCGAGGGCGCAGACGGCGAGCACCCGCGCCGGCACCGGGTCGTACCATCGCCGCAGCGCCGAGGCGAGCAGCGCCCCGAGCAACCCGACCCAGAGGCCGGGCAGCAGGTCCACCGGACTCCAGTCGGCCACGGGGCGGCAGTGTAGCAGGGGCCGGGATGATACATTCCTCCCCCTGTATGTTCCGGGCCATCTATCAGCTCTTCCGCTTCCGCGGGCTTCTCGCTACCCTGACCTCGCGGGAGCTCAAGGCCCGCTACCGCGGCTCGGTGCTCGGCTTCCTCTGGTCGCTCGCCAACCCGCTGCTGCTGCTGGCGGTCTACACCTTCGTCTTCAGCATCGTCTTCAAGCCGGACTCGCGGGGCGGCATGAGCCCCTACGCACTGTTCCTGGTGAGCGGCCTCTTCCCCTGGATCTGGACCTCGGCCTCGCTGCTCGAAGGGTCGATGTCGCTCATCGCCAACTCCGGGCTCATCCGCAAAGCCGTCTTCCCGGCTGAGCTGCTGCCGATGGTCTCGGTGCTCGCGAACCTGGTCCACTTCCTGTTCGCGCTGCCGATCGTGATCACCGCCGTCGTCGCCGGGCGGCTCCTCGGCTATCCGGTCGGCGGGATCTCGGTGGCGGCGCTGCCGCTGGTGGTCCTCCTCCACCTGCCGATGGTCGCCGGGCTGGCGCTCGGGGTGGCGGCGCTCACGGTCCATTTCAAGGACGTGCGGGACCTGCTCGCGAACCTGCTGACGCTGCTGTTCTTCCTGACCCCCATCCTGTTCTCGCTCGACTCCATCCGCCACCTCGCCGCGGTCTGGTGGGCGGTGCGGCTCAACCCGTTCACCCCGTTCATCCTGGCTTACCAGGACATCCTGTTCCGCGGCCGGTTCCCCGATCCCCTGCTGTGGGTGCAGATGGCCCTGGTCAGCCTCGTCGCCTGGTCGTTCGGGGCGGGTCTGTTCGACCGCCTGCGCGAGACGCTCGTGGAGGTCGCCTAGTGAGAGCGGCGGCGGACTCTCCTTCCGCTGCCGCCGGGCCGTCGGAGGCGATCCGCGTCGAGGGGCTCTCGAAGCTCTACCGCCGCAGCCTGCCGGGCGACCGGCTGCGCACGCTCAAGAGCGCGCTGGTGGGGAGGAGCCTGGCGAGCGGCCTGAAGCCGGAGGAGTCGATCGCGGCCCTGGAGACGGTGGACTTCGCCGTCCACCAGGGCGAGGCGTTCGGGGTGATCGGCGGCAACGGCTCGGGCAAGTCGACCCTGCTCAAGCTGGTGGCCGGCATGCTCAAGCCCACCACCGGGCGCATCACGGTGGCCGGCCGGGTGGCGGCGCTGATCGAGCTGGGGGCGGGCTTCCACCCCGAGATCTCGGGGCGGGAGAACGTCTTCATCAACGGCGCCGTGCTGGGTCTCACCCGCAAGCAGATCGAGCGCCGCTACGCGGACATCGTGGAGTTCTCCGGCCTCGGCGATTTCATGGAGGAGCCGGTCAAGAACTACTCCTCGGGGATGTACGTGCGGCTCGGGTTCGCCGTGGCGGTCAACACCGATCCGGACGTGCTGCTGGTCGACGAGGTGCTCGCCGTGGGGGACGAGGCGTTCGCCCACCGCTGCCTGCGGCGGATCGAGGAGTTCCTCGCCACCGGCAGGACGCTGCTGCTGGTCAGCCATTCGCTCGATCTGGTGGAGGGGGTCTGCGACCGCGTGCTCTGGCTGGACAACGGCCGCCAGCGCCTGGTGGGCGAGCCGCGGCGGGTGATCGACGCCTACCGCCAGGAGGTGGCCGCGCGCGAGGGGGAGGAGCACCGGGAGGCCCGGCTGCAGCGCGAGCGGGCGGGCGAGGCGGAGGTCTCGGAGCTGCGCTGGGGATCGCGGGAGGCCGAGATCGTCTCCATCCGGCTGCTCGCCGGGGGGGAGGAGCGGTATCACGTCACCACCGGCGAGGACGTCGTCTTCGAGATCCACGCCCGCGCCGGGCAGCCGCTCGAGGACTTCGTCTTCGGCGTCGCGGTCTCCACCCCGCGGGACCACGAGGTCTGGGGGACCAACACGGACATCGAGGGCTACGCGCCCGGCCGTTTCGAGGGGGAGGCCACCGTGCGTCTCGCCTGCCCGGCCCTCCGCCTCGGCCCCGGCGAGTACGTGGTGGACGTGGCGATCCACTCCAAAGAGGGGGCCCCCTACGACTACCAGCGCCGGGCCCTCGCCTTCACGGTGACGGCGCCGACCGGGACCGGCGGCGTCGGCGTCTACCTCCCCGAGCACCGGTGGGAGTTCTCGGGCGGGGTGGAGTGGAAAGACCTGGAGCCCTGGCCCGTGTGACCTCGGCCCCGGGTTGGGGTAGCATCGCGGGGAACGCACGACAGGGAGATCTCCATGGAAGAGGCCGCGGAAGGCTTCAATGTCAAGATTACCGACGACGAGCTCAAGGGCCGTTATTCCAACCTGCTCCGCATCACCCATACGCGCGAGGAGTTCATCCTGGATTTCATCAACCTGGTGCCGCCGCAGGGGATCGTCACGGCCCGGGTGGTGGCCAGCCCGGGGCATCTGAAGCGCATCATCAGCGCCCTGAGCGCCAACCTTGAGCGCTACGAGAAGACCTACGGCGTGATCCAGGAAACGCCGGACCCGATCGGCGAGAACAGCGTGCACTGAGAGCCTGGCGCGCAGCCCCGGGTTTCAGGAGGGAGGTCGCCGCACCAGATGGCTGGAGGCAATCGCTCGCGATGGCGGCTCGCCGCCACCCTGATCGTGCTGTCCTGGCTCGCGCTGGGCTGCCGCTCCGCGGCGCCGCGCGGCCCGGCGAGCGGCGCGGGGCTGGACGAAGGCCCCACCCGCTGGCTGATGCTGCCCGACGAGCAGCGCCAGTACCGGCGCCTGCGGACCAGCCGCGAGGTGGTGGATTTCGTCGAGGCGTTCTGGCGCCGGCGGGACCCGGACCCCAACACGCCGGGCAACGAGTTCGCCAAGACTTTCTACGAGCGGGTGGAGGCGGCCGACCGCCTCTACGGCGACGGCGGCGTCCGCGGCAGCCTCACCGACCGCGGCCGGGCGCTGATTCTCCTCGGGCCGCCCCCGGTGCTGCGCTACGGCCAGAAGAAGGTCCCCGCCTGGGACCCGGGCCGCCCCGGCTCCCCCTCCGCCGTCCAGACCCATACCCTGCCGCTGGAATCCTGGGTCTATCCGGCCGTGGAGCTCGCGCCCGCCCTCCAGCAGATCCTCCAGCAGGAAGATCCCCGCCCGGAGATCACGCTCGTCTTCGCCGCGGATCCGCAGCACACCAGCCTGATCGAAGGGGAGAGATACCTGGAGATGGCCGCCCGCGCGGCGGTGCGGCAGTAGCCGGCCTACTCCACGTCTTCCTGTGTGGAGTACGCCAGCGCCACCTGGCTCAGCTCCAGGATGCGGCCCCAGACCTCCGGCGTGACCTCGGCGACGCAGAGGCCGGGATCGGAGATCAGATCGAAGTCCTGGAGCTCCGGCAGGTCCTCGATCTCGGCCAGCGCCACCGGGCGCTCCAGGCGCCGCACGGGCGCGAGGTCCACCGCCACCTCCTCGACGCTGGCTCCCGTGGGCGACGGATAGGTGTCCGACGTGACGCGGGCGATGCCGACGATCGCCATCTCGTTGCCGGCGTGGAAGATCAGCACCTCCTCGCCCGGCTCGACGTCGCGCAGGTTGTTCAGCGAGGGGGCATCGGTGACGCCGTCCCAGACGGTCTCGGCGTCACGCTCCAGGTCGCCGTAGCTGTACTCCTCCGGATCGGTCGCCAGCAGCCAGTAGTTCTTCACGGATTGTTCGGGGGTGACTCGCTCGGCCATGATCGATCCCTCTTCCGGCATGCGGCCTCCAGGAGCGGAGGCGCGCCCGTCTGACCGTGATGCGAGCGGTGTGCCATCCTATGCCACGGCATCCAAGGAGGAGGTGCACATCGTGCCCGACATGGCGAGATCTACTGAGATGAATGGGGATTCGCCGCCGGCTTTTCGCTCGGCGCGCCGGGGATGAGGCCGTTCTTCTGTACGATCGGCCCGATCTGGTACCCCGCTTCGAGAAGCTGGCGATAGATCCAGCGGTAGTGATCCGACATCCAGAACTGCACGGCCTGGAACGCCCGCTGCTCGCCCCAGATTTCCTTGTCCGCCCGGTATTCGAGATAACACACGATCAGGTGCTCGTAGCCCGAGTCCTCGGAGTCGGCGCCGTCGGGATATCCCACGGGAACCTTGGGAAACACGGCGTGAAGCTCCTTCTTGGCGGCTTCGGTCTTCTCCCGATTCTGGACGAGGAAATGGTGCAGGTTCTCGTGCACGAACGTCGACAGCAGCAGATCGTCGTCCTTGATGTGGCGGGTGCTCAGCGTGAGGACGGGATGGCTGTGCGGAACCGTGCGCGGCGAGCTGTCGATGATCAGCGTGCGGGTGAAGATCCAGGGGTTCAAGTCGTACGTCCGCAGCAGCCGCAGGAGCTGGTCCCGCGTCTGCGTCTCGGCCGCGTCGCCGTGCGCCAGCTTGATCTCGATCGGCGCGGGCGGCGCCTGAGCCCGGAGCGCCGGGCCGGCGGCGGACAACAACAGGGTCCCCAACATCCAAAAGGCTTTCATCGGATCTCCTTGGGAGGCTGCGGATAGCGCCGTTCGATCCTGCGTCTACTTGCAGGCGCCCAGACGCCGGCCCTTCATGTGCGTGACGACGGCCGCTTTGCCGTCCATCTTGGTTGTCAACACGCCTTCGGAGCTGTCGCCGCTGTAGGTCGTCCGGTCCGAGAAGGTGTAGCCGGCGCAGACCTGGGTGTAGGAAAGGGTATTGCCTTCCAATTTGAAATCCTTGATCGTGCAGTGTCTCGCCGCGGCGCCCTTCTCCAGAAAAGCCTGATCCGCCTGGGCATCTCCGTTGATGCCCTTGACCTGGGTGGGAGTGATGCAATAGGTGCGCGTCTTTGCCGCGCCGTCGACCGTGGACGTGAACTCCCACTGTCCGACGTTCGCGCGTTCCGCCGCTTGCAGCGAAGGCGTAGAGGTGAGCGTGAGAGCGATCGCTGAGAGCAGAACGGTTCCGTACACTTTCTTCATGGGGCGCCTCCCGGGCGAGACTTGCGGGGTGAGTGTCCCGGTCAATGTACTCCTCCGGGCCTTCCGGCGCAATGCCCCCCTCGCGTGTGGCAGTGCTTACGAATGGCGCCGATGCCGGCGCCAGATGATCGACACCAGCCAGAAGGCGAACACCTGAACAGGGATGGGCCACTCCGATGGCAGATCAATGATGGCCCTCCGGGTGAACAAACCGGCCCGGCGGATGCTGCCCACCACGGCTTCATCCCGAAAAACCGAGAAGGCTTTCGCGAAAAGGAGGTTCGCCTCAAAGAGTAGCGGTGGCCGTCGATCTCCAGCTCGAATCGTGACAGGAAGACGCTGGGCTTGACGGCGCGCGCGATGATCCGCTCACCGCCTTCGAGAACAAAGGCCCCGCTCCACAGACCCTCACGATAAAGTTTATACGGCCGGCCCGCGATCGTGACCTCGCCAGCCTCTCTCAAAAGGAGATATCCAGGAAGGCGATCTTCTGCCCATCGGTTGAGATGTCGAAGTCGCGGGAGAATAGGCTGACGGGTTTTGCCTCAAGCATCAATATCTCCCTCGTTCGGCTCGGCGATCCTGTGAGCCGCCTTCGGCAGGAAAGTCATGGGAGGTCGAGAGCGGCTTTGATGGCTTGGTTCAATTCTCCCGCTTTTGAAGTATTGCAAGCACCCATCAGCCGCTTTAATCGCTCACGCGGAACTGTGAGGATGTTGTCTAGATTTGCAACACATCGGACGGGCAGTCCCTGCTGGCGGCCAAGCACCACCTCGGTCGGGAGCCCGCGGATAGTTCGAGTGACAAGCGTCACCACAATGGAGTCGATGGAGTGGAGTACGGCGTCTCGGGTCAGAATGACCACTGGCCGACTGCCAACCGGTGAAGGCAACTCAGCCCACCAGACCTCAGCCCGCTTCATTCACGGCCGTCCGTCCATCCAGGAACTCCGCGCAGCTCCCCAAGCAGCGCGACCTGAGTCTCGGCAACCTCTGAATCTCCCAAGTCAGTGATGCTCGCAGCTTCGAGGTACCCCTGGACGGCCTCTTCCACGAGCGCGCCGATGTCCCTGCCCTGCCTCACGGCAAGATCCCGCAGTTGCTCCTCCACGCTGCCTTTTAGCTCGATAGTCATGAGAACAGGGTACAAAAATACAGAAGCCGCTGCAAGCCTCGCCTGCAACAAGAACTTTGCCCCGGCCCACTCCCCAGAGACGTCAGCCGCTCACCTTAGTAGCGAGCCATCTGATTAGTCCTTTTCCATTTCTCGCCGCTTATCTGCTTGTCCCTCCTTGTAGCGTGCTTGACGCACTGGCATCTGATCCATCTGCTTCTGATTAGAAAATATATCAGGCCTGGGTGGATCATTTCTGTTATTTGCCGCATCAGCCCGTCCTGCTTCGTAGTCCTTGTCGCCGCTGTTAGAACTGCCCATTCACGGCTCCTTTCTGACGAAGATTTAATGAGGCCCTTTTGCAGATGCCTCACTCTTAAACGTGACGATCTGCAAGCCTCTTGCCTGCGGAATCAAGAGTACCGCTAGAATATCCCGATGCCGAACCTCGCCGCCCCTCCGCAGACCGTCCCCCTCCTCCAGGGCCCCACGCTCCAGGCCGGCGCCTGGGTCTGGACGGCCCGCCATGGGGACGTCGAGGTGCGCTTCACCGGCCGGGGTCCGGCGGGGGAGCGCGAGGAGGTGCTGCGGCGTATCGAGCCCTCGGCGCCTCCC
>DASWRX010000237.1:0-4754 GCA_036402955.1 Thermoanaerobaculia bacterium
CAGGCGGTAGACGGCGAACTCGCCGTCCTTGTCCGCTCCGTAGTCCAGCAGATAGGGCTTCTCGGGCACCGGCAGCGCCGGGCGGAAGGCGGGCCGCAGCAGCTCCGAGGGGATCTTCACCAGCGTGCCGCGCGGCGGGTCTTCGTCGTGCAGCTCGTTGTACTCGCGGATGGCGCGGAAGTTCTCCCCCGTGCCGGTGAACCAGACGGCCAGGTTCCACAGGCTCTCCCGCTGCATCGGCCCCACGCCGCGCACCTTGTGGAGCCAGCCGTCGGCCTCGCCGCGGTCGTCGGCGAACAGGGCGCGGGAGGCCTTGAGCTGCCAGTCCGGCGACAGCAGATCGAAGGGAATGGAATAGCGGGAGCCCGCCTGCAGGCCGGCGCCGGCGGCGGCGTTCGCCTCAGCGATGCGGACGATCCGGGAGCCGGAGCCCGCGTCGCCGCACAGGCGCTGGGCGAAGGCGGCCATCCCCTCGCCGCGGCGGGGAGAGGCCTCGACGGCGATCCCGCGCTCCTCCGAGAGGGTGACCGCGAGGCCCTCCTCGAGCCCCACGCGGACCTCGTCGCGCGGCTCCACGGTGGTTGACGAAGGCGGCGACGATGGCGCGGGCACGGACGGCGAGGCGGCGAGCGCCGGGAGCCTGAGGCCCAGCAGGCACAGAACGGCCGCGGCGAGCGTCTTGACGGTCTTGGCGGCCCGCATGTTTACGCCGTCCCCTCCACTCCCGCGCCGCGGAAGCCGGGAGCGACCACCCAGCCCACCTCGCGCTCGAAGGCGCGGGCGGCGCGGAACACCGCGGCCTCGGCGAACGGGCGGCCCATGATCTGGAGCGACAGCGGCAGGCCCGCCTCGCCGGCGCCCGAGGGGACCGCCACCGCCGGCAGCCCGGTCAGGCTCGCCGGCGTGGTGAAGACGTCGGAGAGGTACATGGCCAGCGGATCGTCCACCTTCTCGCCCAGCCGGAAGGCGGCGGACGGGGTGGTGGGAGTCACCAGCAGATCGGCGGCCCCGAGCGCCGCGTCGAGCTCGTGCCGCATCCGCTCGAGCACGGCGCGGGCGCGGCCGTAATAGGCGTCGTAGTAGCCGGAGGAAAGGGCGAAGGTGCCGAGCATGATGCGCCGCTGGACCTCGGGGCCGAAACCCTCGCTGCGGCTCTCGAAGTAGAGGTCCGCCAGGTCGTCCGCCGCCGGCGAGCGGGCGCCGTAGCGCACGCCGTCGAAGCGGGCCAGGTTGGCGCTGGCCTCGGAGGTGGCGACCACGTAGTAGACGGCGATGGCGGCGTCGACGCTGGGCACCGAGACCTCCACCAGCTCGGCGCCGGCGCGGACCAGCCGGTCCAGCGACTGGCGCCAGTTGCGGGCGACGTCGCCGCCCAGCCGCGTGGGATCGGCCTCGCGGACGATCCCGATCCGGCGGCCGGCGATGCCCTCCTCGATCGCCGCCAGATAGTCGCCGGCCGGCTCCTCGGACGACGTCGAGTCCAGCGGATCGGCGCCGGCGATCACCTGGAGGGCCAGGGCGGCGTCGCGGACGTTGCGGGCGATGGGTCCGATCTGGTCGGTCGAGGAGGCGAAGGCCACCAGCCCGTAGCGGGAGACCCGGCCGTAGGTCGGCTTGACGCCCACCAGGCCGCAGAGCGCCGCCGGCTGGCGGATGGAGCCGCCGGTGTCCGAACCGAACGACAGCGGCACGCTGCCCGCGGCCACCGCCGCGGCCGGGCCGCCGCTGGAGCCGCCCGGCACCCTGGCGAGATCCCACGGGTTGCGGGTGGGCTGATAGGCCGAGTTCTCGCACGACGAGCCCATGGCGAACTCGTCCATGTTGGCGCGGCCCACGGCAACGGCGCCGGCGGCGAGCAGCCGCTCCACGGCCGTGGCGGTGTAGGGGGCCACGTAGCCGGCGAGGATGCGCGAGCCGCAGGTGAGCGCCCGTCCGGCGAGGCTCAGGTTGTCCTTGAGGGCCACCGGCACGCCGGCGAGCGGCCCGGGATCCTCGCCCGCGGCGACGCGGCGGTCGATCCCGGCGGCGCGGGCGCGGGCCTCGTTCTGGAACAGCTCGAGATAGGCTCCGATCAGCGGCTCGACGCGGGCGGTGCGGGCGAGGCAGGACTCCAGCACCTCGGCCGCCGACGCCTCGCCGCCGCGCACCCGGGCGGCGATCTCCTCGGCGGACAGCTCCCAGAGCTCACTCATCGCCGTCCCCTCCCTTCACCTCCGGCACCAGCAGGAAGCCGTCCATCGACGCCGGCGCGTTGGCGAGGAAGCGCTCGCGCGGCAGACACTCCCACGGCCGGTCCGCGGCCTCCCGCACGCCCTGGCCGGCGGCCTCCGGCTCCGCGCCCTGGAAGCTCTGGAGCTGATCGATGTAGTTGACGATGTGGGCGAGCTGGCCGGTGAGCCGCTCTTCTTCGGCGGGAGTGAAACGGAGACGGGCCAGGGTGGCGATTTTCTTTACATCTTCGCGAGTTAGTGCCATGGCCTTCAAGTTGAAGTTTAGCCCCGACGGACGCCGCCAGGCAAGCGACGCCGGCCCGGCGGACCTAGCGCACCACGGCCGGTCGCGCCAGCACGTCCCCGTGCTTGCCCTTCAGCTCGATCGTCACCCGCTGGCCGGTCGCGCCGGAGAGCCCCCCGGGATCGAGCGTCAGGACGTAGTAGCCGGACATCGTCTGGGCCAGCACGCTGGTCGCCAGGTTGGGCAGGCGGAAGGTCTTGAGGTACAGGCCGCCGGTCGCCGTCGCCACCGCTTCGAGCCCGACCTCCAGGCAGTGCTCGTCCGCGCTGGTGGTGTCGAGGGCGAAGACCGGGATGCGGGCGGCGCCGAGGGTCCGGACGGCGCGGTGGTAGGCCTGGGTCATGTGCACGGCGCCGCCGCCGAAGCGGCCGAGGCCGTAGCCCAGGAAGATCATCATCTTTTCTCCCGGCAGCGGCGCCAGCGCCTGGGCGGTCAGCTCCAGGGCCCGCTCCGCCGACGCGGCGTCGCGGGCCGCCTGGAAGTCGAGGCCGCGCGCCAGGGAGACCCCGCCCTCCGCCGGCACCTCGGCCTGGACGTTGTAGATCATCCCCTCGTCGATGGCGGCGTGCGTGGCGGCGCGGTCGCGGCTGAAGTCCTGCCGCAGCTTCAGGTGGGAATCGAAGGAGACCACCGCGACGCGGTCCTCGGGAGGCAGCGAAGCGAAGAGCTCGCGCGTGAAGGGCCGCAGACGGAACTGGCCGCTGATCCGGCTCGTCTCCAGACTGGCCTGCACGAAGACCACGATCAGCCGGCCCGCGGGAGCCGTCGGGGCCGCCGCGGAGTCCGTGGGCGCGAACGTGGGCGCGAACGCGGGCGCGGAGTCCGCCGGAGCGGACGCCGGAGGGGCTGCCGCAGGCTCGCCGGCGGCGGTCGCGGAGGTCGCGGCAGCGGGCTCCGCTCCGGCGGCGATCCAGTCCACCGCGACCACCGGGATGTCCTGCTTGCCGGCGCGGACCCGGAAATCCTTCGGCTCCAGTCCCAGGATGGGCCGGCCCCAGGTGTCCACCACGCGCACCACCACGGTCGAGAGCGCGACGCTGATCTCCTCGGCGAACGACTCCTGCGGCGGCCTCTCGTCCGGCGGCGGCTGCGCGGGAAAGACCGGAGGAGCGGCGGGCGCCGCTCCGGCGGCAAGGCTGAGGAGAAGAAAACCACTCAGTCCGAGGGCTGCCGTTGTGCGAATCGTCATCAGAATAGTCTAACACCGGAATAAAATGGTGAAGTGTTCAGCCGGGCCTTTCGCCTCCTTCTCCACCATCCCGCCGTGCGGGCGCTGCTCGACGCCTGCGGGCCGGCCCATGGGACGATCGATTGTCACCTGGTCGGCGGGGTCCTCCGCGACCGCGCCCTGGGGCTGCCGAGCCACGATCTCGACGCGGTGGTCGCCGGCGGGCATGGCCGGGAGGTCGCCGAGCGGCTCGCCGCGGCCCTCCCCGCCCGGCTGGTCCTCCTGGGCGGCAAGGAGTTCGCCGCCTACCGGCTGGTGGCCGGCGACCTGACGGTCGACCTCTGGGACCGCGAGGACATGCCGCTCCACGACGACCTGGCGCGGCGCGACTTCACCGTCAACGCCTTCGCTCTCGATCCCCGCAACGGCGAGGTGATCGATCCCTTCGGCGGCGTGGCCGATCTCGGGCGGAGGCTGCTGCGGGCGACGACGACGCGGAGCTTCACGGGCGATCCGCTGCGCGTGCTGCGCCTCCCCCGCCTGCTGCTGCGCCTGCCCGGCTTCGCCGCCGACGCCGAGACCCTGCTCCTCGCCCGCGAGTCTTCGCCCGACGTCGCCGGGGTGGCCGCCGAACGGGTGCGCGACGAGCTCGCGATGCTCTTCGGGCACCCGGAAGCCCACCGCGGGCTCGCCCTGCTGGTGGCGCTCAATCTCTATCCCGGCCTCTGGCTGGGGAGACCCGGCGAGCCGGGCCGGCCGGAAGGGGCGATCCTGGAGCTGGAGGCCCTGCCGGAGCGCATCCGCGAGCTGCGGGAACTCGGCGCCGGCATTTCGGACGCGGCGGACGCGGCGGACGCGGCGGACATGGCGGACGCGGTCGACGCGCCGGCGGCCCGCGTCGCCGCGGCGTTCGCGCACCTGCCCCGCCTCGAGGGCCGCGGGCCGCTCGACCGGCTGGAGACCTTCCGGGACGCGGGCTACCTGACCCGCCAGGAGGCCGCCAAGGCCGCCCTCCTGCTGGGCTGGGAGGAGCTGCCGGAGAGCGCGCTGGGCCAGCGGCGCTTCCTCCACC
>DASWRX010000238.1:0-5454 GCA_036402955.1 Thermoanaerobaculia bacterium
CGTGGTAGGCAACGCCATCTCGCGCGGCAATCCGGAATTGGAAGTGGTACTCAACGAACGCATTCCCATGCGCTCGCTTCCGCAGACTTTGCATGAAGACTTTCTCGTGGGACGAGAATCTCTCGTTGTCGCCGGCACCCACGGCAAGACGACTACCACCTCGCTGGTGGGCACCCTGCTGACCGAGGCCGGGCTCGACCCGACGGTGATCGTCGGCGGCCGCCTGCGCCTGCTCGGCACCGGCGCGCGGCTGGGCAAGAGCGACTACCTGGTGGCGGAGGCGGACGAGTACGACCGCAGCTTCCTGCGGCTCACCCCGGTGATCGCCGTGGTCACCAACATCGACCGCGATCACCTGGACACCTACGGCACCCTGGAGGCGATCGAGGACGCCTTCGTCGAGTTCGCCAACCGCGTCCCCTTCTTCGGCCGGCTGATCCTCTGCCTGGACGACGCCAACGTCCAGAAGATCCTGCCGCGCGTGGCGGACCGCCGCATCATCACCTACGGCCTCTCGCCGCAGGCCGACCTGTCGGCGGTCAACCTCGAGCCCCACGGCGGCGGCAGCCGCTTCGGCGTGCGCCTGCGCGGCGACCGCCTGCTCGGCCGCATCGACCTCGGCACCATCGAGCTGCCCCTCCCCGGCCGCCACAACGTGCTGAACGCCCTGGCGGCGGTGGGCGTGGGGCTGTCGCTGCGCATCGATTTCGACACCATCACCCGCGCCCTCGGCGGCTTCAAGGGGGTGCATCGCCGCTTCGAGATCCTCGGCTCCTGGCGCGGCGCCACGGTGGTGGACGACTACGCGCACCACCCGACCGAGGTGGCGGCGACCCTCCAGGCCGCCCGCCAGACCTTCCCCGACGGCCGGGTGTTCGCCGTCTTCCAGCCGCACCTCTTCTCGCGCACGCAGGACCAGGCCGAGGAGTTCGGCCGCGCCCTGCTGGGGGCCGACATGGCGGTGATCGCCGACGTCTACCCCTCGCGCGAGCAGCCGATCCCGGGCGTCACCGGCGAGCTGGTGGTCGACGCCGCGCTGCGCAGCGGCCACCGCAACGTCCACTACTGCCCGGCCTGGAAGGACGCTCCCTCCCTGCTGCGTGACGAGGTCGGCCCGGGAGACGTGGTGGTGACCATGGGCGCGGGGGACGTCAACCGTCTGGCCAAGGCGCTGGCTGAGGAGGAACAGGCGTGAACGGTGCCGTCACCGCCTCCGTGATGCCGGCCGGCACGGGCGGGCGCGTGCTCGACTTCCGCCGCCGCGGCACGCCTCCCCGCCGCCGGCGCAAGAGCCGGCTGCTCAAGCTCCTGAAGCCGCTCGCCGTGGCCGCCGGGGTGGTGGCGGCGCCGGCCGCCCTCGTGGCCTGGGTGCTCACCGCGCCCCTCTTCCGGCTGCGCACCGTCGAGGTGCGGCAGGCGAAGGGCTCGCCGCGGCGCGTCTCCGACGCCTGGGTGCGCGAGGCGCTGGCGCCGCTGACGGGGAAGAACCTGGTGAGCCTGTCGCTCGCCGAGGCCACCGCGCGGGTGCAGCGCAACCCCTGGATCGCCGCGGTCGAGATCACCAAGGATCTCCCCGGCCGGCTGCGGGTGAAGATCGCCGAGCGCCGGCCGATCGCGCTGCTGCTGGCCGGCCGCGACCTGGTGTTCGCCGATTCCGACGGCCGCGCCATCGCGCCGGTGGCGACGCCCGCCGAGCTGGCGGCCGCCCGCAAGGCGGGGCTGCTGGTGGTGAGCTTCCCCCGCGATCCGCACCCCGACGGCATCGGCTCGGCGCTCAAGGTGGCGGCGGAGCTCGGCCGCGTGGAGCCCAACTGGGCGGCGAAGCTGGCGCAGATCGAGGTGCTGGGGGAGAGCGAGTTCCGGCTGCGCACCGACGCCCTGCCCTTCCCGCTGCTGGTGGACGGCGGCGAGGTGGCCGCCAAGGTGCAGCGCCTGGTCGCGCTGCTGCCCGAGCTCGCGCGCCGCTATCCGCGCATCGAGGCGGTGGACCTGCGCTTCTCGCGCCGGATCGTCGTGCAGCCCGCGAACGTGAATTCTGCCTCGCCTGCGCAGGGCGGGGCTGGAGCTTAGAGGTCAACTTTTTTCGAGAGGGTCGGCTATGGCCAAAACGGAACCTTACTTCGTCGGAATCGACATCGGGTCCTCCAAGGTGGGGGTCCTCATCGGCCAGCGCGACGACAAGGGCGGCATCGAGGTCGTCGGCAAGGGGCTGGCCCCGAACCGCGGCACGCGCAAGGGCAACATCGTCAACGTCGAGGCCACGGTGGAGGCGCTGAAGGCGGCGAGCGAGGAGGCCGAGGTGATGGCCGGAGTGGAGATCTCCCGCGCCTACGTCGGCGTCGCCGGGGCCGACATCCGCAGCGTCAACTCGCGCGGCATGGTCAGCGTCGCCCGCAAGGACCGCGAGATCACCCGCCAGGACATCCAGCGCGTGCTGGAGGCGGCGCAGTCGGCGGCGCTGCCCTCCGACCGCGAGATCCTGCACGCCATCCCCCAGGAGTTCATCGTCGACGAGCAGGGCGGGATCGACGATCCCCTCGGCATGCTCGGCACCCGCCTGGAGGTGATGGTCCACCTCGTCACCGGCAACATCACCCGCTCGCGCACCCTGCTGACCAGCGTCAACCGCGCCGGCATCGAGGTCATCGAGATGGTCTTCGAGCCGCTCGCCACCGCCGAGGCCGTGCTCACCCCGGACGAGCGCGAGCTCGGCTCCCTGCTGATCGACGTCGGCTCCGGCACCACCGAGTACGCCCTCTTCTGCGAAGGCGAGATCCAGTACAGCGCCGTGGCTCCCATCGGCGCCGGCCACTTCACCAACGACCTCGCGATGGTGCTGCGCACGCCGTTCGCCGAAGCCGAGCGGATCAAGGTCAAGCAGGGCTGCTGCCTGCCCAGCATGGTCACCGACGACGAGGGGATCGCCGTCCCCACGGTGGCGGGCGGCACCTCGCGCATCGTCCCCAAGCGCGAGCTCTGCGAGATCCTCCAGCCGCGCGCCGAGGAGCTGTTCACCATGATCCGCGACGACTTCAAGCGCCACGCCTCCGACGAGGGGCTGCGCGGCGGCGTCGTGCTCACCGGCGGCGGCGCCCAGCTCGACGGCCTGCTCGAGATGTCCGAGCAGATCTTCGACGCCGGCGTGCGCTACGGCCTGCCGCGCGGCCTGGGCGGGCTGGTCGACGTGATCAGCAGCCCCACCTGGTCGACCGCCTCGGGCCTCCTGCTCTACGCCCGCAACGCCGAGGAGAGCCAGAGCAAGGCACAGAAGAAAACCGGTTTCAGCATGCGCGGGATGGTCGGCAGCCTGCGCGGAATGTTCTCGGATCTGCTCTAAAATTGACTCAACCCATTTGATTCAGCCCGCAAAGGGGGTAGACATGATTCTCTTCGAAGACCAGGACGGCAGCGAGGCCGGAAAGGAGAAATCGCTCCGGGTCCAGACGCTGGTGGCGGACTCCACTCCGGCCCGCATCAAGGTCATCGGCGTCGGCGGCGGCGGCGGCAACGCGGTGAACCGCATGATCGACGCCCAGCTCCGCGGCATCGAGTTCATCGCCGCCAACACCGACCTCCAGGCGCTCGCCAAGTGCCGCGCCCCGATCAAGCTGCAGATCGGCCACATGCTCACCAAGGGGCTCGGCGCGGGAGCCGATCCCGAGATGGGCCGCAAGGCCGCGCTGGAGGACACCGACAAGATCCTCGAGGTCCTCGAGGGGGCGGACATGGTCTTCCTCACCGCCGGCCTCGGCGGCGGCACCGGCACCGGCGCCGTGCCGGTCATCGCCTCGCTGGCGGCCGAGATCGGCGCGCTCACCGTGGCGGTGGTCACCAAGCCCTTCGGCTTCGAGGGCCGGCGGCGCCTGCAGTACGCCGAGCGCGGCGTCGAGGAGCTGCGCAACGCCGTCGACACGCTGATCACCATCCCCAACGAGCGGCTGCTCAACTTCGTCGAGCGCGGCACGCCCCTCTTCGAGGCCTTCCGCATCGCCGACGACGTGCTGCGCCAGGCCGTGCAGGGCATCAGCGATCTGATCACCATCCCGGGCGAGATCAACGTCGACTTCGCGGACGTGCGCACGATCATGACCGGCATGGGCATGGCGCTGATGGGCACCGGCATCGCCAAGGGCGAGCACCGGGCGCTCGAGGCGGCGCAGCGGGCGATCTCCTCGCCGCTGCTCGAGGAGACCTCGATCCAGGGCGCCAAGGGCGTGCTGATCAACATCTCGGGCGGCCACGACCTGACGCTGCACGAGGTCGCCGAGGCGGCGCGCATCATCTCCGACTCGGTCGATCCGGACGCCAACATCATCTCCGGCATGGTGATCGATCCGAACCTCGACGAGGCGATGAAGGTGACGGTGATCGCCACCGGCTTCGACCGCAGCCTCGACGACCGTCCGCGGATACCCGCGCCGTCGCTCAACGTCAGCCGTTCGATGCCGGTCGCCGCGCCGAGCCTGGCGGCGGCGCCGATGATGGAGCGCGAGCGCGAGAAGGAGCGGGAGAAGGACCGCGACCGCATCGAGCGCGAGGAGCCCGAGAAGTCGGCCGCCGACGTGCCGTTCTACCGCAAGGCGATCGCCCACATCCGCGGCGACGACCCGAACGGCTTCGGACCCAACTGGTCCAACGTGGACGACTACGACATTCCGACGGTGTTGCGGAAGCAGATGGACTAGACGGCGAGCCTCACACCGTGCCACCGCACTCCCCGCCGGTCGTTGGGTCGGGAGGTCGGGTGAGGCTCCGTCAGCGCGCGGCCAACCACCGGTTGACGGTAGCGTAAGTCCGGCGTATCGTTGGGAGCGAGGCTCGGGAGAGATCCATGGACATCGGCGGCGCTTATACGACGGAACGAGCGGCGGCCCTCTCGGGCGTGCCGAAGAGCACCGCGTACTACTGGGCGCGGAAAGGTCTCCTCCTGCCCTCGGTGTCACAGAAGCCGCTGCTGTGGTCCTATACCGATCTGCTGGCCCTGCGGACCATCTACTGGCTGCGTCAGCCCAAGGTGGCCTTTGACCGGGACGTGCCCGCCACGTCGATGCCAAAAGTCCGGCGGGCCCTGCAACAATTGAAAGAGCTCGATCTTGGGCCTCTCGAAGGAGGACACGCGGCCATCGCGGTCACTCTGGCGGGAGAGGTCGTCATCAATGCGGATGCGATGCCGCTGCAACGAGTCGATGGACAATATCTGGCGCGGGACCTGGTGAACATCGTGGGTCCTTTCGAAGGACTCGAGGGCACCCGGGGCCCGGACCTTCTATGGCCCCGGTCGACCGTTCAGATCCTGCCGGGAAAGATTTCCGGAGCCCCCCACATCTCCGGTACGCGGGTGCCGACCCAATCCATCTCCGCCCTGGCGGATCGGGGCTTCTCGGTCGATCAACTGGTGAAGATCTATCCTTTCGTCAGCCGAGAGGCTTTGGGCGAGAGCATCGACCTGGAAGA
>DASWRX010000239.1:0-2329 GCA_036402955.1 Thermoanaerobaculia bacterium
ATGCCTTGAGCCGGATTTCGCATTCCTGATTATCCATGACATCCATCCCGATCCGGTCTAGGATTCTCGTGGGTTTCGGGGTCGTGGAGGGGGCGGGATGGCATCGGCGGAGGGGTCGCGGCGCTCGGTCCGGGGGCTGAGCGAGGTGGAGTTCCGGGAGCGGTTCGGCACCGAGGTGGCGTGCCGGACGGCGCTCTTCGCCATGCGGTGGCGGGAGGGGCTGATCTGTCCGGCCTGCGGCGGCCGCGGCTTCTGCGCGCTCAGGACCCGCGAGGTGTTCCAGTGCAACCGGTGCAAGAGGCAGGTCTCGCTCACCGCCGGCACCGTGTTCCAGGACACCAAGCTGCCGCTCACCGCCTGGTTCTCGGCCATCCACCATCTCGCCCAGGGCAAGAAGGGGATCAGCTCGATCGAGCTCGGGCGGCGGCTCGGGGTACGGCAGCCCACGGCTTGGCTGATCAAGCGGAAGCTGGTGCGGGCGATGGCGGCACGCGAGGCCGCCAAGCCCGAGCTCTCCGGCCGGGTCGAGATCGACCCCCCGGTCCCGCTCCGCGGGCCGGAGGGCAGGCTGCCTACCTCGGCGGGGAGCGCCAAGGCGGCAAGCGCGGCCGAGGCGCGGCGGGCAAGACGCCCATCGTCGCCGCGGTCGAGACCACGGCCGAGCGCAGGCCGAGGCGGCTCCGGCTCAGCGTGGTCGAGGGCTTCCGCAAGAAGGAGGTGGAAAAGCTCGCCAAGCGCGACCTCGAGCCCGGGAGCACCGTCGTCAGCGACGGCCCGTCGTGCTGGCCGGCGGTGGAGGAGGCGGGCTGCTCGCACTTCCCGATCGTGACCGGCGCCGGCAAGCGGGCCGCCACCTGGACGCCGTTCCGGTGGGTCAACACGACGCTCGGCGACATCAAGACGGCGATCGCCGGCACGCATCACCACGTCGGCGCCAAGCACGCCCAAGCCTACCTGACCAGCTTCGCCTACCGGTCCAACCGCCGCTTCCAGCTCGACAGCATCGTCGAGCGCCTCGCCTGGGCCGCCGTCCACACCGCCCCGCACCCCTACCGGGCCGTCACCGCGGATGTGTAAGACGGATAATCAGGATATGTAATCATTGAATTTCATCAAGATAACATTCAGGCTGCAATGATGGATAGTCCACGCAACCATGGAGAGATATGATGAAATCAGGTTTTGCTGCGACCGCAGCGATGATTGGCTTGGCAACCACCGCGCACGCCGCTCAGCCGGGCGACCAGATAATCGTCAAGGACCTAGTCGCCGCCAAAGGGTGGACCGCCATCGTCCCGCTGAAGCTGAACGGCGACAGTCTGACGGACATGCTGTCCTACAACGCGACGACCGGCCGGGCCATCTACTCAGAGGCCGTTTGAGAAGGTCGCGCCGGCCGGGCGAGCGTGAGGCGGAGTGGCCGTGCCGGCGGTTCAGGAGGGGGACAGCCCTTCCTGGAGGCACGCCATGTGGACAGCCGAGACCCGGGCGCTGGTCGGCGACTTCGGCGCCGGGCAGGCCCTGAGCGACGAGCAGTACGCCCTGCTCGTGCCGCTGATCCCGCCCGCCAAGCCGGGCGGTCGGCCGCGCAGCACCGACATGCGGCGGATGCTGGACGGCCTGTTCTACCTCGTCCGGACCGGCTGCCAGTGGCGCCACCTGCCCCCGCCCCCGGCCTTCCCGCCGTGGCGCACGGTGTACGGCTACATGCGCGACTTCGCGAGCGCGGGCGTCTGGGAGGCGATCCGCCACCACCTCGTGGTGATGCTGCGCGAACGAGAAGGCCGGGAGCCCAGCCCCGCCGCCGCGATCGTCGACACCCAGAGCGTCAAGACCACCGAAAAAGGGGGCCTCGCGGCTGGGACGCGGCCAAGAAAGTATGGGGCAGGAAGCGGCACGTCGCGGTCGACACCTCGGGCCTGCTGCTCGGCGTCATCGTCCACGCCGCCGACGTGCAGGACGCCGACGGCGTCGGCGATCTCCTCAGGCGCCTGAAGCGGCTCTACCCGTGGCTGGAGGCGGTGTTCGCCGACGGGGCCTACGACCGGCTCGCGGCCCTGCTCGCCTGCTTCCTGCTCGGCCTGACGCTGATCGTGGTGCGCCGGCTCGCGGGCGGCACCGGCTTCGTCCTCCTCCCCCGGCGTTGGGTGGCGGAGAGGACGCTCGGCTGGCTCGGCCGCTGGCGGCGCCTCGCCAGGGAGTACGAGGAGCTGCCCGAGGTCTCCGAGACCATGGTCAAGCTGGCCATGATCCGGCTCATGCTGCACCGCCTCGCCCACCCGAGCCGGAAGCGGCTACCCGCTCCCTGACTTCGCAAACGGCCTCTTAG
>DASWRX010000240.1:0-3468 GCA_036402955.1 Thermoanaerobaculia bacterium
CTGAGCCCGGTCGGCCTCTCCGCCATGACCAAGCTCGCTCCCGCGAAGGTGGTCAGCCAGATGCTGGGCATCTGGTTCCTCGCCACCTCGCTCGGCAACTTCATCGGCGGCCAGGTGGCGGGCGTGTTCGAGAAGTTCCCCCTGCCGCAGATCTTCGGCGCCGTCTTCGGCGTCTGCATGCTCTTCACCCTGATCGCCGTCGTCCTGATCCGGCCGCTCAAGCGGTTGATGGGCGAGGTGCACTGACGGGGGGGGACCCTCATCACCCCGGCCCTCTTCTCCCGGACTCCCCCCCGGCCGCCGGGAGAAGAGGGAGTGGTTAGTCTGAAAAGGAAGAGAAGAAGAAGGGAGTTTTTTGAGCCCCCTCTCTCCCGGCGGGCGGGGGGGAGGCCGGAGAGAGGGGGCTGGGGGAGTGAGGGCCGCCCCGCAGGGGCGGGCCTACAGCCGCACCTGCATCCCCAGCTCCACCACCCGGTTGACCGGAATCCGGAAGAAGTCGGTGGGTCGCTGGGCGTTGCGGACCATCACGGCGAACAGCTTCTCGCGCCAGATCGCCATCCCCGGCTTGCGGCTGGGGATCAGCGTCTCCCGGCTGAGGAAGAAGGTGGTCGACATCATGTCGAGGTGGAACCCCTTCTCGCGCAGGCGCTGGAGCACGTCCGGCACGCTCGGGTTCTGGATGAAACCGTAGCGGGCGATCACCCGGTAGAACTCCTTGCCCAGGTCCTGGATCTCCAGCCGCTCCTCCGGCGGCACCGTCGGGACCTCGTCGTTGACCATGGTCAGGAAGAGCACCCGCGAGTGCAGCACCTTGTTGTGCTTGAGGTTGTGGAGGAGGGAGGGCGGCGTGCCCTGCGGATCGCGGGCGAGGAAGACCGCCGTGCCGGGGACCCGCACCGGCTTGTCCGGCTGGATGCTCTCCACGAACTGCTGCAGCGGCAGGCAGTCCGCCTGCAGCCGGTCGGCCAGGATCTGCCGCCCCTTCTTCCAGGTGCACATCAGCGTGTAGACCCCGATCCCCACCAGCAGGGGGAACCAGCCGCCGTCCTCCACCTTGATGATGTTGGCGCCGAAGAACGAGACGTCGACGAGCAGGAAGAAGGCCGCCACCGGGGCCACCAGCGCGAACTTCCAGTTCCAGACCTGGCGGGCCACCACGTAGGCGAGGATGGTGGTGATGACCATCGTGGCGGTGACCGCGACGCCGTAGGCCGCGGCCAGGTGCGTCGACCGCCGGAACCCGATCACCAGCCCGAACGTCGCCAGCATCAGCGTCCAGTTGACCGACGGGATGTAGATCTGGCCGATCTCGCGTCCCGAGGTGTGGATGATCTCGATCCGCGGGGCATAGCCGAGCTGCACCGCCTGCCGGGTCAGCGAGAACGCCCCCGAGATCACCGCCTGCGAGGCGATGATCGTGGCCACGGTCGAGAGGATCACCATCGGGTACAGCGTCCAGGCCGGGGCGAGCCGGCCCGACAGCTCGAAGAACGGGTTCGCCGCGGCGTCGGGATGAGTCACCAGCAGCGCCCCCTGGCCGAAGTAGTTGAGCAGCAGCGACGGCAGCACCAGGATGAACCACGCCAGCCGGATCGGCCGCCGCCCGAAGTGCCCCATGTCCGCGTAGAGCGCCTCGCCGCCGGTGACCACCAGGAAGACCGAGCCCAGCACCAGGAAGCCGTGCCCCCGGTTTTCGAGGAAGAAGCGCACGGCGTGCCAGGGATTGACGGCGGCGAGCACCGAGGGGACGCGGATCACCCAGAGCACGCCGAGGACCGCCAGCACCAGGAACCAGAGGATCATCACCGGGCCGAACAGCTTGCCGATGCCGGCCGTGCCCCGGCGCTGGATCAGGAACAGCAGGAGCAGGATTCCCAGCGTGATCGGGATGATGTAGGGATTGAAGAACGGCGTCGCGACCTGCAGGCCCTCGACCGCCGAGAGCACCGAGATCGCCGGCGTGATCATGCCGTCGCCGTAGAGCAGGGAGGCGCCGAAGATGCCGAGCGCCACCAGCACCCAGTGCCCGCCCGGGCCCGCCCGCCGCAGCTTCTGGGGGATCAGCGCCATCAGCGCCAGGATCCCCCCCTCGCCCCGGTTGTCGGCGCGCATCACGAAGACCAGGTACTTGATCGAGATCGTGACGATCAGCACCCAGAAGACGAGCGACAGCACCCCCAGGACGTTGGCGTGGCTGGGGAGGATGCCATGCTCGCCGTGGAAGCACTCGCGCAGCGAGTAGAGCGGGCTGGTGCCGATGTCGCCATAGACGACTCCCAGCGCCCCCAGGGAAAGCCCCAGGAGGTCGCGGGTGCCATGTTGTGGGTGAGGGGTTTCGTCGTGGGCCATCTCTTCGGGCGGGAAAGCTATCACACCCGCCCGCCAAGCCCTCCCGCCGGAAGGGGAGGGCTTGCAGGAAGCGCGCCCGTGACGATGAAATGTGGAGGGCGGCCACGCGGGGGCCGCCCTTACGAGACGTCTAGGCCCCGACGGCCGCCTCGACGTTGATCGAGCTCTCGGCGAGCTGGGTGAGCTTCTTGTCCGCGTCCGCCTCCTCGTCCAGGGTCTGCTGGAGGAGCTTCTGCTGGTTCTTCTCGCCGAGCGTCCGGGCATAGGTGCGCACGGTGCCGTAGCCGGACATCTCGTAGTGCTCGATGCGCTGGGCGGCCGCGATCAGGGCGGCGTCCATCACCTCGGGCTCCATCTCCTCTTGCATCATCTCCTTGCCCTCCTCGATCAGGCCCTCCATGGCCCTGCACTTCTTGCCACGGGGACTCTTGCCGATCTCCTCGAAGACCCTGTCCAGGCGCTCGAGCTGCATCTGGGTCACCTCGAGGTGATCCTGGAACGCCTTCTTGAGCTGCTCGTTGCTGGCCTTCTTGACCATCTTCGGCAGGGCCTGAAGGATCTGCTTCTCAGCGCTGTACAGATCCTTGAGCTCGTCGACATAGAGCTCCCTCAGAGAATCCATTTCCATGTTGTGCTCCTTTTTTCCATCCAGGCACCATCGCCCACGGCGGAAGGAGAGCAAGAGCGGTGCCAAAAAATGGCGAGCGTTCCGCGCCGCCGGGCCCTCATCACCCCGGCCCTCTTCTCCCGGCCTCCCCCCCGGCCTCCGGGAGAAGAGGGAGGGGCTAGTCTGGGAACAGATCCTGCTTTCTTGAGCCCCCTCTCTCCCGGCGGTCGGGGGGGAGGCTGGGAGAGAGGGGGTTGGGGGAGTGAGGGCCAGGGCGGGGCTCCCCCCCGCCCTGCGAGACCGTGCCGCGCGGGAGCTGCCGGAGCCTACAGAACCTGCAGCACTTCCTTCTCACCGCCCGAGTCCAGCTCGCCGACCCAGACGTTGAGGACCTTGCCGTTGTTGTCCACCAGCATGAGGGTGGGAGTGCCGGGCACCTTGACGGCGGAGAAGTCGAGATTCACCATGCCGTCCGGCTGGGCGCCGGCGCTGGCGAACTTCTGCGACTCCTC
>DASWRX010000241.1:0-2662 GCA_036402955.1 Thermoanaerobaculia bacterium
GCCCTACGGAGGTTCGAATCCTCCCGCCTCCACCATTTCCTTCCTGTACGCGGGCGTTCGATCAGCGGGAGTAACTCAGGGGTAGAGTCACAGCCTTCCAAGCTGTTGGTCGCGGGTTCGAATCCCGTCTCCCGCTCCATCACTTTCCTACGTAACCCTACGCAAGTATAGCACTTAAGCCCTGCGGGCGCTCGACTTGCGCTACGCAAGCCTACGCCGTTTTCCGCCCGTTTGCTATCCTCTGTGCTGACCCTGTGCTGACCCGAGAGCGATCCGGTCAGCAGCCGGGTCAGCACGGGCGCCGACCGCCCGGCACCTGAAAGGGGAGGCACCATGCCCGAGATCCTCAAGAAAAGCCGGCTCGACAAACTGGCGGCCGAAGCGCGAGTCCATCCCGAACGCTCCCGGCTGGTCTACGACTCGGCGATTCCGGGTTTCTTTGCGCGCCTCCGGGGCGGGCGCCTGTCGTTTGGCTTCGGGTACCGCTTCCACGGCAAGGAGCGCCGCATGGTGCTGGGGGAATACGGCCCTCTCACGATCGATCAGGCCCGCGACTTGGTAGGTCCTCTCTACGCCACGGCGCGAGCCGGGGGAGACCCCCTCGCCGAGCGACAGGCCCACCGCGAGCGGCGCGCGACGTTTGGAGACGTGGCGGCGGCCTACCTTGAAGACCTGGAGGAGCGCGCCGCTACAGGTGCGAAACGGGGCCGGCGATCCACTCTCGCCGAGTTTCGGGGTTTGCTGAATCGTCACGTGCTTCCGCGTCTCGGCTCCAAAGAAATCGCGGCGCTCGACCTGGAGGATGTCGAGGCGATCCATCGCGCTCTCTGGAAGACGCCCGCGACGGCCAATCGAGCCCTCACCACCCTCTCCGCCGTGCTCGGATTTGCGGAGCGTCGCCAGCTCCGGCCGATCGGCTCCAATCCCTGCAAGCTGGTGTCTCGCCTCAAGGAAAGCCCGAAAGCTTCCCGGTTCTCCCTTGACGAGCTGCGCAAGCTCGGCGCGGCCCTCCAGGAGGCGGAGGCCGCTGGCGAGATCACCCCGGAGTTTGCTTTGGCGTTTAAGCTGCTGGCCCTCACCGGCTGGCGGCGGTCTGAGCTGCTGGCGCATGCGCTCAAGGATCGTCGCCCGGACGGCGGTGGCGGTCTGCGTTGGGCGGACATCGACCTCGCGGCCCGGGTGGCGCTCCTGCGCGATGCGAAGTCCGGGGACCGATACACACCCCTCGCGGCGCCGGTCGTGGCCCTCTTGGCGGCGGCCCGCCCTACAGACGCGGCCCCAGACGCGCCGGTCTGCTCGGGCCGGCGGCCGGGGTTGCCTCTCGCCAATCCGGAAAAGCCATGGGCCGCCCTCTTGGCGCGAGCCGAGCTGCAACCCCGGGGCTTGCATTCTCTGCGCCGGACGGTCGGCAGCGTAGCGGGAGACCTGGGACTCGGGGAGTACCTGATTGGCGCGCTGCTCGGGCACTCCCGCGCGGGAGTCACCGGGCGATACGTAATCCCCGCACAGGACCCGGTGCGCGAGGTGGCGGAACGTGTTGCCGCGATCATCGCGGAGGCCCTCCAGCTCGACTCTCGCGACCTCGCCAAGGTGCTACCCATGACGAGCCGCGAGGCCGGAGAGGGCGCGAAGTGATCGAGGATGATGGCATGAGCGGCCGTCTCTACCGTGCTATCAAGCATTTCCCCTGGAGGAAAGGCGGGAATCCCACGCCAGACGGTGGGTGGGAGGGCGGCGAATCTGTCGCCTACGAGCCCGGCGATACCGTCCACATGGAGGACCAGGATTTGGAGAGCATGTACCTCTATGTAGAAGCGCTCGACGACGCTGGCCGCGCCGCGCTGGAAGCGGTCCGCGCTAAGAAGGGATTCCGTTTTACAGCCGTTGCCGATATTTCTTCGGAGGACGCCGAGTTTCTCGCCCGCGCCCTGCGGCGGGAGGACTGGCCGGAGGAGAGGTTTGAGCGAACCTATGCGACCCTCCGCGACGGCACCACGCAAGTGGTCTCCACTGGCCCAGCAAAGCCCCTGCCGGGCGTGATCTACGGCGACGACGGCCTACCCGACACGTGGGCGACGGCACGCCAGCGCGAGCGGCGGGAGTTGGAGAGCAAACTCGCCCGGATTCGTACGGGCGGGAGCCTGGGAGGGCGTCAGGGCGGCGAGACGAAGCGAGACAAGACTGCCCGCCCCAATGAGGCTCTACTGGCGGCCGTGCAAGCGCACCAAGCAAAGCACCCAAACCACGGAGGCCCCGCCATCGCTGCGGCACTCGTAGACCAGCACGGCAAGATTCGCGACCACGCCGACCCCCGATGTCGCGAGAAGGCAATCGAGGCCCTCCGGAAGCGCATAGCACGCCTGGAAAAGTCGCTGGACACGTAGGGGCCGAATGTCCAGCGGCACCTGCTGATATCGTGCGCATGAGCACGAAAACCAGAGAAGAATCCGCCGCCCCACAAGCGACCGCCGTACTAGACACTCGCGCCGCTGCCGACTTTCTGGGCGTGTCTCCCAGAACTCTAGCCCGCATTTCTCACAAAGGGTCCGTGACCGGCGGTTTCGAGGCTAAAAATCTCGGAAGGTGAGCTGCCCTGCCCTTCGGCGGCTGATTGGAGTCGCCGGAGGGCAGGAACGAAGCGGAAGCAGAGACCTTGAAGGGC
>DASWRX010000242.1:0-38736 GCA_036402955.1 Thermoanaerobaculia bacterium
GTCGCTCATTCCGACGGGCCGGCCGGGAAGTCGAGCGCCAGGAGCTTCTCCCGGATCGAGGTGAAGTTTTCGAGCCCGGGGTAGTAGGTGAGGTCCAGGTGCAGCGGGGTCACCGAGATCCGGCCCGTGGAGACCGCCTCCCAGTCGGTGCCGCTCGCCCGCTCCCACTGCGGGGTGCCGGCGATCCAGTAGTACTTGCGCCCCCGCGGATCCCGGTTCTCGATCACCGACTGCTTGTAGACCCGCCGGCCCAGCCGGGTGTAGCTCACCCCCTGGATCTCCCCCGCCGGCACGTTGACGTTGAGCAGCAGGTCGCGAGGAAGCTCCTCCTGCAGCAGAACCTCGACCAGCCGCCGCGCGAAGGCGGCCGCGGCGTCGAAGGAGAACCCCTCCCCCACCTCCTGGCTGAAGGCCACCGAGGGGATGCCGAGCAGCGTCCCCTCGAAGGTGGCGCTCACCGTGCCCGAGTAGGTGACGTCGTCGCCGAGGTTGAGGCCGAAGTTGATCCCCGAGCAGACCAGGTCGGGCGGGTGGTCCTTGAGGACCGACAGCACCCCGAGGTTGACGCAGTCGGTCGGCGTGCCGTCCACCGCGTACCAGTTCTCCTCCACCTTCTGCATGCGCAATGGCCGGGAGAGGGTGAGGGCGTGGCCCATCGCGCTCTGCTCCCGGTCCGGCGCCACCACGAAGACCTCCGCGATGGCGCTCAGCGACGAGGCGAGCAGACGGATCCCCTGCGAGAAGATGCCGTCGTCGTTGGTGATCAGGATGCGGGTCAAGAGCCGGCGTCCATCAGGCTACTTCATGTACTTGCCGATGATCGGGTCGAGGTTCTTCAGGGTCTCGGCCGGGATCATCGAGCGCTCGGTGATC
Organism: Thermoanaerobaculia bacterium; assembly: GCA_036402955.1. GTDB lineage: Bacteria > Acidobacteriota > Thermoanaerobaculia > Multivoradales > UBA5704 > DATARR01. The sequence goes on from DASWRX010000242.1 coordinate 874, forward strand.
AGGGAGTACTTGAGCGCCTCGGTGCAGAGGCAGTCGCGGGAGTGCGGCTCGCCGATCCGCTTGAGCATCTCGCGCACCACCTCCTGCGACATCTTGACGTTCCTGCCGATGACCTCCATCACCCCCTCGCCGGAGACCGCCTCTTCCGTCTCATGCCAGCAGTCGTAGTCGGTGACCATGGAGAGGGAGACGTAGCAGATCTCGGCCTCGCGGGCGAGCCTCGCCTCCTGCAGGTTGGTCATGCCGATGATGTCGGCCCCCATCCGGCGGTAGGCCTCGGACTCGGCGCGGGTGGAGAACTGCGGCCCCTCCATGCAGATGTAGGTGCCGCCCCGGTGGACGGTGGCCCCGGCGGCGCTCGCGGCGTCGACCGCGGAGCCGATCAGCCGCGGGCAGACCGGCTTGGCCATCGAGACGTGGGCCACCAGGCCGTTGCCGAAAAAGGTGTCGGGACGGTGGCGGGTGCGGTCGAAGAACTGGTCGGGCACCACGATGTCGGTCGGCTTGTACTCGATCTTCAGCGAGCCCACGGCGGAAACCGAGACGATCTCCTCGACGCCGAGAACCTTGAAGCCGTAGATGTTGGCGCGGTAATTCAGCTCGGTGGGGAGCAGCCGGTGGCCGCGGCCATGGCGCGGTAGGAAGGCCACCTGGCGGCCGTCCAGCTCGCCGATGACGTAGACGTCCGAGGGGTCGCCGAACGGCGTCTGGATCCGGCGCTCCTCGCGGACCGTCATTCCCTCCATCCCATACAGGCCACTGCCGCCGATCACGCCGATGCGAATGTCGCTCATCAGAAAACTCTCCTTCGAAGGAAATCTCAAGGGTTGCCCTGCCGCCAGAGCCGGCAGAGTCTAACAGGCTCAGGGGCGCCGGATCGCCTCCACGACCTGGAGCGCCGTGGCGAGGGCGCGGCGCCCCTGCACCCCGTCGACGCGCGGCGCCGGCTCGCCCCGGCAGGAGGCGACGAAGGCCTCGAGCTCCCGCCGCAGCGGCTCGGCCCGCTCGACGGCCAAGTCGTCGGGCAGGATGCGGCGCTCCGCTCCCTCGCCCTCCAGCCGGTAGCCCTTGATCTCCTGCGCCTGGTAGTCGAGCGAGTAGTAGCGGTTGGGCAGGAAGAGCCGGAGCTTGCGAGCCCGCTCGGAGGAGACCCGCGATGCCGTCAGGTTGGCCACAGCCCCCGAGGCGAGCTCGACGCGGACGTTGGCGATGTCGATGCGGGACGAGAGCACGGCGATTCCCGTGGCGCGGATCTCGGCCACCGGGCTGGGATCGAGGGCGTGCAGGATCTGGAGGTCGTGGATCATCAGATCGAGGACCACGTCGACGTCGAGGCTGCGGGGGGAGAAGACCCCTAGCCGCTGCACCTCGACGAAGCGCGGTGGCGAGCCGACTGCCAGCAGCGCCTGCACCGCCGGGTTGAAGAACTCGACGTGCCCCACGGCGAGCACTCGGGATCCGGCGTGCGCGAGCAGCCGGTCGGCCTCCTCGAGACTCACCGCGAGGGGCTTCTCGATCAGCAGGTGGAGCCCGCGGTCGAGCAGCGCGCAGCCCATCCCGGCGTGGGCCACCGTCGGGGCCGCCACCACCGCCGCCTCGATCTCGTCGGCGAGGTCCTCCAGGCGCGGGAAGACCCGCGCGCCGTGGTCCCGGGCGGCCGCCTCGGCCGCCCCCGGCAGCGGATCGTAGACCCCGACCAGCTCGGCGCCGGGGAGCGACGACAGCAGGCGGACGTGGTTCCGGCCCATGACGCCGGCACCGAAGACGCCGACGCGCAGGGGACGGGGATCAGGGTTATTCAGGCTCGCCTCCTCCCCGGCCGCCGCCGCGGGGGGGCGACTTGTGGATCCCCCGCTGGGAGCTCTCGACGAAGGCGATCAGGTAGTCGACGTCGGGATCGCCGGCCAGCTCGGCGCGGATCTGTTCGAGGGCCTTCGAGGTGGGCAGGCGGGAGCGGACCAGGATGCGGTACGCGGCCTCCAGCCGGCGGAGCGTCTCGGGAGCCATCCCCTTGCGCTTCAGGCCGATCGAGTTCAGGCCGTAGCAGGCCGGCTTCTGGCCCACTGTCTTGACGAACGGCAAGGCGTCCATGGTGGCCACCGTGTAGCCTCCCAGATAGGCATGGCGGCCCACCCGGCAGAACTGGTGCACGGAGGTGAAGGCGCTCACGTTGGCGTCGTCATGGACCTCCACGTGCCCGGCCAGGGTGGCGTTGTTGGCGAAGACGATGCGGCTTCCCACTTGGCAGTCGTGGCCGATGTGGGTGTAGGCCATGAACAGGCTGTCGCTCCCCACCCGGGTGACGCCGCCCCCCTTGGCCGTGCCGCGATGGACCGTGCAGAACTCCCGGAACTGGTTGCGGTCGCCGATCTCCAGCCAGACCTCCTCCCTCTGGAACTTGAGATCCTGGGGATCGAAGCCGATGGCGGCGTTGGGATAGATCCGGTTCTCGCGGCCGATCCGGGCCGGGCCCTGGACCTGGGCGCCGGCTCCGACCTCGGTGCCGTCCCCGATCTCGACGCTGGCGCCGATCACCGCGAAGGGGCCGACGCGGACCCCGTCACCCAGCCGCGCCTGCGGATCGACGGCCGCCAGCGGATGGATCGCCGCCGCCATCAGCGGTCCACCATCGCCGAGGAGATCACCGCCTCGGCGGCGAGCTGGCCGTCCACCAGAACCTTCCCCGCCAGCTTGCAATAGGTGCTGCGCAGTCGCAGCACCTCAACCTCGTAGCGGACTTGGTCGCCGGGGACCACCGGCCGCCGAAACTTCGCCTCCTCGATCGAGGCGAAGTAGAGCAGCTTGTTCTGGCGATTGGGGATGTCGCTCAACAGCAGCAGGCCGCCGGCCTGCGCCATCCCCTCGATCAGCAGCACCCCGGGCAGCACCGGCCGGCCGGGGAAGTGCCCGAGGAAGATGGGCTCGTTGATGGTGACGTTCTTGATCGCGACGATCCGCTTGCGGGGCTCGATCTCCAGCACGCGGTCGACCAGCAGGATCGGGTAGCGGTGCGGCAGCATCGAGAGGATCCACTCGATGTCCCACGGTCCCGCCGGTTGGGGGGTCGGCTCGCTCAACTCAATCTCTCCTCGGATTGGCCTCGGGTTCGCTCGGGAGGGTCTCGCCGAGCTTCTTTTCGAGAGCCCGCACTCGCCGGCTCATCTCCTCCAGGCGTAACAGCAGGACGGCCTGACGCCGCCACTTGCCGATCTCGATCGCGGGGATGCCGGCGACCTGCGCGCGGGGCGCGACCGGGGACAGGGCCGCCGACTTGGCGGCCACCTGGGCGCCGTCCCCGAGCTCGATGTGCCCCGAGACGCCGCTCTGACCGGCCAGCACCACGTAATTCCCCAGCCGGGCGCTCCCCGCGATCCCCGCCTGGCCGCACAGGATACAGTGCCGGCCGACCTGCACGTTGTGCCCGACCTGGACGAGGTTGTCGATCTTGGTGCCGGCACCGATCCTGGTCTCCCCCAGAGTGGCGCGGTCGATCGTGGCGTTGGCGCCGACCTCGACATCGCTCTCCAGGACCACCCTCCCGACCTGCGGCACCTTGTGGTGGACGCCGCCGTGGGTGGCGTAGCCGAAGCCGTCGGCTCCCAACACAGCGCCGGCGTGGACGATGCTCCCCGCACCGATCTCGGTGCCGTCGTAGAGCACGGCGTGGGGGTGCAGCACCGCGCCCTCCCCCACTTGGCAGCCGCGACCGACGGCCACGAAGGCCAGGACGGCCGCTCCCGCGCCGATCCGGCTCCCCGCGCCGATCACGGCGTAAGGGCCGACGTGAGCCGACGGATCGACCGCGCAGCCGGGATCGAGGATGGCCGTGGGATGGACCCCCGGCGGCCGGCGCTCTTCCGGATGGAGGACGGCGAGCAGCCGCGCCAGGGCGTAGGACGGATCGTCGACGACGAGCAGATCCCGGCCCAGCACGACGGCGTCCGCGAGGGACGGCCCCACGAGCAAGGCGCCGGCGCCGCTCGCCGCCGCCTGAGCGCGATAGCGGGGGTCCTTCAGGAAGGAGAGGTCGCGGGGACCCGCGGCCTCCAGGGAACGGACCGCCTCGACGACGCGATCGGGATTCCCCTCGACCCGGCCGCCGACCAGCTCGGCAAGCTCGGCGAGCCGATAGCCCACGCCGTTACTTGCCCTGGGCGGCGGTGTCCAACCGCTGGATGACGGTGCCGGTGATGTCCACCGCCTCGTCCGCGTAGATCAGGCCGCTCTCGAACTTGCGGAAGATCAGCGTGTAGCCGAGCTCCTTGCCAACCTGGTTGATCACCGGCATGACGCGCTCGTCGATCGCCGCCAGCATGTCGTCGCGCTTCTTGGTGAGCTCGCGGTTGGCGTCGTCCTGCGCGCGCTTCAGGCCGATCTCCTTCTCCTCGTACTGCTTGGAGAGGTCGGCGAGCTTGTCCTGCGCGAGCGAGAGCCGGCCGTCGTTGATCTTGGCCTGCAGATCCTTGAGCTCCTGGGCCCTGGCGCCCAGTTCCTTCTCCCGCTGCTCCTGGAGCTTCTTGAGATCCGCCACCGCCTTCTTGCCGGCCTGGGAGGACAGCAGGATCTTCTCGGTATCGATCACCGCGACGCGAAGGGGCCCCTGCGCGGCGGCCGGCACCGCCGGCGGAGCGGCAGCCATCGGACCCGCCAGAGCGAGCCCGAGAAGGCCGGCCGCGGCGACCCGGGTCAGAACGTGGCTGGAAAACGACATGGTCTTGTTTCTCCTTGCTTTGCTTGGCTGGAAGATACCGCTAGAAGCTGGTACCGATACTGAACTGGAAGCTCTCGAAGCTGTCCTGGGGCAGCGGATCGAGGTTCTTGGCGTAGATGAACCGCAACGGCGCGCCGAACACCGGTAGGAGGACTCGCAGTTCGACGCCGGCCGTGTAGCGCAGATTCGACAGGTTGAACGCCTGCCCCTGGCCGTAGACGTTGCCGGCGTCGGTGAACAGCAGCACCCGGAACGGCCCGCCCAGGAGGAAATGGTACTCCAAATTGAACTGGAGGTACTTGTCGCCGCCCAAGATCACCCCGTTCACGTCGCGCAGAGGGTTGCCGTTCTTGTCGCGCAGGAAGATCGAGCGATAGCGGTGGCCGCGGAGGCTGTTCTCGCCGCCCAGGAAGAACCGCTCCAGCACCGGGATCGCGGTGCCGCCGTAGGGACGGATCAGCCCGGCCTCGGCGTTGAGCGCGAAGATCGTGCGGGCCGGATAGTTGGTCACCGGCTGGAAGATGCTGTAGCCGACCTCCGGCCGGTAGAACTGGTTGTTGCCCCCCAGGAAGCCGCCCGCGTACTCCACAGCGAGCGAGATCTTCTGCCCCTTGACCGGCTCGAAGGGGTTGTCCCGGCTGTCGAAGACGTAGGCCGGCCGCAGCGACGAGTTGTTGATCCGGTACGGCGTCGACACCACGCTGCCCGGCTGCGGCTGGCCGGCCGGCGGCGGCGTCTGGCCGGGCACCAGCGGCGGGATGGTGACCTGGGTCTCGTCGTTGTACTTCGAGAAGTTGTAGCTGATGCTCGCCGACTGGAACAGCTTGAAGTTCCGCCCATAGGTCAGCACGATGCCCTTGCTGTCCCGGATGTAGCGCTCCAGGTTCGAGTCGAGGTTGTAGTCGAAGCTCTGCTTGTAGGCCCGGACGCCGATGCTCTGCGCCCGGTCGAGGAACCACGGCACCGAGTAGGACAGGTCGTAGTAGTTGTTGATCTTGCCTGTCTGGACTGAGACACCGACCTGCTCGCCGCGGCCCAGGAAGTTCTTGGTGCTGATGGCGAACTGGCCGAAAAAGCCGTCGAGCTGGCTCCAGCCGCCGCCGAACTGCAGCTCGGTGCGGTCCGATTCCGTCCCCTTGAAGAGCAGGTTGACCTTCTTCTTCTCGGTGTCGGTGTCGATGTCGACCGGGTTCTCCTCGCTGAGTTTGAAGTAGCCGAGCTGGTTGACCTTGGTCACGCTGTTGCGGATCGCCGTGACGTTGACGAGCCCGCCCTCGTAGGTCCGGATCTCGCGGCGCAGCACCTTGTCCTTGGTCCGGTCGTTGCCCTGGAACTCGATGCGGCCGACCTTGAACTGGTCCCCTTCGGTGACGTGGACCACCACGTCGGCGACACGCCCCTCGCGCTCGATGAGCTCCGGATCGATGCGGGCGAAGATGTAGCCGGTATTGTGGTAGGCGTCCGAGATCGCCTTCACCCCGTCGTCGATGGTGCCGGAGCGCAGCCAGCCCCCGGTCTTGTGCTCGAAGGGCTTGAGCAGCGCCGTGCTGGGGTAGACCTTGTTCCCCTCGATCGACACCTGGCCGAATTTCCAGCGGTCCCCCTCCTCGATCGGGATGGTGATGAACATCCGGCGCTGCTGCTCCCTGGACGTCTTGCCGGCCGCGTTGAGCGCCCGCACCTCGATCTTCGGATCGCCGATGACGATGTTCTTGTAGCCGGTGCCGCGATAGACCTCGCGGACCTTGTCGAGGTCCTCCTGGAGCTTGGCGGGATCGTACAGGTCCTTCTTGCTGATCCGCGAGATGAAGGCGCTCTCCTTGGTGTTCTTCATCACCAGGCGCAGGCGCGAGTCGCTGAACACCGTGTTGCCCTCGAACTCGATGTCCGAGATGCGGACGCGGTCCCCCTCGTCAACCGTGAACACCACCTTCTTCTCGTTGGCGGCGACGTCGGAGACCGTGTACTGGGCGGTGGCGAAGCGATACCCCTTCTCGCCGTACATCTCCTCGATCAGCGACTTGACCCGCTGCAGCTCGCCGAGCGACAGTGGCTCCCCCTCGTGGACGCGGACGTGCTGCGTGGTGAGCTTGTCCTGAAGGTCGGTCTTCGAGATGCGCTTGATCCCCTGGTAGTCGATCGAGCGCAGGATCGGGCGCTCGGCCACGGTGATCACCAGGCGGACGCCGGCGGCCGTGGGCACGCTCTCCACCTGGACGTCGTCCACCAGGTTGCGGTCCCAGAGCTTCTTGATGTTCTTGTTGAGGGCGTCCTCGTCGAGCGGCTGGCCGGGCGCGAGCCCGAGGTAGTAGCGCAGCGTGTCCTCGGAGAGAGCCTTGAGCCCCTTGAACTCGATCGCCTCGATGGTGCGGCCGTTCATCGCCGGGCCGGCTGACGGCTGCCCGGCGGACGGCTGCCCGGCTGATGATTGCCCAGCCGGCGGCTGGGGAGCCGGCGGCTGCGGCGGCTGGGGCGACGGCGACGGTCGCGGAGTCTGCGCGTGGGCGGAGATGCCGCCGGAGACCAGCACAGGAAGCAACGACGCCGCCACCAGACGGCGCGCGGCCCTCCGCCGGCGCGGCATGCGTCGGCCCACGATGAGATCAGGCATTCATCTCGTCCTTTCACGGACCCCGGCGGCTCGATAGCCACCGGGGTGTAACGGCCCTCTGCTTGCTGGGAACCACCGGCCGGCGGAATCAGCGCCGGGGGATGACGATCTCCTGGGCGCCGGCATGGAACGTCAGCTCTCCGCCCTCCAGATCCACCTCGATTTGTTCGATCGCCTCGCCGTGCTGGTTGTTGATGAGGATCTCCGAAACCGCGTCCTGGATGTGGCGCTGAATGGTCCGGCGCAACGGGCGGGCTCCCGTCGACGGCTCGATGTCCGCCTTGGTCAGCAGCCAGTCCTTGGCGCGCTCCGAGACCTCGAGGCGCAGATTCCGCTCGGACAGCGTATTGTTCACATCCTCGAGCAGGATGTCCACGATCGACCGCAGGGCCCGCTCGTTCAGCGGGTTGAAGACGATCACCTCGTCGATGCGGTTGATGAACTCGGGGCTGAAGGTGCGCCGCAGCTCGGCGAGGATCTCCTCCTCGATGCGCTGGAAGCTGGCCTCCTCGCTCCCCTCGCCGAAGCCCATCCGCCCCCCTCTCAACACCAGCTTGCTGCCGATGTTGGAGGTCATCAGCACCAGCGTGTTGCGGAAGTCGACCATGTTGCCGTACGCGTCGGTGAGCTGGCCGTCCTCCAGGATCTGGAGGAGCAGGTTCGCCACGTCCGGATGCGCCTTCTCGATCTCGTCGAACAGGATCAGCGAGTACGGCGCCCGCCGCACCCGCTCGGTGAGCTGGCCGCCCTCCTCGTGCCCGACGTAGCCCGGAGGCGAGCCGATGAGCTTGGAGACCGCGTGCTTCTCCATGTACTCGCTCATGTCGAACCGGATCATCGCCCGCTGATTGCCGAACAGGAACTCGGAGAGCTGGCGGGCGACCTCGGTCTTGCCCACGCCTGAGGGACCCAGGAAGATGAACGAGCCCACCGGCCGCTGCGGGTTGGAGACCCCCAGCCGCGAGCGGCGGATCGCCCGGCTGATCGCCGCGATGGAGCGGTCCTGGCCCACCACCCGCAGCCGCAGGATCTCCTCCATCTTGAGCAGCCGCTCGGCCTCCTCGCTCTGCAGCGCCGCCACCGGGATGCCTGTCCAGGAGGAGATGACCTCCTCGATGTCGTGCCGCGTCACCTCGAGCACGCCGGTCTCGTCCGTCGCCACGCTCATCCGCTCGAGATCCTCGCGCAGCTCGATCTCACGCTCCCGCAGGTAGACGGCGCGCTCGAAGTCCTTGTCGGAGATGGCGACCTTCATCTCCTTGACCACCTGGCGGATCTCCTGTTCGAGCCGCCGCAGGTTCTGGGTGTCGCGCACCCGGCGCAGCTTGACCCGCGCGCCCGCCTCGTCGATGACGTCGATCGCCTTGTCCGGCAGGTGGCGGTCCGGAATGTACCGGCTGGACTGGTAGATCGCCGTGCGCAGCGCCTCGGGACGGTAGCGCACCTTGTGGAACGACTCGTAGCGGTCCTTGACCCCCTCGAGGATCTCCTGCGTCTGCTCCGGCGTCGGCGGGTTGACCTGGATCGCCTGGAAGCGGCGCAGCAGCGAACGGTCCTTCTCGATGTACTTGCGGTACTCCTTGAGCGTCGTCGCGCCGATGCAGGAGATCTCGCCCCGCGACAGCGCCGGCTTCAAGATGTTGGCCGCGTCGAGCGAGCCCTCGGCCGAGCCGGCGCCGATCAGCGAGTGGATCTCGTCGATGAAGACGATCAGCTCTTTGCTGTCCTTGAGCTCCTTCAGGATCCCCTTCAAGCGCTCCTCGAACTGGCCGCGGTACTTGGTGCCGGCCACGATCAGCGACAGGTCGAGCGCCATGATCCGCTTGTTGGCGAGGAAGATCGGCACCCGCCCCTCGATGATGCGCTGGGCGAGGCCCTCGACGATCGCCGTCTTGCCCACGCCCGGCTCGCCGAGCAGGATGGGATTGTTCTTGGTGCGGCGGGAGAGGATCTGGATGATGCGGTCCACCTCCTCCTCGCGGCCGATCAGCGGATCGAACGACTGCTCGGTGGCGAGAGCCGTCAGGTCGCGGCCGTACTCGGAGAGGAACGGCAGCTCCTTCTTCTGCTGCGAGGCCTCGCGCTCCTTGGCGATGGCGAGCACCTCCTCGCGCACCGTGTAGACGTCGAATCCGTGCTGGGCGAGGATGCGCATCGCCGTGCACCCCTCGACCCGCAGAATGCCGATCAGGAGGTGCTCGGAGCCGACGGTCGCGTGCAGCATGCTCTCCGCCTCATGCGAAGCGTAGGCCAGGATCTTTTTCGATTCTTCTGAAAGGGGGAGCTCGGCGGTGGAGGAGATCCGCTCGACGAAGACCCGCTCGCCTTCGATCTCTCTGCGGATGTCCTCGGGCTTGACCTGGAAGCGCCGGAAGATCTCGCTGACCGTCTCCTCGCCCTCCCGCAGGATCCCCAGCAGAATGTGTTCGGACTCGATGACCCGGCTACCCAGCTTGCTGGCCTCGTAGCGGGCGAAGAAGAGAGCACGGCGGGCCTTCTCATTGTACTTCTCAAACATTCTGTTCGACTCCTGACGCTCAGCGCGCTCCGTCGCATCTCGCGGACGAGGTGCCCTGAAGAGCCGCGGTGCGTCTTTTATTCAGGCAATCGGATTCTAGCACGCGCCACCTTCCCGGAGGGTCTCGAGGCCGGGAAGCCGCGCGGCCGAAAGTCCGATTCCTAACCGGATGAAGCGGCCCGAAGGCGGGCAAAATTCCCAGCCTCTCCCATCCCTCGGCCCTGCTCCCGTGTCCGGTTTTCAATACGGGTGTAGCACTCCCCCATCCAGTCGCAGGATGCGGGTGCAGCGCCGGGCGATCTCCGGGTTGTGGGTGACCAGGACGCCGGTGGTGCGATGGCGGGCCTGGAGGGCGAGCAGGAGCTCGAACACCGTCTCGCCGCTCGCCGGATCGAGGTTGCCCGTGGGCTCGTCGGCCAACAGCAGCGGCGGCTCGAGCGCCAGCGCCCGGCAGAGGGCGACCCGCTGCCGCTCGCCGCCCGAAAGCTCGCTCGGAAAATGGTCGAGCCGCTCCCCGAGCCCCACTTCCAGCAGCAGCCCGCGGGCGCGCTCCAGCACCCGCCGCGGCTCGATGCCGGCGATCCGCCCGGGCAGCATCACGTTCTCCAGCGCCGTGAAGTCCGGCAGGAGCTGGTGAAACTGGAAGACGAAACCGATCGTGTGGTTGCGGAACGCCGCCAGGCGCGCCCCCGAGAGCCCGGCGAGCGACTGGCCGCCGATCTCCACCTCCCCCCCGTCCGGCCGGTCGAGCGCCCCCAGCAGGTGCAGCAGGGTCGATTTTCCGGACCCGGAGGGGCCCACGATCGCCACCATCTCCCCCGGCCCGACCGCCAGGTCCACCCCCTTCAGCACCGCCACCTTGCGGGCACCGTCCTGGTAGGTCTTGGTCAGATGGCCGGCGCGGACCGCGACGCTCATCGCTTCAGCGCCTCCACCGGATCGAGCGCCGCCGCCCGCTGCGCGGCGTAGAGGGAGGAGGCGAGCGCCAGCGCCAGGGCGAGCAGCAGCACCAGGATCAGGTCCTGCGGCTGCACCTGGAACGGGACGTAGTCGAGGAAATACACCCGTCCCGGGACCTTCAGCAGCCGGTAGCGGTCCATCACCCAGGCGCCGCTCACCCCGAGAATCGTGCCCAGGGCGATCCCCGAGCCGGCGACGAGCCCTCCCAGCAGCACGAACGCCTGGCGCAGCGCCGCCGGGGTCGCGCCCAGGGTGCCGAGCATGCCGATCTCCGGCCGCTTGCTGGAGATGATCAGCGCGAGGTCCGCCACCAGCGCCAGCGACGCCACCAGGACGATCAGCGACACGGCCACGAACATCACCAGCTTCTCCAGCCGCAGGGCGAAGAGCAGCGGGCGGTTGAGGTCTTTCCAGGTGCGCACCACGCTCCCGGGCGGCAGCGCCGCCGGCAGCCGGACCGCCGTGTCGAGGGCGGCGTCGAGCCCCCCCGCCTCCACGTCCAGCCGGCGGTCCGAGTCCCCGAGCAGCGTCTCGGCGACGGCGCGCGGCAGGGCGATCCGCTCCTTCTCCTCCTGGGTCTTGGCCCCCTCGTAGGTGCCGGCGAGCGGCACGCTGCGCAGCCGCGGCTGGGGTCCGAGCGGCGTCAGCGTCGAGCGCGGCGAGACGACTTCCAGGGTCTCCCCCGGCGTCAGCCCCCAGCGGGAGGCGAGCCCGCCGGGCACGTAGAGGCCCTCCGGCTTGCCCGCCGCGCCCGGAAAGGTGCCGGGAACCGGGCCGTCGAAGCCCACGAGCTCCACCGGCTGCACCTTGCCGCGCTCCACCAGCCAGCCGCCTCCCTGCACCTGGATCTGCACCGAGGTCACCCCAGCGACCCGGCGGACCGACTCGCGGGCGGCCACGGCGTCGGCGCCGGGCGGCAGCTCGACCTCGATCTGCGGCGTGCGGCCCAGCAGCTCCGAGCGCAGCGCGTTCTGGAAGCCCGAGATCACCGCCAGCGACAGCACCATCGCCGTCACTCCCAGGGCCAGCCCACCGGCGGCCACGGCCGAAAGGAAGCTCGCGAAGGCGTCCCGCCGGGTGCTGCGCAGATAGCGCAGCGCGATCACCGCCGGAAACGGGAGCCTTCGCAGCAGCAGGCGGGAGGGGCGGCTCAAAGGCCTACTCCCCCGCCTCCGGCCGCATCAGGGGAAACAGGATTACGTCGCGGATCGACTGCCGGTCGGCGAGCAGCATGGTGAGCCGATCGATGCCGATACCGATCCCGGCAGCCGGCGGCATGGCATGCTCCAGGGCCCGCACGTAGTCGGCGTCGTAGAGGTGCCCCTCGGCGTCCCCCGCCTCCCGCGCCGCCACCTGCTGGCGGAAGCGCTCGGCCTGCATGTCCGGATCATTGAGCTCGCTGAAGCCGTTCGCGACCTCCATGCCGGCGATGTACAGCTCGAAGCGCTCGGTGAACCGGGGGTCGTCCGGCCGCTGCTTGGCGAGCGGCGAGACGTCCGTGGGATGGTCGGTGATGAACACCGGCGCGAAGAGGTGCTCCTCCACCGTGTGCTCGAAGAGCCCCATCAGCAGATGGCCGTAGGTGCCGCCGCCCGGGATCTCGAGCCCCTTCTCCGCCAGCACGGCGCGCACCGACTCCAGGGTCTCCAGCCGCTCCGCCGGGACCCCCGCGTACTGGGCGATCGCCTCGCGCATGGTCAGACGTTGCCAGGGCCGGGCGAGGCCGACGGGCCGACCCTCCCAGGTGAGCTGCTCCCGGCCCAGCAGGCCGCGCGCCCGCTCCGCCAGGCCGGCGATCAGCTCCTCGGTGAGGTCCATCATCTGCCGGTAGTCCGCGTAGGCCCAGTAGAACTCCAGCATGGTGAACTCGGGGTTGTGCCGCGTCGAGATCCCCTCGTTGCGGAAATTGCGGTTGATCTCGTAGACCCGCGGAATGCCGCCCACGAGCAGCCGTTTGAGGAACAGCTCCGGCGCGATGCGCAGGTAGAGGTCGATGTCGAGCGCGTTGTGATGGGTCTTGAACGGCCGCGCCGCGGCGCCGCCGGGAATCACCTGCATCATCGGCGTCTCGACCTCCAGGAACCCGCGGGCGTCCAGGAACTCGCGGAGCCCCTTGACCACCGCCGCCCGCAGCTCGAACACCTGCCGCGACTCCTCATTGGTGGCGAGGTCGAGGTAGCGCTGGCGGTAGCGCGTCTCGACGTCGGCGAGGCCGTGCCACTTCTCCGGCAACGGCCGCAGGGCCTTCGCGAGCAGCGTCAGCTCGTCCACCTTGAGCGACAGCTCGCCCGTGCGGGTGCGGATCAGCGCGCCGGCGGCCCCGACCACGTCCCCGAGGTCCAGATTGTCGAGCACGAGCTGGCCCGTCTCCGGCAGGGCATCCCGCCGGATGAAGAGCTGGATCTTCTCCCGGCCGTCGTGGAGGTCGGCGAAGACGAGCTTGCCCTGCCGGCGGATAGAGCGGATGCGCCCGGGCACGCGCAGCCGGAGGCCGGCGGCCTCCAGCTCCTCGGCCGTCTTCCCGCCGTGCTGCTGCTTGACCGCCGTGGGCTCCAGGTCCCAATCGAAGCGGTGCGGATAGACGGGGATCCCCGCCTCCGCGAGCCGCTGGCGCTTGTCGCGCCGGTTCTGGATCTGATCGTCGAGCTCGGACATCGGCTCCCCTCGCCTCCTCCGTAAGAGGGCATAGCCTATCCGAGCCCCGCCCGGGATTGAAATTCCGGGCTGGATTCCGGGCTAGGATAGGCGCCCATGGAAGAGAACGAAGATCTGGAAGGGCTGGTCCACCGCCCCCTGGAGGAGGCCGCCGCGGGTCTGGAGACGCTCATCGAGCAGCACAAGTCCGCCGTCGAGCGGTTCGACCTGCTGGGCTGGCCGCGGCCGGAGGTGGCCGTGGTCTCGGGGTCCGGGCTGGCGGTGGACCTGGGGGAGCGCACCCACGGGCCGCTCCAGCTCGAGTTCCTCCTCCCCTTCGAGAGCCATGCCATCGCGGGGCACCCGCACACCGTCGAGATGTTCGAGCCGCGGCCCGGCCGTTCCATCCTCTACTTCAAGGGACGTCTCCACTCCTACCAGGGCTACAGCGCGCACGAGACGGTCTTCCCCGTCCGTCTCGCCGCCCTGCTCGGCGCCAAGGTGCTGGTGATGACCGCCGCCACCGGCGGCCTCCAGCCCCACCACCGGCCGGGGGACCTTGTGCTGATCCAGGACCACATCAACCTGACGGGCTTGAACCCGCTCCGCGGCCAGCTCCCGCCGGACTGGGGACCCCGCTTCCCGGACATGGGAGCGGCTTACGACCCGCAAGTGCGCGCGCTGACGCTGCGGCTGGCCGCGGAGCTGGGCGTTCCCCTCGCGGAGGGCGTCTATGCCGGCGTGGCCGGTCCCAGCTACGAGACCCCCGCCGAGGTGCGGATGCTCCGGATGCTGGGCGGCGACGTCACCGGCATGTCCACCGTGCTGGAGGTCATCGCCGCCCATCACATGGGGATGCGCTCCCTGGTCGTCTCGATGGTGAGCAACCCCGCCGCGGGCCTCTCCTCGACGCCGGTCACCCACGAGGAGGTCCTCGCCGCCGCCCAGGCCGCCGCCGGGAACCTGCAGGCTCTGCTGGGGGCGGTGCTGAAGGCGCCCGAGCTGATCTAGGCGGATTGCACCGCGGGCATCCTGCCTTTCGAGGCCCTCACTCCCCCTCCACCCGCAACGCATATCCCACCCCGCTGACCGTCACCAGGTAGCGGGGCCCGGCGGCGTCCGCTTCGATCTTCTGGCGCAGGCGGTGGACGAGCTGCTTGAGGAGCTGGCGGTCGCCGGAGCCGCGGGAGCCCCAGACGTGGGCGAGCAGGCGCTCGGCGGGGAGGGTGTGGCCGGCGTTGGCGAGCAGGATCTGAAGGAAGCGCAGCTCCAGGCGGGTCAGCCGCACGGGCTCGCCGCCGCGCACCGAGACCGCCTGCAGCTCGAGGTCGAGGCTGAAGTCCCCGGCCGCCAGCGGCAGCGGCTTCTTCTCGCCGGCCCGCCGCAGCAGCGCCCGCACGCGGGCGAGCAGGGTGCGCGGGCTGAAGGGCTTGGTCAGGTAGTCGTCCGCCCCGAGGTCGAGCGCCTGCACCTGGTCCTCCTCGGCGTTCCTCACCGTGAGCATCATGATTGCCGTCCGAGAGATCGGCGTCGGCGAGGCGGCGCGGATCCGCCGGCAGACCTCGAGGCCGGAGAGGCGCGGCAGGTTGACGTCGAGGATCACCAGGGCCGGCGACTCGCGGTCGAAGGCCGCCAGGGCGGCCACGCCGTCCGCCGCTTCGATCACCAGATAGCCGGCCTGCCGCAGGGCATAGCCGATCAGGCCCGAGAGCTCCAGATCGTCGTCCACTACCAGGATCTTCACGCCGCCTCCTCCTCCTTCCCCGCGCACGGGAGGACGATCCGCATGCGGGTCCCCCGGCCGCCGGTCCCCGGTCCGGCTTCGACCGTGCCGCCGTGGCGCTCGACGATCGAGCGCACGATCCAGAGCCCGAGGCCCATGCCGGTCGTCTCCGGCTCCTCGGCAGAGCCGGTATCGGCGATCCGGACAAAGCGATCGAAGAGGGCGCCGCCTCCCGGCAGGCCCGACCCCTCGTCCTCCACCCAGAGCGCGACCTGGCCCTCCTCCACGGCGCCGCCCACGCGCACCACGGAGTCAGGCGGCGCGAACTTGTTGGCGTTGGCGAGCAGGTTGACGAACACCTGGGTCAGCCGCGGCGCGTCGCCGCGGACCGCCGGCAGCGGATAGGGCAGCTCGACCTCCACCGACTGCCCGCGCTGGGCCAGCAGCGGCACCGTCATCTCGACCGCCTCCTCCACCACCTCGTCCAGCGCCACCGGCCGGCCGCGGATGGAGTCCTGCCCGGACTCGATACGGACGCTCTCCAGCAGGTTGTCGATGAGCTGCGTCAGCCGCAGGCTCCCCCGCTCCAGCGACAGGACGAGGCCATGCGTCTGGGGATCGAGGCCCTGGGGATCCTGGAGCAGGCGCTCGCGCAGCAGCTCGATCGAGGCGAGCTGGGCCGAGAGCGGGGTGCGGAACTCGTGGGAGATGTTGGCGAGCACGGCGTCGCGCTGGCGGCGGGCGGCCTCGACGTCGGTCTCGTCGCGCAGCACCTGGAACTGCTGGTCCTCGGCGGGCGGCGCGCTGGTGATCACCACGGCCAGCCGGGAGCCGTCCGGCCGCAGCAGGCGCTCGGTGGCGGTGGCGCCGCCACGGAAGCGGGCGTGGACGATCGGGCAGCTCTCGTCGCACGGCCGCGTGCCGTCCTTCCCCTGCGGGTTCAGCACGTCGCCGCAGAAGCGGCCGATCGCCTCCTCCGGCCGCACCCCGAGCAGCGCCGCCGCCTGCGGATTGAGATAGCGGACGCGGCGGTCGCGGTCGACGCTGAACACCCCCTCGACGATGCCGGTGAGGATCGCCTCTCCTTCAGCCTGGCGGCGGCGCAGCTCCGAGGTGAGCTGGAGCAGGCGGCGGCGCATCTCCTCCATGGTGGCGGCGAGGGTGCCCAGCTCGGCGCCGGGAGCCCGCGGCGTGGGCGTCGAGAGATCGCCGCGGCCGATCCGCGCCGCCGAGGCGGTGAGGGCCTGGACGGGCCGCGTCAGCCGCCGGCTGATCAGGAACCCAGAGACGGTCGCCAGCGCCACCACCAGCAGCGAGAGCAGGAGCAGCTCGCGCGACAGCCGCGCCAGCGAGGCGGCCACCGCGCCGCGCGGCAGCGAGGTCTCGACCAGCGCCGCCACCTCGCCGGACGGGGCGCGCAGCGGACGGATGGAAACGTAGAGCCCGGCGGCCTTGAGGCGCCCGGAGCCCGATCTACCGGTCGCCAGGACCTCGGCGCGCAGCGGCAGGCGGGGATCGCCGGCATCTCCGTCCAGGATGGCGACGGGGAGACCCACCTGCCCGGCGATCTGGCGGGCGAAGGCGGCGTCCAGCGCCAGGGCCGCCATGGCGGTGGCGTCCGGGGTGCTGGCGAGCGGCACGGCCGAGCCGAGGAAGAGGCCGCCACCGGGCGGGCGGAGGATAGACGGCCCGTCGGTTCTCCCGTCGAAGGGCCGCGGCACCTCGCTCCAGGGCATCGGCGGTCCGCCGGCGGCGATCAATGTCCCGTGGGAGAAGACGGCGACGCCGGAGAGCGAGCTGGTCTGCCGGAAGCGGTCGAGGAAGGCGGCGAGGCCGGCCGCGTCGCCGCCTTCCACCAGGCGCTTGACCGTGGGCCGCTCGGCCAGCAGGTGGGCCGAGGTCCGCACGTCCCGCGCCGACCGCTCCACCGCCTCCTGGGCCGCGGCCCCGGCGAGATTCACCCGTGCCAGACCCTGCTCGTCCGCGAAGCGCTCGATCAGGCCGAGCGCCGAGACGGCGACCGCGATCACCGCCAGCAGGACGAGGCCGGCGTTGAGTCCGATCAGGAGAGTGCCGAGGCTCGTGCGGCGCATGGAATTGGAAAGATTAACATCCCGACCCTACTCGCCCGTCCGCCACTCGATCACGCTCTTGATCGCCAGCGTCGCCAGGGCGAGCAGGGCGAGCAGCGACGCCACGGCGAAGGCGGCCGAGAATTGGTACTCGTTGTAGAGGATCTCGATGTGCAGGGGCATGGTGTTGGTCAGCCCGCGCACGTGGCCGGAGACCACCGAAACGGCGCCGAACTCCCCCATCGCGCGGGCATTGCAGAGCACGACGCCATAGAGCAGGCCCCAGCGGATCTTCGGCAGGCTCACCCGGAAGAAGGTCTGGACCCCCGAGGCGCCGAGCGTCAGCGCCACCTCCTCCTCGTCGTTGCCCTGCGACTGCATCAGCGGGATCAGCTCGCGCGCCACCATCGGCGAGGTCACGAACAGCGTCGCCAGCACGATGCCCGGCACGGCGAAGATGATCTTGACGTCGTGCGCCGCCAGCCACGGGCCGAGGTATCCGTGGGCGCCGAAGAGGAGCACGTAGATCATCCCCGAGATCACCGGCGAGACGCTGAACGGCAGGTCGATCAGCGTGATCAGTAGGTTCTTGCCCGGAAAGCGGAACTTGGAGATCGACCACGCCGCGGCGAGCCCGAAGAGGAGGTTGACCGGCACGGCGATCGCCGCCGCGGTCAGCGTAAGGCGCACGGCGGCGAGCGCCACCGGATCGCGGATCGCCGCCAGGTAGGCCCCGAAGCCGTCCGCCAGGGCCTTGGCGAAGACCAGCGCCAGCGGCACGAAGAGGAAGAGCCCGAGGAACGCCAGGGCGGTCCCCAGCAGGAGCCAGCGGACGAAGCGGGGCTCGGAGAGGGCCGGGGACGAAGGCACCCGCGCAGCCATCTCAGACCTCTCCGTCCACCGCCCGCAGCCGCCGGCCGCGGCGCCAGGCCAGGACGTTGATCAGCAGCAGCAGGCCGAACGAGGCGAGCAGGAAGACCAGCGCCACCGCCGTGGCACCCGCGTAGTCGTACTGTTCGAGCTTGATCATGATCAGCAGCGGCACGATCTCCGATTTCATCGGCATGTTGCCGGCGATGAAGATCACCGAGCCGTACTCCCCCAGGGCGCGCGCGAAGGCGAGCACGAAGCCGGTCATCGCGGCCGGCGCCAGCTCGGGGAAGATCACCCGCCGGAAGGTCTGCCAGCGCCCGGCGCCCAGGCTGGCCGCGGCTTCCTCGACCTCGGCGTCGAGGCCGGCGAGCACCGGCTGCACCGTGCGCACCACGAACGGCAGGCCGATGAAGGTGAGGGCCACCACGATGCCGAGGCGGGTGTAGGCCACCTCGACGCCCAGCGGCGCCAGCCAGCGGCCGATCCAACCGTTCTTCGCATAGAGCGTGGCGAGCGCGATGCCGGCGACCGCCGTGGGCAGGGCGAACGGCAGGTCCACCAGGGCATCGACCAGCCGCCGACCCGGGAAGGCGTAGCGCTCGAGCACCCAGGCGACCAGCAAGCCGAAGACGGCGTTGATCGACGCGGCGAGGAACGAGGCTCCGAGGCTCAACCGGTAGGCCGCGAGCGCCCGCGGCCCGGTGACGTCCGCCCAGAAGACCGACCACGGCAGCGTCGCCGTCTTCAGGAAGACGGTCGACAGCGGGATGAGGATCATCAGGCCCAGATAGAGCAGCGTGAAGCCCAGCGAGAGCCCGAAGCCGGGGAGCACGCTGCCTCCCCTGTGCCGCCGGCGCGAGGTCCTCTGCAGGGCCGCCCCGGAGGGGGCGGCCTGCTCCGCGATCACCGGCCGGCCCCGTAGATCTGATCGAAGACGCCGCCGTCGTCGAAGTGGGTCTTCTGCGCCTTGGTCCAGCCGCCGAAGACCTGATCGACCGTGAACAGTTGCAGCTTCGGGAACTGCGCCGCGTATTTGGCGGCGACCGCCTCGTTGCGCGGCCGGTAATAGTGCTTCGCCGCGATCTCCTGCCCCTCGGGGGTATAGAGGAACTGGAGATAGGCGGTGGCGACCAGGGTGGTCTTGTGCTTGGCGGCCACCTTGTCGACCACCGCCACCGGCGGCTCGGCGAGCACGCTCACCGAGGGCGCCACGATCTGGAAGTCCCCCTTGGCGCCCATCGATCCCTTGACGGCGAGCAGGGCCTCGTTCTCCCAGGCGATCAGCACGTCGCCGATGCCGCGCTCGACGAAGGTCACGGTGGAGCCGCGGGCCCCGGTGTCGAGGACCGGCACGTTTTTATAGATCCGCCCGACGAAGTCTTTGGCCTTGTTGGGATCGTTGCCGAGCTTGCGCAGCGCGTAGCCCCAGGCCGCCAGGTAGTTCCAGCGCGCGCCGCCCGAGGTCTTCGGGTTGGGGGTGATCACCGCCACGCCCGGGCGCGTCAGGTCGTCCCAGTCGTGGATCTTCTTGGGGTTCCCCTTGCGCACCAGGAAGACGATCGTCGAGGTGTACGGGCAACTGTTGTTGGGCAGGCGCGTCTGCCAGCCCTTGGCAATCAGCCCGGAATTGGCCACGGCGTCGACGTCGTAGGCGAGCGCCAGGGTCACCACGTCGGCCTCCAGGCCGTCGATCACCGAGCGCGCCTGCTTGCCCGAGCCGCCGTGCGACTGCTGGACGGTGAGGTCCTGGCCGGTCTTCGCCTTCCAGGATTTCGCGAAGACGCCGTTGACGTCCTGGTAGAGCTCGCGGGTGGGATCGTAGGAGACGTTGAGCAGCTTGATGCCTGCCGCCTGAGCGGACCCGGCGAGGATCAGGAACAGACCTAGCGCGGGCAAAAGCTTTCGATATCCCATGATGTCCTCTCGTTCAGAAAACGATCTGGAAGCGGCTGAAGAAGATGTTCTCTTTCTCGCGGTCGCCGGTCGCGGCGCCGCCTTGGAACCTGGTGGTCTCGTAGTCGAAGAGCAGCCGCAGGTTCCGGTTGAGGTACCAGTTGAGCCCGCCCGCCCAGGCTTTCGCCGAGCGCGCCGAGCTCGCCGGGCTGGCGAAGACGGGGAAGGCGGCCCTGTCGACCTCGAGCTCGCTGTAGCGCACCGCGATCTCGAAGGTGCCCCAGGTGTGGGCCGCCGGGTCGAACACCGTCTTCGGGACGACGCCGCGGTGGGAGGCCTCGCCGCCGGCGATCACCCAGGAGCCCGCCACCTGCCACGATTTGTTCTCCAGCCGGGCGGCCGCGGCGTCGTGCCGCACCTCCTGGCGGGAGATCACATACTCGGCGAGCAGGCCGAACGGGCCGCTGTAGAAGTACCCCTGCGGGGAGAGGCGGGAGCGGGTGCCGTCCGCGAGCGTGGTGCCCGCGGCGGTCGCGTCCGAGCGGTAGGTGAAGAAATTCTGCTGACCCGGTGTCTTGTAGGGGGCCAGGTTGGGGGAGGCCGGCGTCCCGTTCTGGTTCCCCTGGCTCGCCGAGACGCCGAAGCCGAGGCTCTTGAGCGGTCCCGAGCCCGCGACGAACGGCTGGAAGAAGAGGCGGCCGGCGACGTCCTTGCCGTTGTTGGTGTCGGCGTCGGCGCTGCCGCCGTCGGGCACGCCGTTGAAGACGCCGAGGGCGTAGCTCACCGTGCCGCCGGCGAGATCGCCGCCGATCTGCACGCCGAGGTCGCGGTTGGGCACTAGGTTGGTCGGCAGGGCGCGCTCGACGAACAGCAGGTCGGTGGCCGACTGCAGGCGCTCGAGGCCGACGGGCGGCTTGAACTTGCCGGCGCGGACGCGGAACGCGGGGCTGAAGCGCCCCTCCATGTAGGCGTCCTGGAGCACGGTCTGGCCGGCGCCGAAGTCGGGTATGACGCGGAAGTCGAAGATCTTGTAGACCGTCCCCTCGAAGATCGGTCGCACGCGGCGCAACAGGAAGGTCTCGACCTGCGGCTTCTCCTTGTCGCCGACCCAGAAGCGGCCGTCGAGCTGGACGTAGCCGCGCAGCCGGAGCACGTAGTTGCCGTCGGCCGAGCGGAGCGAGAAGCCTTCGCGGCCGGCGACCGCCTGGCCCGCGGCCTTCGCCTTGTCGGCGGCGGCTTCCTGGTCGATCTCGATCTTGCGGTCGAGGACGCGGATCTTCTGATCCAGCTCCTGGAGCCTGTCGTCCACGCTGGACGGGGTCGGCGGCGGGTCCTGCGTCGTCGTCTGCGCGGCCGCCGGCAGAGCCAGCAGGCCACAGCACAGCCAGATCGAAACGTTCTTCATCAGAATCTCCATAGGTCAGAGTTGAGGGTCAAGGCGCCGCCTCGGGCGAGCGCACGATCAGCACCGGCAGATGGGCCACCGCCGGCAGCAGCCGGCCGACGAAGGCGCCGAGATCGATCCTGCCGTCGCGTCCCGGCAGCGGCGAGCCCAGCACCAGCAGGTCGTGCTCCCCCTCCGCGAGCTGGGCGAGGATCTCCTCGCGCACGGCGCCGTGACGGATGCGGGTCGCCACCGGCACGCCGATGCGGCGGAGGGTACGGGCGCTGCCGGCGAGGAAGCGCCCGGCCTGGGCCTCGGCCTGCGTGCCCCGCGCGGTCTCCGCCGGCTCCGGGATCACGGTCAGGATCGTGGCCTCGGCGCCCAGATGGCGGGCGAGGCGGCCGGTGAAGGAGACGTCCTCCTTGCCGGGCTCCCCCACCGCGACGCAGATCAGCAGGCGGGAGGGGACCCTGGGACCGCCCTCCCCCGGCGCCAGCAGCAGGTGGTGCTGGCCGGCGGCGAGCACCGCCTCGGCCATCTCGACGCCGTCGCGGGGAGGCAGCGAGAGGATCACCAGGTCGCACGGCTGGCGTGCCACCTCCTCGGCGACCGCCGCGGCGGGAGCCTCGGCGGTGAGCCGGGTCTCCAGGGCCGCGAGCCCCGATCCCAGCAGCTCCCGCGCCTCCTGCAAGGCGCGCTCGCCCGTGTCGTCCGCCGTCGCCGGCCCCAGCACGGCGACGCGGGCGTGGGCGCGGCGTGCCAGCTCGCCGCCCAGCGCCAGGGCCGCCCGCGAGCGGGCCGAGCCGTTGGTCAGCAGCAGGAAGCGCAGCCCTGGATGCACCAGCGCGTGCACCCGCTGCACCCCCACCCAGGTCGAGTCCCCCGGCCGTAGCGGGAAACGCCGCGCCTGGTCCTGCGAGCGGGTGGCCTCCACCCACACCTCGTCGCGGCCGAAGGGGACCGGCGGCGCGATGGCCCGCACGCCGGGGAGAGGGGGGAGGCGCAGCCGCAGCCGCTCGAAGGAACCCACGAACGAGCGCTGCTCGACCACGGCCTGCCCGAGAAGGGGGAAGGCACGGTCGTCCGGCGAATCGCGCAGCGCGACGTCCTCGGGACGGAAGAGCACCTGCACCCGCCGCGCGGCCGCGGCGGCCTCCGCGGGCTCGGCCCGGGTGCCGAGGGGGAACTGGACCGGCCCCAGCCGCACGCCGTCCACCGTGGCCTCCCCCACCATCAGGTTGGCGGTGCCGAGAAAGGTGGCGACGAACTCCGTCTCCGGCCGCAGGTAGAGCTCGTCCGGCGGCCCCACCTCCAGCAGGCGGCCGAAGCTGAGCACGGCGAGGCGGTCCGCCAGCTCGAACGCCTCCTCCTGGTCGTGGGTCACGAAGACGGTGGTGATGCCAAGCTCGCGCTGGATCTCCCGGATGGTGCGCCGCAGCTCCAGCCGCACCTTGGCGTCGAGCGCGCCGAACGGCTCGTCGAGCAGCAGCACCTCGGGCTGGTGGGCCAGCGCCCGCGCCAGGGCGACCCGCTGCTGCTGGCCGCCGGAGAGCTGGCGCGGCATGCGGCCGCCGAGTCCCGAGAGCCCCACCAGCTCCAGCAGCTCGTCCCGCCGCCGCCGCCGCCGGTCCGCGGGCGCGCCGCGCACCGCCAGCGCGAACTCCACGTTCTCCGCCACCGACATGCCGCGGAACAGGGCGTAGCTCTGGAAGACGAACCCCACGCCGCGCCCGGCCGGCGGCAGGCCGGTGACGTCCCGGCCGCGCAGCAGCACCCGCCCGGCGTCGACCTCGGAAAGGCCGGCGATCATCCGCAGCAGCGTGCTCTTGCCGCTCCCCGAGGAGCCCAGGAGGACGAACAGCTCGCCGTCGCCGATCTCCAGCGACACGGCGTTGACCACCGGGTGGCCCCCATACCGTTTGGTCAGGTCTTCGATGACGATCGACACGCGGCACGCCTCCGCGGCCCAAGAGCTCCGGGCCGTCAGAGGGCGAGGATAGGGAGCGGGGGTGACACTGTCAGTCGAAGGGCGGTGACAAAACCCGAGCCTTTTGGAACCTCTCGCTTTCCAGCCCGGGCCAAAATACGGTCTCAGCTATTTTCTTGTCCCCTTTTGGGCACTCTGCGGCAACTATTCTATTGAAGGTGCTTTGAATGGATGACTTGGAGGAGGAGTTGAGAGTGGAGGACAAGATTTCACCCGAGGGGATGGGCCGCTTCCTCAAGACCGGGCTATCGCGGGAAGACAACCAGGGGGTCGTGCGCCGGATGCTCGCCGGCACGCTGCAATATCCCAGCAAACAACAGGATCCAGAGGGCCCCGAGGCCTTCGACTACGACGATGCCTTCCGCCGGACCGAGCGCAGCTTGGCCGCGGCCAACGACCGCATCCTGCGCGAGCGGCAGCTCGCCGCCACCCAGTGGGCCGCCTTGGAGGGCCATCCGCCCACACGCCGGCTGGTCATGGTGCGCAACGACTCGCGCCTGCACCACTGGGGCCTCTTCGACCGCCTGCTGGCGCAGAGCCGCGAGACGGCGGGGAGCGACGCCACGGCGGCGGCCGGTCTCGCCGAGCTGGCGCTGGCCGTGGCCGAGCGGCTGGACCTCGAGGTCTACGGCGAGGAGCGCGTCTGCGACTTCAAGACCGCGGCCCTCGCCGCCTTGGGCGACGCCCGCCGGCTCGCCGGCGACTTCGCCGGCGCGCGGCTGGCCTTCAGCCAGGCCCGCATCCACCTGGAGATGGGCACCGGCGACCTGCTCGAGGAGGCCTCCCTTCTCGGCGGGCTGGTCAACCTGCTCTGCGACCTCGGCGAGCTCGAGAAGGCCGCCCACTCGCTCGAGCGCGCCGGAGCCCTCTACCGCCGGATGGGCGACCACCACCTCGACGGCACGTCGATCGCCGGCGCCGCGGACGAGAAACAGACTGGAGAGATGGGCGAGCGGCGGGGGGCGCAGGCCGGATAGGAGACGGAGAGGACGGGCACGCCGGGATCGATCCCCGCGTTTCGTCGTAAGGCCCCGGTATAAACTCCCGCCCGTGCAACTCTCCCTGCTCTTCCTCCTGCTCCCGCTGGCCCTCTTCCTCCCCGGTTGCGTCTCGCTGCGCCCGTTCGACGAGGTCCGCCGTTCGGTGCCGGCCGACCAGTTCGTGCGGGTCGGCGAGCAGCTCGTGCACGTCGAGCAGGCGGGGTCCGGCGAGCCGGTCGTGCTGATCCACGGCTTCGGCGCCTCGACCTACGCGTGGCGCAAGGTGATGCCGGCGCTCGCCGCCTCCCACCGGGTGGTGGCGAGCGACCTCAACGGCTTCGGCTACACCCAGCGGCCAAAGTCCCGCGCGGGCTACACCCGGGAGGCGCAGGCGGAGCTGGTGCTCGGCACCCTGGACGCGCTGGGGATCGACCGCGCCCACTTCGCCGGCCACTCCTATGGCGGCGGCCTCACGCTGTACCTCGCGTCGCAGCACCCCGAGCGCTTCCGCAGCATGGTGCTGGTGGACAGCTCCGCCCCCACCTACGCCAACGACCGCCGCAGCCGCGCCGCAGCCCTGCGGCCGCTCGACGCGCTGTTCGTCCGGACCCTCGTGCTGCGCCCGGGAATGGTCCGCAAGGGACTCCTGCGCTCCTATTACGACGACTCCCTGGTCACCCCCGAGCTCGTCCAGGCCTACCTCGACCGGCTGGCGATCGAGGGGGTGGTCGACGCCTTCTATGGCCTCACCGCCCCCGCCCCTCCGGGCGAGCCGGTGGACCTCGCGAAGATCGCCATCCCCTCCCTGGTGATCTGGGGCGCCCATGACGAGCTGATCTCGCCGGAGATGGGACGGCGGGCTGCGGCGCGGCTCCAGCACGCCGAGTTCGTCCTCTTCGCCGAGAGCGGCCACATTCCCATGGAGGAGGAGCCGGAGGCGTTCCTGCGCGCCGTGCTCCCCTTCCTGGAGCGGCACCGCGGCTGATGTCCGGACGGCTCGGCCTCGTCGCCACCTGCGTCCTCGGGCTCGAGGAGATCCTGGAGGGGGAGCTGCGGGATCTGGGAGCCCGCGACCTCGAGCGGCGGCGGGGCGCCGTCTCCTTCGCCGGCGGCTGGCGGGACGTCTGGCGGGCCAACTGGCGGCTGCGCACGGCGAACCGCGTGCTGGTGGAGGTGGCCTCCTGGGAAGCGAAGGACGGTCCGGGGATCGCCGCCGGCGCGCGCGCGCTCGTCTCGGGACGTTCCTCCGGATCATCGGGCCCGCGGCTCCGGCGCGGCGGCCTCGACGCCGCCTCCCTCTTCCATCCCGACCGCACCTTCGCCATCCAGGCCACCGCGGCCGCCTCCGAGGTGCGCGACACCCGCTGGGCCGCGATGTCGCTCAAGGACGGCCTGGTCGACGGCCAGCGCGACCGCTGGGGCCGGCGCTCGGACGTGGACCGCGAGGAGCCGGACCTCCCCCTGCGCCTGCGTCTCCACCGCGACCGCGCCACCCTGCTCCTCGACACCTCCGGCGAGCCGCTCGACCGCCGCGGCTACCGCGCCGTCTCCGCCGCCGCGCCGGTGCGCGAGCAGATCGCCGCCGCCTGTGTGCTCGCCGTGGGCTGGGACGGCCGCGGGCCGGTGGTCGATCCCATGTGCGGCTCGGGCACCCTGCTGGTGGAGGCCGCCTGGATCGCGCTCGGCTGGGCGCCC
Source organism: Thermoanaerobaculia bacterium (assembly GCA_036402955.1). Classification (GTDB taxonomy): domain Bacteria; phylum Acidobacteriota; class Thermoanaerobaculia; order Multivoradales; family UBA5704; genus DATARR01. Next base: position 26,915 of record DASWRX010000242.1, read on the forward strand.
GGACGCCTGCGCCCGCACTGGGCCTTCGAGCGCTTCCCCGGCTACGACCCCGAAGCCTTCACCGCGGTGCTGCAGGAGCCCCTCCCGGTCCTGAACGCCGGCGTCCGCCTCCACGGCAACGACCTCTCCACCGAGGCGCTCGACGCCGCCCGCGCCAACCTCGAGCAGGCCAATCTCCTCGACCGCGTCACCCTCACCCGCGAGGACGCCGCCGCCTTCCAGCCGCCCGCCGGCCCCGGGCTCGTGGTGGTCAATCCGCCGCACGGCGAGCGCCTGGAGACCGACGCCGCCCGCTGGCGCGCCCTGGGCGATCTCCTGAAGCAGCGGTACAAGGGATGGCAGGCCGCCGTCCTCACCGGCGAGGACCGGGGCAAGCAGATCGGCCTCCGCCCGCGCCGCCGCATTCCGGTGATGAACGGCCCGATCGAGGGCCGGATCCTGGTGTTCGACCTCTTTTGAGGCGGAGAATCGAGCGAGGAGGAAGGAACGGAGCGCGGCCGTCAGGCCGGCGCTCCGGAAGGCTCGCGCGGGAAGAGCGTGGGGGACACGCCTCGGAGGGCTGCGTGGATCAGAGGCTGCGCTTCTTGGCCCGCAGCCCGCGGCGGCTGCCGCCTTCCTTGCGCGGCTTGAAGTTGCCGCCGCCGCCGCCGCCCCCAAAGCCGCCGCCGAAGTCGCCGCCGCCGCCGCCCCCGAAGCCGCCGCCGAAGTCGCCGCCGCCGCCGAAGCCGCCGCCACCGGCGTAGCCGCCCCGGTCGCCGCCGCCGGCGTAGCCGCCCCGGCCGCCACCGCCGCCGGCGTAGCCACCCCCATAGCCGCCGCCGCGCGGACCTCCGCCACCGCCGCCGGGCGTACGCTCGCGCGCCTCGTTGACGTTCAGGTTGCGGCCCTGGAACTCACGGCCGTTGAACTCCTGAACCGCCTTCGCGGCCTCCTCGTCCGTGCTCATCTCGACGAAGCCGAAGCCCCGGGAGCGGCCGGTCGCGCGATCCATCATCACCGTGGCCGAGTCGCAGGTGCCGGCCTGGCTGAAGAGCGTGCGCAGATCGTCGTCGTTGGTCTTGAAGTTGAGGTTCCCTACGAAGAGCTTCTTTCCCATTCCTGGTTCCTTGTCGCTGGTGGCCTGCTCGCAGGCCGTTATCTGTCAGCCGATCCTGTTTTTGCCGCCGGCCGTCGCGGTCATATCCGAGGGCATATCCGAGGGCGATGGGTCTCTGGCCGCGCAGCGACAAAGACGGAACGCCTCCCTGGGTCAGGACTCATAAATGTACCAGAGCCTGCAAGGGGTCGCAAACGCCGCTCACGGACAATCATCAAAAGCTTCAGTGTCGGTCACCGCCCGGGGCGAGACTCCCTGGGGGTTGAAATAGACCCGCACCTTCCCCGTCCGGGTGTCGGCCACGGTCAGGACGTACTGGAAATTGGTGGCGGGACCGACGAAGATCCAGCGCCGGCCGTTCTCGGCGCAGCCGTCGAGCGCCTTGACCAGCAGCTCGAGGTTGTCGGACGCCACGAACCAGAGCAGCCCGGAATCGCCCGAGGGGACCGGCTGCACCGAGGCGCGGCCCGCGCGGCCGTCGCGGGCCGTCCAGGTGGCCTGGACCCGGAAGCGGGCGCCGAGGCAGAGTGTCTGCGCGTCGGCCACGCACGGCTCCGGCACGGCGGAGGTGACGACCGCCGCCTCGTTCGAGTAGCCGGACAGGAGCCCCGAGCGCGACGCCCGGACGCGGAAGGCGTAGGCGCTCGCCGGCTGGAGACCCTGGACGAAGGCGACCGGCGGCACGCCGCCGGCCGGCACCCCGCCGATGTCGGCGAACTCGCCGTCGATCGCCTTCAGCTCGACCCGGTACTCGGTCACGCCCACGGCCCCCCGGTCCGTCCAGGTGAGCTTCGCCGCGGTCGGCGAGAGCGCCACGGCGACGAGCCGCGCGGGATCGGGGGATGGGGCGGCCGCGAGGGGCACGGCCGTCATCATGGCGATCGCGGCTATCGCGGCTAGGCCGAGGGCCGGGAGCAGCCGGCGAAGGATCATCGACATCTCTGCGGCGGATTCTACACCGTCGCCGGCGCGGCCCAGGCCCTCCGAGGCTGATGAGGCGATGATAGAATCCTCTTCCCACCGGTCCTGGCCCGGAAGTCCCCACGACCCCTGGAGAAGCGCCCTGGAGAAGCGATGCCCCGTATCACCCGTCTGCGCCGCAGTCTGGCCCATCCCCTGACGTCTCTCCTCGCCGCGCTGGTGCTGGCCGGCCTGCCGCCGCAGGACCGCGCGGCCGGCGCCGGGACCCGCGCCGCTTCGCGCGGACCGGCGCCGGCGGCGGTGGCCCTGCCGTGGGAGGGCGCGCCGTTCGCCGCCGATCCCGCCGCGATCGTCGGCGCCGCCGCCCAGGTCCAGGGCGAGGAGGGGGACGACGTCGTCGTGCTGCTCACCGAGGCCAGCTACAGCTTCGACGCGGCGGGGCGCGAGACCTACAGCCAGCGGCTGGTCTACCGCATCCTCACCGCCCAGGCCGAGGAGAGCTGGTCGACGGTCGAGGAGAGCTGGGAGCCCTGGCACCAGGAGCGGCCGCGCATCCGCGCCCGCGTGATCACGCCGGACGGCGCCGAGCACCTCCTCGATCCCGCGACGCTGGCCGAGAACGCCGGAGCGCCGGACGATCCCGGCATGTTCGAGGACGGCCGCGTGCTGCGCGCTCCCCTGCCCGCCATCCGGCCGGGAGCCGTGGTCGAGCAGCAGGTGACCGTGCGCGACATCTCGCCGTTCTTCGACGGCGGCGTGGTGCGCCTCCACGGCCTCGACCCGGGCGTGCTGGTGCGCCACGCGAAGCTGGATCTGGAGGCGCCGGCCACGGTCCCCCTGCGCTGGGTGGTCCGCGAGTTGCCGGGGGTCGTTCCCCGCGAGACCAGCGCCGGCGGTCGCCACCACCTCACGTTCGAGGCGCGCGATCTCGAGCCGCTGGAAGACCCCGAAGCGGGCCTGCCGGCCGACCGGCCGCGCACCGCCTACGTGGCCTTCTCCACCGGCCGTTCGTGGGAGGCCCTGGCCCGCCGCTACTCGGACATCGTCGACCAGGCGATCCGCGGCTCGGACGTCGCGGCCTTCCTGCGCTCGGCCGGGGGTCCCGCCGCCTCGCAGCTCGAGACCATCGACCGCCTGCTCGCCCGCGTCGGCGGCGAGGTGCGCTACACCGGCATCGAGCTGGGCGAGGGGGGACTGATCCCGCGCAAGCCCGCCGAGACGCTGCAGCGCCGGTTCGGCGACTGCAAGGACAAGGCGGTGCTGCTCACCGCCCTGCTGCGCGCCTCCGACATCCCCGCCTATGTGGCCCTGCTCAACGCCAGCGAGGAGGACGCCGACGTCGAGCCGACGCTCCCCGGCTTCGGCCTGTTCAACCACGCGGTCGTCGTGGTGCCCGGCTCGCCGGCGATCTGGATCGATCCGACGGATCCCTACGCGCGGGCCGGCGAGCTGCCGGCGGCGGACCAGGGGCGGCTGGCGCTGATCGCCAGCCCCACGGCGTCGAGCCTGGTCAGGACCCCGGAGGCCACCTCGGCCGAGAACCTCCAGACGGAGACCCGCGAGTTCCTCCTCGCCGACCTCGGCCCCTCGCGGCTGGTCACCACCAGCGTCTATCGCGGCGCGGTGGAGCGCGACCTGCGGGCCCTCTACGCCGCCCAGGACGGCCCGGCGCTGCGCCAGGCGCTCAAGAGCTACGCCACCACCGCTTTCCTCGCCGGCGACGTCGCCGCGGTGGAGCACTCGGCGCCGGCCGACCTCTCGACGCCGCTGCGCCTGAAGGTCGAGATCAAGGACGCTCGCCGCGGCTTCACCGACGAGCGCAACGCCGCCGTGGGAGTGAGCGCGGCCACCCTGCTGGCCCATCTTCCCGACGAGCTCACCACCGGCGGCGACAAGCCCGTGCCGCGCCGGGGGGAGTACGTCTTCAGCCGGCCGATGACGGTGGAGGTCCGCTACCGCATCGTGCCGCCCGCCGGCTACGCGCCGGCGCCGCTGCCGGCCGCCCGCGCCCGCCGCCTCGGGCCCGCCACCCTCTCCGAGGAGTACGCCGCCGGCGCCGACGGCGTGGTCACCGCCACCTTCCGGCTCGACACCGGCAAGCGCCACATCTCCGCGGCGGAGTTCGACGCCCTGCGCGCCGGCGCCCGCGAGGCGCTCCAGGAGCCGATGCGGCTGCTGACCTTCGACCAGACCGGCGAGGCCCACCTCGCGGCCGGCCGCGTGCGCGAGGCGCTGGCGGAGTTCCGGCGCGAGGCGGCGCTGGCGCCGAAGCGGGCCCTTCCCCTCACCCGCGCCGCGCGGGCGCTGCTCGCCGGCGGCATGGGCGAGGCGGCGCGCGAGGAGGCGCGGCAGGCCGTGCGGCTCGATCCGAAATCCGCGCTCGCCCACCGGGATCTCGGCTGGATCCTCGAGCACGACGAGCTCGGCCGCCGCTTCGGCCCCGGCTTCGACCGCGCCGGCGCCCTCGCCGCCTACCGCAAGGCCCGGGAGCTCGATCCCAGGGACCTGGTGATCCGCACCGATCTCGCCATCCTCCTCGAGCACGACACCCGCGGCCAGCGCTACACTCCGGCCGCGGATCTCGGCGCCGCGATCGACGAGTACAAGGCCGCCCGCAAGGACCTCGGCGAGGCCGCTGCCGCTCTCGACGAGAACCTGCTGATCGCCCTGGTGCGGGCCGGCCGCTTCCCCGAGGCCAAGGAGCTGGCGGCCCGGATGAAGGACTCGCCGACCGCCGCGGTCCTCTCGCTGGTCGCCGTGGCGGCCACCGACGGCGCCGAGGCCGCCGTGCGCGAGGGCGAGCGCCGGCCGGGCGACGACAAGGCGCGCGCCGCGGCCCTGCAGTCGGCGGCCCAGCACCTGCTGCTGGCCCGCCGCTACCCCGAGGCCGCGGCCCTGCTGGAGCGGGCCGGCCGCCAGTCCGAGAACGCCGCCGCCGTGCTCTCCATGGCCGACCTCCTGCGACGGGCGAAGCGGCACGAGGACGCCGACCTCGACGCGGACCGGCCGTCGACGCCGGCGCGGCGGCTGATGACGCTGGCCGCCACGACCGCCACGGAGGCCGGCAGCGCGCCGGATCTCAAGCGCCTGGCCGCCCTCTTCTCGCGCGACGTCGAGCCCGAGATCCTCAAGGGGGGAGCCCGGGCCCTGCGGCTGGTCGCCGCCGGCGCCGCGCCGTCCCGCCAGCAGCGCCTGTCGCAGGAGGTACCGCTGGAGGTGGCGGTCGACCTCGCCCTCGGCGCCCTGCGCGAGAGCGTGACCGGCGACGACGCCGGCGGCTACCGCGTCGGCTTCTCCTTCCCGCTCGAGAAAAGCGCCCGCGACCTCGCGTTCTACATCGTGCGCGAGGCGGGCGGAGGCGGCGGATACCGCATCGCGGCGATCGGCAGCGCCCGCTCCATGCTCGGCGACGAGGCCCTCCGCCGCCTCCAGCGGGGGGACCTCGCCGGCGCCCGCAGGTGGCTGGACTGGGCGCGCGAGGAGGGTGACCGGGCGCGGGAGGCCGAGCCCGCGGACCGCGGCGACTCTCTCGCCGCGGACCCCTTTCCGGCCCTCTGGACGCAGGGGGCCACGGCGAACGCCGACGAGGCCCGCTGCGCCGCCGCCGCCCTGATCGGTCTCTCGGCGGAGGGAGCCCGGGCGCTGCCGCTCCTGCGCGGCTGCCGGGAGTCCGCCGCCGACCCGGCGCGGCGCGGCGCCCTCGATCTGGCGCTCGTCCTCGCCTACGGCAGGCTCGACCGCTACGCCGAGATGGAGGAGGCCTCGCGGCGTCTGCTCCAGGAGGCCCCGTCCTCCGAGCGGGCCGAGACGCTCCACGCCCGATCGCTGGTCGCCCTCGGCCGCTGGGACGAGGTCCATGCCCTCGCCGGGCGCCGTCTCCAGCGCGCGCCCGACGACGAGTGGGCCCTGCAACTTCTGTCCGCGGAGGCGATGCACGCCCACGACCTCGACGGCGCCGAGGCACGGCTGCGGCAGATCGTCAAGACCGGCAAGGCCACGGCGGACGACTACAACGCCCTCGCCTGGCTCCTCCTCCAGCGTGGCCGGGCGGACGACGAGGCGCTCGACTTCGGCCAGCGCGCGGCGACCCTCTCCGACTACGAGCAGCCGACCTACCTCCACACGCTGGCCGCCCTCTACGCCGAGATGGGGCGCACCGCGGAAGCCTACCGGATCATCGTGCAGTCGATCGGCGCCCGCCCCGACGAGATCCCGGGCTCCAACGACTGGTACGTCTTCGGCCGGCTCGCCGAGCACTACGGCCTGCCGGACGTGGCCCGCAAGTACTACCGGCGGGTCTCCCCCCCCAAGAGCGCGCAGGAGGAGGCGCTCTCCACCCACGCCCTCGCCACCCGCCGGCTGGCGGCCCTCGGGGAGGAGAAGAGGGCGCAGAGCCGGGCGGCGCTGTAGAGGGAGGGTGAACACGGACTGACACGGACCGACACGGACGAGCACGGACAGAGTGAAGCTCGCTCCCCCTCTGTCCGTGTTCGTCCGTGCCAGTCCGTGCTTGTCCGTGTTCACCCTCATCCTCACCCCCCTTGGCCCCATCCTTGCTTCGCGGAGAAGCCATGCTATCCGCCCGCCCAGCGCCGCTCCTCGCCGTGCAGCTCGCTGCTCGCCCCGCGCCTGAAGCCGCTCCGGCGGACGTTCCCGCGGGATGGACCGCCACGGCGAGCCGTCTTCTCTGCCTGCTGTTCGTGGCCGTCGCTCTCGAGGCCCTCTACACGGTTCCCAAGCTCACCTGGGACCTCGCCGCCGGCGGCCGGGCGGGGATCGGGATCGCCCTCGGACTGGCCACCGCGGGGATCGCCGGAATCCTGCTCTGGATCGGCCGGTTCCGGATTGCGGCCCTGCTCCAGCGGGCCGGCGAGCGGCTCGCGGCGATCCCCCAGCGGCGCTGGCTGATCGGCGTCATCGGGATCGGGATGACCCTGCGCTTCGCCTGGGTGGCTCTCTTCCCCGCTCCCTTCACCTCCGACGGCCTCGCCTATTACGACCTCGCCGCGCGCATGGCGCACGGCCTCAGCTACCAGACCCCGTCCGGCGAGTGGGCCGAATGGCCCCCGGGCTACCCGTTCCTGCTGCTCGCCCACTTCCGGATTTTCGGCGTGGGGCCCTGGGCGGTGAACGTCGCGAACCTGTTGCTGTTCGCCGGCTCCATCCTCGCCGTCTACGGGCTCGCCCGGCGCTTCGGCGAGGCGACCGCCCGCCTGGCGACCCTGCTGCTGGCGCTCTGGCCGGACCTCATCTCCTCGGCCGGCCTGGCCAGCAAGGAGACGGTCGTCATCTTCCTGCTGCCGGCCCTGCTCCTGCTCTACCTCCAGGCCGGCGACGAGCCCTCGCCCGCCCGGGCCGTGGCCCGGCGGCTGGCGGCGGGCCTGGTATTCGGCTACGCCACCTTGACCCAGCCGGCGGTGATGCTGCTCGCCTTCGTGTTCGCCGCCTACGAGCTGCTGCTGCGGACGCCGGTGCCGCGGGCCGTCGCGCGGCTCGCCCTGCTCGCCGCCGGCATGGTGATCGTCGTCCTCCCCTGGTCCTTCCGGAACTACCGGGTGCTCCACACGCCGGTGCTGGTCTCGACCAACGGCGGCGACGTCTTCTACCGCGCCAACAACCCGCTGGCGACCGGCGGCTGGATCAAGGACGGCGAGCGCTCGCTGCGCGGCTACGACGAGCTGACGAAGAGCCGCCTCGGCTACCTGTGGGGCAAGGAGTGGGTGCGCGAGCACCCGGACAAGTTCCTGCTCCTCTCCCTGAACAAGCAGGTCCTCTTCCTGGGCGACGACGCCGTGGGGGTCTACGAGACCCTGAAGCGGGGGCTCGGCATCGGCGGCGGCCTCTACGCCCTGGTGAAGCTCGGCACCAACGCCTACTGGTGGGGGATCTGGGCCCTGGTGCTCGCCGCCTTCTTCGTCCGCGCCGGCACGCCCTGGCCCCGCCGCGGCGAGGTCCTGCTCTTCGTGCTGACCATCCTCTACTTCTGGGCCATCGACAGCGTCTTCGAGAGCGGCGGCCGCCATCACCTGCCGCTGGTGGGGCTGCTGGCGATCCTGGCGGCGTCGGCGGCGTCGGCGGCGGGGGTCAGGGGAAGTGAGGGCTCGGAGGGGTAAACTCACCCCCCATGAACGTCCTCGGGCTCTCCGCCTTCTTCCACGAATCCGCCTGCTGCCTGCTGCGCGACGGCCGGCTGGTGGCGGCGGTTGAAGAGGAGCGGCTCTCGCGGGTGAAGCACGATCCGCGGCTGCCGGTGTCGGCGTTCCGCCACTGCCTGCGGGCGGGCGGCATCGGGCTCACGGACCTGGACGCCGTCGCCTACTACGAATCACCCGTCAAGAAGCTCTCCCGGCAGCTCTGGACCGGCATCCCCGAGGGCGCCTCCCCGGACCTGCCATGGCTCGATCCACGGGCCCCCGAGCGGGCGATCCGCGAGGGGCTGGGCTGGGATGGCCCGCTCCTCGCCTTCGACCACCACCTCTCCCACGCGGCGAGCGCGTTCCTGTTCTCCGGCTTCCCCGCCGCCGCCCTGCTCACCGTGGACGGCGTCGGCGAGTGGGCCACCACCAGCTACGGCCGGGGGAAGGGCGCGGCGATCGAGCTGTTCGAGGAGGTGGGCTTCCCCCACTCGCTGGGCCTCCTCTACGCCACCCTCACTTCCTACCTGGGCTTCGAGGTCAACGACGGCGAGTACAAGGTGATGGGCCTCGCACCCTACGGCGAGCCCCGTTACCGCGACGAGATGCGCCGGCTGGTCTCCCCCGGACCCGGCGGACAATACACACTCGATCTTCGGTACTTCGACTTCGTCCGTGGCCGGCGGATGTTCTCGGACGCCCTCCCCCGCCTCTTCGGCGAGCCTCCCAGAAAACCCGAGGCGGAGATCACAGGCTTCCATCAGGACGTGGCGCGGAGCCTCCAGGAGGTCCTGGAGGAGGTCCTGCTCGCCAAGGCCCGCTGGCTCCACGAGCGGACCGGCCTCCCCGACCTCTGCATGGCCGGGGGCGTGGCCCTCAACGTGGTGGCCAATGGGCGCATCCTGCGGGAAGGCCCCTTCGAGCGCCTGTTCGTGCAGCCCGCGGCCGGCGACTCGGGGGGCTGCCTCGGCGCCGCGGCCCTGGCCCACGTGAAGCTGGCCGGCGAGCGGCCGGAGCCGCTGCGCCACGTCTATCTCGGGCCGCGCTGGAGCTCCGGCGAGATCGCCGGGCTGCTCGCCGCCACCGGGATCTCCGGGCAGGACTTCCGCGGCCGCGAAGCCGAGTTGCTGGAGGCCGTGGTGGACCGGCTGGAGCGCGGCCTCGTGGTGGGCTGGTTCCACGGCGCCCTGGAGCTCGGTCCCCGGGCGCTCGGCGCGCGGAGCCTGCTCGCCGATCCCCGCGATCCCGGGATTCGCGACCGGCTGAACGGGCTGGTCAAGAAGCGCGAGGCGTTCCGCCCGTTCGCGCCGAGCGTCCTCGCCGCCCACGCGGCCGAGCACTTCGATCTCGATCACCCCTCGCCCTACATGCTGGAGACCTGCCAGGTGACCTCGCCGCTCGCCCTCCCCGCCGTCACCCACGTGGACGGCTCGGCGCGCCCGCAGACGGTGGACCCGGAGGTCGCGCCCCGCTATGCTGCCCTGCTCGAGGCCTTCCGGCGCCGGACCGGCTACCCCGTGCTGGTGAACACCTCGTTCAACGTGCGCGGCGAGCCGATCGTCGCCTCCCCCGTGGACGCCCTCTCCTGCATGGGGGTCTCGGGAATCGACGTCCTGGTCCTCGAGGATTTCCTGATCGACCGCGCCCTGCTGCCGGCCCACTGGGCCGACCTCCTTCCGGCCTGGAGGGAGCGCGCCCGCAGCGGCTTCGCGCGGGGAACCGGCGCCGTCAGCGCGGATCTCTACACCTTCGTATGAGAGATCGCCCACGGCTCCCGGCGAATCCGACCCGCGGGTCGGAGAACAGGACCCACGGGTCTGAGACCGCGACCCACGGGTCCGAGAACAGGACCCGCGGGTCTGAGACCGCGACCCGCGGGTCCGAGAACGGGACCCACGGGTCCGAGAACGGGACCCGCGGGTCCGAGACCGCGACCCGCGGGTCCGGGACCGCGACCCGCGGGTCCGGGACCGCGACCCGCGGGTCCGGGAACACGACCCACGGGTCCGGGAACGCGACCCACGGGCCCGAGAACGGGACCCGCGGGTCGTACTCTTCCAGAGCCGGGCCGCGATGAAGCCGGACGGAAAGGGAACCGCCCATTCCCTCGCCGAGCTCCTCGCCACCCCCGACGGACTGCGCACAGCCCGTCTTCTCCAGGCTGCTGGCCTGCTGGGCCGCGCGCCGGCGCCCGAGCCGCGCCCCCTGCCGCGGCCGCCGGAGCCGATCAGTATCTGGCAGCCTCGGGATCTGGAGGGCGAGGTGGTCTGGGTCCGCCCCGATCCCCTGCCGCTCGGAGACCATCACGCCAGCACGAAGATCCTCCGCCGCAAGCAGGCGGAGCTTCCCCTGCGCGTCGGCTTCTTCGGCGAGTCGGTGGCGGCGGGCTATCTCTACGCCCCCCACGTCACGCCCGCCCGCGTGCTGGAGGAGCAGCTCCGGACGATCGGCGGCGCGGGCGACTTCGAGGTGATCGACCTCGCCCGCACCAACGAGACGTTGCCGTCCCTGGCCGAGACCGTGCGGACCTCGCTGCAGATCCAGCCCGACGTGCTCGTCCTCTTCGCCGGCAACAACTGGAATCTGCTGGAGACGCCGGAGGTCTCCCCCTACGCACTGTCCGTGACGGCGCGGCAGCGCTACGGCCAGGCGCTGCGGGAGGGGGGGATCACCGGACCCGTCCGGCAGGCCGGGGAAAGGCTCCGTACGGTGGCGGACGCGGCACTCGGCGCCATCGCGGAGATCGCCGGGGCCATCCACGTTCCCGTCGTCATGGTGATCCCCGAGGTCAACCTGGCCGACTGGGAGACCCGCCAGCCGCCCCTCTGGCTGGAAGGGGGCGGCACGGCCCGCTGGCACGAGCTCTACGCGGAAGCCGTCGAGCGGCTCGGCCGGGAGGATTTCCCGGCAGCGCTCGCCGCCGCCCATGCCATGAGGGAGCTGGACGGCGGCGCCTGCTCCTCCACCTGGCGCCTGCTCGCGCGGGCTCACACAGGGTTAGGGAACCTCGAAGAGGCGCGGCGGTGCTGCCTGGCGGAGATCGATGCCGCGCCCTATGCCACCCTCGCTTTCTTGAGCGCGCCGCAGGCCACCAGCACGGCCCGCGAGCTGCTCCGGGAGGCCTCCCGAAGGCATGGCTTCTGGTCCGTCGATCTGCGGCAGGTCTTCGCCGAACACACCGCCTCGCCGATGCCGGACCGCCGCCTCTTCCTCGACTACTGTCATCTGACTTTGGAAGGAATCCAGGTCGCCATGGCCGCCGTGGCCGCCGAGGTGCTGAACCTCTCGGGGATGGTCGAGGAAAAGCAGGACTGGCGGGGTCTCCTCCCCCGGCTCCCCGCCCCGGCGATTTCCCCCGAAGCCGAGGCCGTGGCCCGCTTCGGCGCCGCCGTCCACACCGCTCACCGGCTGCTGGCGACCGGCTCCAAGCGACCGCTCCTGGAGCACTGGTGCGAGGCCGCGCTCGACGCCTCGCCGGGGATCGAGGCGGCCCTGCTCGACCTCGCCGCCGCCCGCTGCTCCCCCTGCCCCGCCGTGCTGACCGCGGCCCAGGGGCGCAATCTCGCCTCGCCGTACCGCCTGCTCCTCCAGCACGGCTGGCGCTGGGACCACCTCGACGCCGACCTGATCCTCGCCATCCGCGCCGTGCTGGAACGCCGCGGCCGGCCGGC
>DASWRX010000243.1:0-5911 GCA_036402955.1 Thermoanaerobaculia bacterium
GAGCTGGGCGAGGTGGTGAAGAGAGAGGGGGTGACCACGCTGTGGTTGACCACCGGGCTGTTCCGGCAGATGGTGGAGGAGAATCTGGGGGCGCTCTCCGGAGTGCGCCAACTGCTGACCGGTGGCGACGTGCTGCCGGTGGCGCACGCCCGCCGGATGCTCGCCGAGCTCCCCGAAACCCGCCTGATCAACGGCTACGGGCCAACCGAGAACACGTGCTTCACCTCCTGCTACACGGTGCGTGCCGCGGCGGAGCTGGACCCCTCGGTGCCGGTGGGACGCCCGATCGCCCACACCTGGGTCGCGGTCCTGGACCGCCATCAGATGCCGGTGCCGCCGGGAGTCGCCGGAGAGCTGTGCACGGGAGGGGACGGCCTAGCGCGCGGCTATCTGGATCATCCGGACCGGACGGCGGAGCGCTTCCTGCCGGACCCGGAGGGGAGGGAGGCGGGCGGGCGCCTGTACAGGACCGGCGACCTGGTGCGTTGGCGCCGGTCGGGGGACCTCGAGTTCCTCGGCCGGATCGACGCGCAGGTCAAGGTGCGGGGCTTCCGGGTCGAGCCGGGAGAGATCGAGACGGCCCTGACGGCCCACCCGCGGCTGAGCAGCGCGGTGGTGCTGGCGCAGCGGGAGGAGGCCGGGGGGCACCGGCTGGTGGCGTACGTGGTGGCCGCGGCGGACGCGACCGTCGCGCCGGAGCCGTCCGAGCTGCGCGATTTCCTGCGCCAGCGGCTGCCCGAGTTCATGGTGCCGTCCGCCTGGGTCTCCCTGCCGGCCCTGCCCCTGACCGCCAACGGCAAGGTCGACCGCAAGGCGCTCGCCCTCCTGCAGCCGGACCGGCCGCGGAGCACCGGCGGAGTCCCGCGCACGCCGGCCGAGCAGCGGATCGCGGGCATCTTCTCCGAGCTTCTGGGCGCCGAGCTGCTGGGCGTCGGGCCGGTGGGGCTGGAGGCGGACTTCTTCGACCTGGGAGGGCATTCGCTGCTGGCGACCCGGCTGGTGTCGCGGGTGCGCGCGGTGTGCGGAGTGGAGCTGCCGCTGCGGGCGGTCTTCGAGACGCCGACCGTCGAGGGCCTGGCCGCCCGGATCGGGCACTCCCCGACGCCGCCCCTGGATCCCATCGTGCGGAGGCCGCGCGAGCAGCCGCTGGCGCTGTCCTTCGCGCAGCAGCGGCTCTGGTTCCTGGAGCGGATCGAGCCCGGCGCCGCGTACCTGCACCTGCCGGCGGCGCTCGACTGTGCGGGGCGCCTCGATCCGGCGGCGCTCGCCGGAAGCCTCGGCGAGATCCTGCGCCGTCATGAGGGGCTGCGCACCCGCTTCGTCCTCTCCGGCAGACATCCGCTCCAGAGCCCGCTCCCGCCGGCGGAGCTCGCCGCGCTCCCCCTCGTGCCGTGTATCGACCTGAGCGCCCTCCCCGCGGCCGCGCAGGAGGGAGAGCTGGCCCGCCGGACCGCCGCGGAGGCCGCCCGCCCCTTCGATCTCGCGCGCGGCCCCCTGCTGCACGCCGTCCTGCTGCGCCGCGGGCCGGAGAGCCACCGGTTGCTCCTCGCCGTCCATCACGTCGCCGCCGACGCCTGGTCGCTCGGCCTGCTCATCCGCGAGCTGGGGGAGCTCTACGCGGCCTGCGTCGAGGCCCGGCCGTCGCCCCTGCCGGAGCTCTCCGTGCACTACGCCGACTACGCCGTCTGGCAGCGCGAGCGTCTGCGCGGCGACCGCCTGGAGGAGCTGCTGCGCTACTGGCGCGAGCGCCTGACGCCGCGTCCTCCCGCCCTGGAGCTCCCCACGGACCGCCCGCGGCCGCCGGTCCGGAGCCCGCGCGGCGCGCGCCGCCCGGTGCACTTCGACGCCGCGGCGGTGGACGCGATGCGGCGTCTCGGCGGCGCGACCGGCGCCACCCTCTTCATGGCGGTCCTGGCGGTGTTCCAGGCGGTTCTCGCGCGCCATGCCGGGCAGGACGACGTCGCGGTCGGCACCGCGGTGGCGGACCGCCCCGATCCGGCGCTGGAGGGGGTGATCGGCCTCTTCCTCAACCTCCTGGTGCTGCGCGGCGACCTGTCCGGCGACCCGACGTTCCGCACTCTTCTGCTGCGCGGCCGCGAAACGGCGCTGGGCGCTCTGGCGCACGCCGAGCTGCCTTTCGAGCAGCTCGTCGAGGCCTTGCAGCCGGAGCGGGATCTCTCCCGCGGCCCGCTGTTCCAGGTCTTGTTCACGCTGCGCAGCGAGCCGCTGCCGGAGCTCGCGCTGCCCGGCCTGGCGCTGCGGCCGGCCGATACGTTCCCCGGCGCGGTGCAGTTCGACCTGTCGCTCCTCCTCGAACAGTCCAGGAGCGGGGGGATCGACGGCTGGATCGAGCACAGCTCCGACCTGTTCGACGGCACGACCGTGGAGCGCCTGGCCCTCCACTGCGGCCATCTGCTCGCGAGCGCCGCGGCAGACCCCGACCGCCGCCTGTCGGATCTTCCCCTGCTGAGCGAAGCGGAGAGGGCGGCGCTCCTGGTGCAGTGGAACGACACCCGGTTGGAGGTCCCCGGTCCGGAGGCCTGCATCCACGATCTCGTCCAGGCCCAGGTCGAGCGCACCCCCGACCGGATCGCGGCGGTCGATGGGGAGGCCGCGCTGACCTACCGCGAGCTGGAGGACCGGGCGTCCCGGCTGGCGCACCGTCTGCTCCGTCTGGGCGTGCGGCCCGGCGACCGGGTGGGCATCTGCGTCGAGCGTTCCGTCTCGATGTTGTGCTCCATCCTGGGGGTCCTGAAGGCGGGCGCCGCGTACGTGCCGCTCGATCCCGCCTACCCGCAGGCGCGTCTGGAGGCGATGCTGGAGGACTCCGGGGCCGCGGCGCTGGTCGCCTCGGTCGCCTCGGGGGCGGGCGGCGCCTCCCCGCGGCATCCGCGCACCCTCGCTCCCGAGGCGGCGGAGACCGCCGTCCCGGGAGAGGAGCTGCCGCGGCTGCCGGAGCTCCCGGATCTGCCGGCGGGGGCCGCCGCCTACCTCCTCTATACCTCCGGCTCGACCGGGCGCCCCAAGAGCGTCGTCGTCACCCACTGCAACGCCGTGCGCTTGTTCGCGGCGATGGACGTGGTCTTCGGGCAGCGCGAGCCGGGCGTGTGGCTCGCGGTGACCAGCATCTGCTTCGACATGTCCGTGTTCGAGCTGCTGGGGACCCTGACCCGCGGCGGCCGGGTGGTGATCCACGACGAGCGGCCTGGCGACCGGGGCCCCTCGGTGGCGGAGCAGATCGCCCGCCACGGCGTGTCGCACCTCCAGTGCACGCCGTCGCAGGCCGGCATGCTCGCCGCGGCTCCGGAGCGGTTGCGGGGCCTCGCGCCGCTCTCCCATCTGCTGCTCGGCGGCGAGGCCCTGCCCGGGCCGCTGGCGGATCGCCTCGCGGCCACCGTGGCCGCGGTCCGCAACCTCTACGGCCCGACCGAGACCACCATCTTCTCGCTCGGCCAGCGGGTCGAGCGCGGGGAGACGAAGCCGCTGATCGGGCGGCCGTTGTCCAACACCGAGGTCTACCTGCTGGATGCCGCTCTGCGGCCCGTCCCGCTGGGAGCCCGCGGCGAGGTCTTCCTCGGCGGCGAAGGGGTGTCGATGGGGTACTGGCGGCGCCCCGATCTCACCGCCGAGCGCTTCCTGCCCGATCCGCTGGGGAGCCGCCCGGGCGGCCGCCTCTACCGGACGGGGGACCTGGCGCGCCACCGCCAGGACGGCAGCGTGGATTACCTCGGCCGGTCGGACCACCAGGTCAAGGTGCGCGGAGTGCGCATGGAGCTCGGCGAGATCGAGGAGGCGCTGCGCGCGCATCCGGCGGTGGCGGAGACCGCCGCCGCCGTCCGCGACGATGCGCCGGGAGGCCGGCAACTGATCGCCTACCTGGTCCCGGTGGCGGGCTCCCAGGCCGGCGGGCCCTCCGCGAGCGAGCTGCGGCGGTTCCTGGCCGAGCGGCTGCCGGAGGCCATGATCCCCGCCGCCTTCGTCCCGCTCGCCGCCCTGCCGCTCAACCGGAATGGCAAGGTCGACCGCAAGGCCCTGCCGGCGCCGGACGCCGGCCGGCTGCGCCTGGACAGCGCCTACGCCCCGCCGCGGACGCCGGACGAGAAGACGCTCGCCGCGATCTGGCAGGACGTGCTCGGGCACGAACGCATCGGTGTCGACGACAACTTCTTCGAGCTGGGCGGGAGCTCCCTGCTGCTCGTCGAGATTGAGGCGCGGCTGCGCGAGGCGTTCCACCGCGAGATCCCGATCGTGGAGATGTTCCGCCACCCGACCATCCGGAGCCTTGCCGAAGCACTGGAAGCCCGGGGCCGCCAGCCGGCCACGGCGGTCGCGGCCGAGGCGAGCCCGGCCCCGGCCCGGGTCCCGGTCGCGGTGGCGGGAGGGACCCTCGACCGCCAGCGACAAGCGGTCGAAGAGCTGCGGCGGCGGCGCGCGAGCCAGCAAAGGAGCCGCGGACGGTGAGATCTGGAGAAGGAAGCACGAGATGAGTGAGCAGGATCCGGAGAGCGGCCCCCTCGAAGGGATCGCCGTCGTCGGCATGGCCGGACGTTTCCCCGGCGCCGACGACCTGGGGGAGCTCTGGCGCAACCTGTGCGGCGGAGTCGAATCGGTCCGCTTCTACTCCCGCGAGGAGCTGGCGGCCGCGGGAGTCGCCCCGGCGCTGCTCGACGACCCGCGCTACGTCCGGGCGGGGGCCGCCCTACGCGATGTGCGGCATTTCGACGCCGACTTCTTCGACTTCAGCGCGCGCGAGGCGGAGCTGATGGATCCGCAGCACAGGCTCTTTCTCGAGTGCTGCTGGGAGGCTCTGGAGAACGCGGGCTATGACACCCGGACCTGGCCCGGCGCGATCGGCGTCTTCGCCGGCATGGGGATGAGCGGCTACCTGATCCGCAACCTCCTCTCCCATCCCGACCTGATCCAGAACGCCGGGCCGCTCCAGATCCGCATTCTGAACGACAACAACTTTCTGACCTCGCAGGCGGCGTACAGGCTCGACCTGCGGGGGCCGAGCGTCACCGTGCAGAGCGCCTGCTCGACCTCCCTGGTGGCGACGTGCATGGCCTGCCAGAGCCTGCTCCAGTTCCAGTGCGACATGGTGCTGGCCGGCGGCGTGACCGTGATCGTCCCGCACGGGCTGGGCTATCTGGCGCTGGACGGCGTGATGTCGCCGGACGGCCACTGCCGCGCCTTCGACGCCGCGGCGCGCGGCACGGTGGGAGGGAGCGGCGCCGGCGTGGTGGTCCTCAAGCGGCTGGCCGACGCCGTGGCCGACGGGGACACGATCCACGCCGTGATCCGCGGCTTCGCGACCAACAACGACGGCGGGTTCAAGATGAGCTTCACCGCGCCGTCCCCGGAGGGCCAGCTCGAGGCGATCGCGACGGCCCAGACCATCGCGGGGGTGCCCGCCGAGTCGATCACCTACGTCGAGACGCACGGCACCGGCACCCCCCTGGGTGATGTGGTGGAGGTCACCGCCCTCTCCGAGGTGTTCGCGGCGGCCACCGGGCAGCGGGGGTTCTGCGCCCTGGGCGCGATCAAGACCAACATCGGCCATCTCGACGCCGCGGCGGGTGTGGCGGGCCTGATCAAGGCCGTGCTGGCGGTGGAGCACGGGGTCCTGCCGCCCAGCCTCCACTTCGAGACGCCCAACCCGCGCATCGATTTCGCGCGGAGCCCCTTCTACGTCAACACCGAATGCCGGCCCTGGCGGCCGGAGGGCTGGCCGCGGCGCGCCGGCGTCAGCGCCTTCGCGATCGGCGGCGTCAACGCGCACGTCATCCTGGAGGAGCCGCCCGCACCGGCGCCGTCCGCTCCGGCGCCGCCCTGGCTTCTGCTGGTGCTGTCGGCGCGCACGGAGACGGCGCTCGAGGCGGCCACCGACCGCCTTCTCCGGCATCTCCGGGAG
>DASWRX010000244.1:0-4774 GCA_036402955.1 Thermoanaerobaculia bacterium
CCTCGCCGGCCCGGCGCAGGCGGGGGACCGGGGCTGGGTCCTCGTGGACACGGGGCTGCCGACCTCCCACAAGGCGATCGTCCGCGAGGCCGAGCGCCGCTTCGGGCATGGGGCGCGGCCCTCCGCGATCGTCCTGACGCATGGCCACATCGATCACGTCGGTTCCGTCCGCGAGCTGGCGGAGCTCTGGGACGTCCCCGTGTACGCGCACCGGCTGGAGGCCCCATACCTCACCGGCCGGTCCGATTACCCGCCGGGCGACACCACCGTGGGCGGCGGCGCCATGACGGAGCTCGGACCCCGCCTGTTCTCCCGGCGCGCGATCGATCTCGGCTCGCGGCTCCGTCTCCTGCCGGAGGATGGGACCGTTCCGGGGATGCCCGGCTGGCGCTGGATCCACACGCCGGGGCACACGCCCGGACACGTCTCGCTGTTCCGGGACGAGGACCGCGCGCTGATCGCGGGGGATGCCTTCGTGACCACGCACCAGGAGTCCTTCTGGGCCGTGATGACCCGTCTCCAGGAGGTGTGGCGTCCGCCCGCCTACTTCACCACCGACTGGGACGCCGCCCGGACCTCCGTCGAGACCCTCGCCGGTCTCCAGCCCTCCGTGGCCGGCACCGGCCACGGCATCCCCATGTCCGGCGAGCCGCTGCGCCGGGAGCTGAACGATCTGGCGCGGAATTTCGACGAGGTGATGCCGGACGACGGCCGCTACGTGCGCGAGCCGGCGCTGGCCGACGAGCGGGGCGTCTTCAGCGTGCCACCGCCGCGCTTCGATCCGCTGCCGGCCGTGCTGGTGGGCGCCGGAGTCCTCGCCCTGCTCGGCACGAAGCTGCTCCGGGCGCGCGCCGCGGCATAGGCTCGCTCGACGCCTGCCGCATCGCCGCTCCGCCGCCATACCGCAATGTAGTGGCGCAGCATGCTGCGCCACTACGACCTTGAATTCTGATCAGTCGCACCGCAACTCGGCGATCAGGCGCGGCGAGGTCGTGCGGTCCCAGGGGCGGCGGTCGTAGTCGCCCCAGAGGTGGGAGATCCGGAGGCCGGCGCCGCGGGCGCGGTGCTCCAGCTCCCCTCGCGACCAGAGACGGGCGGGAAACGAGGCCTCCTGCACCGTCCGGCCGTTCTCCGAATATTCATAACGGGCCGTGCAGAGGCGCGCTTCGGGGTCGCAACGCCAGGTCTCGCGGACCTTCAGGCCGTGGCCGGCATGCTCTTTGACCAGACCCTCGGCGCCCCTCGCCGCGTGGCGTTGACCGGGGGAGAACCACGCCGCGTCGAGGAGGAAGCGCCCGCCGGGGACCAGATGGCGGGCGGCGGTCGCGAACGCGCGCTCGCGATCCTCATCCTCGGTCAGGTGAACGAAGGGATCATCCACCGCGACCACCAGGTCGAAGCGCGCCCGGAGCGGGGCATCGCGCATGTCCGCGGCCACCAGCCAGACGTTCGAGACTCCGACCAATCGCCCGTGGGCCACCGCGATCATCTCGGGAGCCAGCTCGAGCGCCGTCACCCGGCCCGCGGTGCGGGCGAGCGAGGCCGTGGCGCGCCCGGTGCCGGCTCCCAGCTCGAGGACCCGGCACCCTGGAGGCATGCTGGCCGCCCAGGCCCAGAGCTCTCCGTCGCCACGGTCGGCCAGCTCGAGATCGTAGAAGGGAAGGATGCGGTGGTAGTAGCTCCGGACCTGGCTTGAGGCAGCCGCTCCCCCGTCCTCAAAGTCGGTCATGCGCCGGATTGTAGTCCCTATCCCGGAGGAAACCCGCCAGCTCGTTGTAAACTGGAGGGCCTAACCCACGATCAACCCTGGAGACCAAGATGAAAATCTGGTTCCGCTGTGCGCTTGTGCTGTGCCTCCTCACGCTGCCCGGCAGCGTCGCATTCGCGAAGAATCATCCCGCCCCGACCACCCCGGGCAAGTACACCGACTGGGACGGCGAGATCGACGAGCTGGAGATCGTCGCGCCGTTCAAGCTGGCGGACTACGACCGCATCATCGTCGAGCCGCTGGACGCCTCCGGAGCGACGCTGCCGGAGGTGAAGGACAACACCTACGCGCCAGTCAAGCACGCCCTGGCGAAGGCCGTGGAGCCGTTCGCGTCGGGCCTCGCGGAGCTCTCGCCGCCGGACGTCCTGGTGGGGAAGCTGGAGAAGCCCGAGACCGGAGCGCTGGTGGTGCGCGGCAAGGTCCTGAAGATGGATCCGGGCTCCCAGGCGGCCCGCTACTGGGCCGGCTTCGGTGCCGGAGCGGCGAAGACGGAGGTCACCGGCGAGGTCGCGGACGCCCGCACGGGCAAGGTCCTGCTCCGCTTCCACCAGGAGCGCCGGTCCGGGGTCGGCTCGTTCGGCGGCGACTACGAGGATCTCCTGAACCGCAATCTCTGGACGGTCGGCAAGGACCTCGCGGGCGTCTTGCAGCATTTCTGAGGGTCCAGAGCCTCGATGCGCCTCGCCGATCTCGTCGCCACCTCCCTCCGGGTCACGGAGACCCGTTCCCGGCTGGAGAAGACCGCCGCGCTCGGGGATCTCCTGCGGCGGCTCGGTGCAGAGGGTGAGGAGGAGATCGACATCGCCGTGGCCTTCCTCTCCGGCCACCTCCGCCAGGGACGGATCGGCCTCGGCGGCGCGGCCGTGCGCAACGCGCAGCCCGAATCGGCCGCCGCCGAGCCCTCGCTCACGCTCGGCGAGGTGGACGCAGCCTTCGAGCGGATCGCCGCCACAACCGGCTCCGGCTCGACGGCCGAGAGGTCCCGCCTGCTCTCCGGCCTGCTCGCCCGCGGCACCCGCGACGAGCAGGACTTCCTGGTCCGTCTGATCTACGGCGAGCTGCGCCAGGGGGCCCTCGCCGGACTCATGGCCGAGGCCCTCGCCGTGGCGGCCGAGGTGCCGGCGGACGAGGTGCGCCGGGCGCTGATGCTGGCCGGAGAGCTGCCGTCCGTGGTAAAAGCCGTGCTCACCGAGGGCCGACCGGGACTCGCCCGTTTCCACCTCCAACTCTTCCGGCCCCTCCAGCCGATGCTCGCGCAGCCGGCGGAGGACGTCTCGGAAGCGCTCGAACGGCTGGGCGAGGCGGCGCTGGAGCTCAAGCTCGACGGCGCCCGCGTCCAGGTCCACAAGGCGGGCGACGAGGTGCGCGTCTACTCCCGTCGCGGCAACGACGTCACGGCGGCGGTGCCGGAGCTGGTCGAGACCGTCCAGGCCCTGCCCGCGCGCCAGCTCCTGCTGGACGGCGAGACGATCGCCCTGCGGCCGGACGCCTCGCCGCTCCCCTTCCAGGTCACCATGCGCCGTTTCGGCCGCAAGCTCGACGTCCACCGTCTGCGCGGCGAGCTTCCCCTGACCTCCTTCTTCTTCGACCTCCTGCACCTGGACGGCCAGGACCTGATCGACCGCCCGGCAAGCGAGCGCTTCGCGGCCCTGGCCTTGGCGGCGCCGGGCCTCGCCGTGCCGCGCATCGTCACCGCCGACGCCGAGGAGGCGGACGCCTTCTTCGCGGACGCCCTCGCCCGCGGCCACGAGGGGATCATGGCCAAGGCGACGGACGCTCCCTACGAGGCGGGGCGGCGCGGCTCCTCCTGGCTCAAGGTCAAGCCCGCGCACACGCTGGACCTGGTGATCCTCGCCGCCGAGTGGGGGCATGGCCGGCGGCACGGCTGGCTCTCGAACCTCCACCTGGGAGCCCGCGATCCCGACAACGGCGGCTTCGTGATGCTGGGCAAGACCTTCAAGGGATTGACCGACGAGCGGCTCGCCTGGCAGACCCAGAAGCTCCAGGACATCGCGATCGGCACCGACGGCTGGACCGTCTATGTAGCCCCTGAGCTGGTGGTCGAGATCGCCTTCAGCGACGTCCAGGAAAGCCCCCAATACCCCGCCGGCATGGCCCTCCGCTTCGCCCGTGTCAAGCGCTACCGCGAGGACAAGACGGCGGCGGAGGCGGACACGATCGGGGCGGTGCGGAAGATCTTCGCGGCGGCACAGGGGGCGATCCCGTCCGGAAGCTGACGGCGGCTGGTCCGGCGATGGACACCGTGCCCCTGTCCCGCGTATATCGGACATGATCTCCACGAGAGCTCTGGACCGCTTTGCGCTCTGGGTCGGCTGGCCGCTCCAGATCCTCCTCTGGGCGGTCGGGGCCACCGCCCTCTTCTTGTCGTGGGCGATCCACATCGGTTCCGCCTGTTCCCGCGGGTGTGGAGACGGCTTAGCCAGTGCTAACATTCCCTCGCCGATCGAACCGACAGCGAGGGGGGTTCCATGGAGCCGCAACCCGAGATCGAGAGGGTGCTGGAAGCGCTGGTGGCTCAGCTCCGGGAGGCCGCGGGGCCGAACCTGCTGGGTGTCGCGCTGTATGGCGGCCTGACCAAGGGACGGTTCACGCCGGGAGTGTCGGACGTCAACGTCCTGGTCGTGCTGGCGGAGGCGGGTCTCGACCACCTGCTCTCCCTGTCGCCGGCGCTCACCGGGGCGCTGCGGGACTTCCGGATCATCTCCTTCATCGTCACTCCTGACGACCTGCTCGCCTCCGCCCGCCTCTTTCCCGGCAAGGTGTTCGACATCCAGGCGAGCCATCGCGTGCTCTGGGGGGACGTCCACCTGGCGGGGATCACCGTGGAGCCCGAGGCGCTGCGCTTGCGCGCCCGGCAGGAGATCAAGAACACCGAGCTCCGCCTGCGCCTGCGGGCCGTGGAGCGCGGCGGCGATCCGGACGCCCTCTGGCGGGGGATGATGGCGAGCCTGCCCAAGATCGCGGTGACCCTGGAGACTCTGATGC
>DASWRX010000245.1:0-6407 GCA_036402955.1 Thermoanaerobaculia bacterium
TTCGTCCCAGGTGAGCGGCCGGTTGTCGAGCGCCGAGGGGAGGCGGAAGCCGAAGTCGACCAGGGTGGTCTTGCGCGAGCGGTCGCCGGCGTACATGCCGCGCACCTGCGGGATGGTCTGGTGGCTCTCGTCGACCACCAGTAGGAAGTCGTCCGGGAAGTAGTCGAAGAGGGTCGGCGGCGGCTCGCCCGGCGCCCGCCCCGAGAGGTGGCGCGAGTAGTTCTCGATGCCGTGGCAGTAGCCGATTTCCTTCAGCATCTCGAGATCGAAGCGCGTGCGCTGCTCCAGGCGCTGGCGCTCGAGGAGCTTGCCCTCGGCCTCCAGCTCGGCGAGGCGCGGCCCCAGCTCCTCGGCGATGGTC
The DNA here is from genome assembly GCA_036402955.1 of Thermoanaerobaculia bacterium. GTDB lineage: Bacteria > Acidobacteriota > Thermoanaerobaculia > Multivoradales > UBA5704 > DATARR01. The sequence goes on from DASWRX010000245.1 coordinate 362, forward strand.
TCGATGGCCCGCTCGAGGCGCGGCTTGGGGGTCACATAGTGGGTCTTGGGATAGACCGCGATGCGGTCGATCTGCTGCAGGGTGTCGCCGCGCAGCACGTCGAAGCGGGTGATGCGCTCCACCGTGTCGCCGAAGTACTCGACGCGGATCCCGATGTCCTCGTAGGCCGGGAGGATCTCCAGCACGTCGCCGCGGACGCGGAAGCTGCCGTGGTAGAGGTCGAGCTGGGTGCGCTCGTACTGCATGGTAACCAGGCGCTTGAGCGCCGGCTCCATCCCCTCGGTCTCCCCCTGGATGAAGAACTGCAGCATGCCGAAGAACGCCTCGGGCGAGCCGAGGCCGTAGATGCAGGAGACGGAGGCGACGATGATGACGTCCCGCCGCTCGAACAGGGCCTTGGTGGCCCGCAGGCGGAGGCGATCGATCTCCTCGTTGATGCTGGTCTCCTTCTCGATGTACGTGTCGGTCGCCGGCACGTAGGCCTCCGGCTGGTAGTAGTCGTAGTAGGAGACGAAGTACTCCACCGCGTTGTGCGGGAAGAAGCTGCGGAACTCCTGGAAGAGCTGCGCGGCGAGCGTCTTGTTGTGGGAGAGGATGAGCGTCGGGCGGTTGACCGTCTCGATCACCTTGGCGATCGAGAAGGTCTTGCCGGAGCCGGTGACGCCGAGCAGCACCTGCTCCTTGTCGCCGCGCTCGAGCCCCTCGCTGAGCTGGCGGATGGCCTCGGGCTGGTCGCCCTGGGGCGTGAAGCGGGATACGAGCTGGAAACCTGACATGGCGGGATTGTAAACCGGCCGGGGGGTGGGGGTTGTTCCTACCGCCCGTCCGGCGCCTCGCCCGTCCTGGCGAAGTCCTCCAGCACGCGGGTCAGATCCTGGACGTCCTTGCGGGTGGCCGCCTGCCCCTTGCGGATGAAGGCCAGCGTCTTGAGCTGGAGCTGCTGGCTGGCCTCGGCGACCTCCTGGGGGTTGGTCGGGTGGCCCGCCCGCCGGCGCGCCGCCTCGAAGGCTTGGTGGAGCCGCTGGCGCTCCTCCGGGGTCACGTCTTTGGGGAGCTGGGCGTCGACGGCGATCTCGGACTGCCGCAGCGAGAGCTCCAGGAGCTGCCCGACGTGGGTGCCGGCGTAGAAGAAGAAGCCGACGAGGCACAGGCCCGCGAGCACCAGCAGCCCGAGGCAGCCGAGGATCAGCGGCTTGGGGCAACCGGCCCGGGCCGGAGCCGGCGCCGCCGGATTGAACGGGGATGCTGGGGGGGGAGCGGGCTCGACGCGCGGGGGTTCCATGCTCGGGGTCTCCGGTAGCCGTTGGATGTCCAGGCTGGGACGATTTCTATCACCCGGGGAGTGCGGCGGCAAGCGACCTCCGGCAGCTACCTCTATAATGCCGGCATGGAGTACGAACCGCTTCCGGCCGAGCGCCGTCCCCCGTCCGCCGCCCCCTCGCCGTCCCGCTCGTCCCGCCGCCTGCTGCGCTGGACCTGGCCGGTGCTGGCCGCCCTGCTGATCGGCGCGATCAGCGGCGTCGCGATCGCGGCGGCGATCCACATGCCGCAGGTGGGGACGCTCTCGAGCTACACCCCGCGGCTGGTCACCCAGCTCTACGACAAGAACGGCAAGGTCTTCACCACCTTCGCCCGCGAGCGCCGCGTGATGCTCAAGGAGAGCGAGATGCCGCGGGTGATGGAGCAGGCGGTGCTCGCCTCGGAGGACTCCAACTTCTTCCAGCACGGGGGCGTCGACGCGCTGGGCATCGCCCGCGCCGCGCTCACCGACGTCCGCGCCCGGCGGGTGGTGGAGGGGGCCTCGACGATCACCATGCAGCTCTCCCGCACGCTCTTCCTCTCCCGTGAGCGCACCTGGCGCCGCAAGGTCGAGGAGGCGCTGGTCGCCGTCGAGCTGGAGAAGAACTACACCAAGCCGCAGATCCTCACCCTCTACCTGAACCTGGTGAACCTCGGCCACGGCAACTACGGCGTGGAGGCGGCCTCCCGCTACTACTTCGACAAGCCGGCCGCGAAGCTGACGCTCCCCGAGGCCGCCATGCTGGCCGGCATCATCCCGGCGCCCAGCCGCTACAGCCCGTACCGCACGTACAAGATGGTGCTCCGTCAGCGCGACCGCGTGCTGCGCCGCATGCTGGAGGAGAGGTTCATCACCCAGGCCGACTACCAGCGCGCGCTCGCCCAGCCGATCCTGGTCGCCACCCAGCAGCAGGAGGAGACGGTCGCCCCCTACTTCGCCGAGGACGTGCGGAAGTCCCTGGAGACCAGCTACGGCGCCGTCAGCCTCTACGAGGGGGGCCTGCAGGTGCAGACGACGCTCGACCCGCAGATCCAGAAGGGGGCCGAGAACGCCATCCGCGCCGGGCTGCTGAAGCTCGACCACCGTCGCGGCTGGCGCGGGCCGATCGCCGTGATCAAGGAAGAGGACATCGAGACCCAGCAGCTCCCGACCTGGGGCCCCAGCCGTCTCGACGTCGGCCGCTGGTACCAGGGGCTGGTGCTGGAGAGCGGACCGAAGAGCGCCAGCGTCAAGATCAGCAAGGGGATCTACACCCTCACCCCCGAGGGCATGGCCTGGACCGGCCGCCACCAGCCCGGCGACGTGCTGAAGCGCGGCTCGGTCGCCTGGTTCCGCTTCGAGATGCCGGTTCCGAAAACCGCGGCGGCCAAGCCCGGCAAGCCGGGGGAGAAGCCCGCGGCCGCTCCCGCCGGGGAGCCGCGGCTGATGCTCGAGCAGCAACCGCAGATGGAGGCGGCGGCCGTGGTGGTGGAGAACCAGAGCGGCGCCGTGCGCGCCCTGGTCGGCGGCTGGGACTTCGACCGCAACAAGTTCAACCGCATCACCCAGGCGCACCGGCAGGTGGGCTCCTCGTTCAAGCCGTTCGTCTACGGCGCGGCCCTGGAGGCGGGATGGACCCCGGCCGACACCCTGCTCGACGCGCCGACCTCGTTCATCGGCGCCGACGGCAAGCTCAGCTACCGGCCCGAGAACTACTACCACAAGCACTACGGCATCGTGACCCTGCGGCGGGCGCTCGAGCAGTCGATCAACGTGCCGGCGGTGAAGCTGTTCGAGCTGGTGGGGGGCAAGCGGGTGGTCGACTTCGCGCACCGCGCCGGCCTCCAGACGCCGCTCCCCACCTGGCCCAGCATTGCCCTGGGCGCCGCCGACCTGGTCCCGATGGAGGTGGCCTCGGCCTATGCCACGATCGCCAACCAGGGGACGCACATCGAGCCCTACCTGATAGAGAAGGTGACGTCCGCGGACGGCCAGGTGCTCCTCCAGCACTTCCCCGCCACCTACATCGCCACCACGCCGGCGGTGGCCTACGTGCTCACCCACATGATGGAGGGGGTCGTCGACCACGGCACGGCGTACGACATCCACGACCTGCCGATCGACATCGCGGGCAAGACCGGCACCACCAACGACTTCTCCGACGCCTGGTTCGTGGGCTTCACGCCGCGCTACACAATCCTCACCTGGGTGGGCTACGACGTGAAGCGCTCGCTGGGCTCCGGGATGAGCGGCGCCGTGGCCGCCCTGCCGATGTGGCGGTCGATCGCCGAGGACGGCCTCAACACCGGCTGGCTCAAGAAGGGGGACGCCTTCCAGGTGCCGCCCGGTGTGATCCAGCGCGACGTCGAGTATTACTCGGGCCTGCTCTCCGACCAGGGCGGCCGGGTGATCAAGGAGGCCTTCGTGGCCGGCACCGAGCCCAACCGGCAATACAGCTCGCAATGGTCCACCATCACGAGCCTGCCGTGGTACCAGCAGAAGGCGTTCTACATTCCGAAGGAGGGGGAGAACATGCCCGCCAAGCCGACCGGCGGCACGCCGCCCCCCGAGCCCCCCGCCGCCCCCTCGCCCCAGGACACCCCGACGGAACCGCCGCCGCCGGTGTAGGCATAAACCCCGGACGCGGCGATCCGGACGCGCCGTGCGGGACGTAGAGTTCCCGGAGCCGGCCCGCCGCCGGCCCATCCCAGAGAGGAGCCCTCGATGGCCGCAACGACCGATGCCTCCGACGCCGCGGCGCCTCCGCAGGCCGCCAGATCCCGTGGCAAGCTCATCCTCTACATCGTGATCGGGCTGGCGGTCGTGGCCGGCCTGCTCCTGGCGGGCCGGCAGGCCGGCGGCTACGTGCCGCGCTTCGCGCAGTGGGTGGAGGGTCTCGGCGTCTGGGGACCGGTGGTCTTCATCCTCGGCTACGCGGTCGCGGCGGTGGCGTTCATCCCCGGCTCGCTGCTGACGCTGGCCGCGGGCGCCATCTTCGGCCTGGTCAAGGGGACGGTCTACACGCTGATCGGCGCCACCCTCGGCGCCGCGGCGGCGTTCCTCGTCGCGCGCTACGGCGCCCGCCGCGCCATCGAGCGCCGGATCGCGGGCAATGCCCGCTTCGCCGCCATCGACAAGGCGGTCGGCCGCGAGGGGTTCAAGATCGTGGCCCTGCTGCGCCTCTCCCCCATCTTCCCGTTCAACCTGCTCAACTACTCGCTGGGGCTGACCAGGGTCACCTTCCTGCAATACCTCGCCGCCTCGATCGCCATGCTGCCGGGCACCCTCCTCTACGTCTATTACGGCAAGGCGGCGGGGAGCCTGGCGGCGGTCGCCGGCGGCGCCAGGACGGGCAAGGGGACGGGCTACTGGGTCGTGCTCGGGGTGGGCCTGCTCGCCACCATCGTGGTCACGACGTTCGTCACCCGGCTGGCCGGCAAGGCGCTGCGCCAGCAGATCGACGCGCCGGCCGGTGAGGCCCCCCATGACTGAGCTCTTCCCCGTCGAGCCGCTGGACGAGTACAACCGCAAGCTCGTAGAGAACGTCCATCCACCCTCCTGGGTCAACCCGGAGCCGGCCCCGCGCTATCACCTGGTGGTGATCGGCGCCGGCACGGCCGGCCTGGTGTCGGCCAAGGGGGCGGCCGGGCTCGGCGCGCGGGTGGCCCTGGTCGAGCGGCACCTGATGGGCGGCGACTGCCTCAACGTCGGCTGCGTCCCTTCCAAGGGGATCATCCGCGCCTCCCGCGCCTGGGAGGAGTCCCGCGAGGCCGCGGAGCGCTTCGGCGGGCCTGCCGTTCCGGCGGCGGCGGCCGGCGATTTCGGTGCCGCCATGCGGCGCATGCGCCGGCTGCGCGCCCACATCAGCGACGTCGACAGCGCGGAGGCGGCCCGGAAGGCGGGCGTCGACGTGTTCCTGGGCGACGGCCGCTTCGTCTCGCCGGACGCGATCGAGGTCGGCGGCAAGCATCTCAACTTCCGCCGCGCCGTCATCGCCACCGGCGCCCGCGCCGCCGAGCCGCCCGTCCCCGGTCTCGCCGAGACGGGGTTCCGCACCAACGAGACGATCTTCAACCTCACCGAGTTGCCCGAGCGGCTGGTCGTCATCGGCGGCGGCCCGATCGGCTGCGAGATGGCGCAGTCCTTCGCCCGCTTCGGCAGCCGGGTCACCCACCTGGTCCAGGAGGGCCACGTGCTGCCGCGCGAGGACGCCGACGCCGCGCAGATCGTGCAGCGGGCCATGCTCCAGCACGGCGTCCACTTCGAATTCGGCATGAAAGTCGTGGCGGCGCGCCGCGACGGCGCCGGCAAGGTGGTGACGTTCGAGCGCGGCGGCGAGCGCCACGAGGTCTCCGCCGACGAGATCCTGGTCGCCGCCGGACGGACGCCGAACGTCGAGGGGCTGGGTCTGGAAGCCGCCGGGGTGCGCTACGGCAAGCGCGGCGTGGAGGTGGACGATCACCTGCGCACCAGCAACAAGAAGATCTTCGCCTGCGGCGACGTGGCCTCCCGCTTCCAGTTCACCCACGTCGCGGACGCCCAGGCGCGCATCGTCATCCAGAACGCCCTCTTCGTGCCGACCGCCAAGGCCTCGGCGCTGACCATCCCCTGGTGCACCTACACGACCCCGGAGATCGCCCACGTCGGGATGTATGAAAAGGATGCCCGCGAGAAGAGCCTCGAGGTCGAGACGCTGACGATCCCCCTCGCGGAGGTCGACCGCGCCCTCCTGGACGGCGACGACGCGGGGTTCCTGCGGGTCCACGT
>DASWRX010000246.1:0-44759 GCA_036402955.1 Thermoanaerobaculia bacterium
GGAGCGCAAAGACCCGAGGGGAGCCAAGGATGGCCGTCAAGGTCGTGCGCAGCACGCCCGCAGGGTGTACCTTGCGGTCAGCCGCCCCTCGGGTAAAAAGCGAGAAGTGATGAGCGGTCCCAGAACCGGGAGGAGCCACCCCGACCCAGGAGAAAACCGCAGGACGACCTCTCCCTCTACGGCAGCCTCGGCGGCTTGAAGGAACGGAAACCCACACGGCGGAACGTCACGGACCACACCGCGGCGACCACGACCCGATCACCGATGAGGAAGAAGAGCGGCATCGCGCGGTTCGAGCGGACCCTTCCCTTCCGGAAGCCCCAGCGGCGCAGCGCCGAGACCGTAGCGGCAGTCCCTCGACCCCGATTGGGAAGGCCTCGCCCACCTCAGCCAAGGCGACCAGATCGTCCGGCAGACCCTCGTCCGGACCAGCTCCTCGCCAAAAGTCGGCAGACACCAAAGCCCACCCGGCAGTTCTTGGCCGTCTACGCCGTATCGGAAGCGCGAGAGTCGACAAGAGATCGTCTGATCGGGGAGATCCTCACCCAGCCGGCTCCTGGAGCCTCGACGCTGGCTTGGCCCCCAACCCTGAAGGAGGGAACCTCCTCGTAGATGCGTCTCGCCCCTGGGGCGAGCGCGGCCCGGAGCGACCGCGGAGGGCGTGAGGGCCTGAGGCGGAATCCCCGGAGCGCCGACGGCGCGAGGAGATGCAGACGGGGACCGACCCCGTCGCAGGCGGGGGCACGCTCGAGGCTGTTTTGATGTCTCCGAAAGCCGGTTTTCCACAGCCAGGTCGCCGACTACTTGCTCTTAAACTACATGTGACTACCTGAAGAACTACATGGGGGACGCGAAGTCACAACAGGTCACTGACTTGGAGCGGAAAGCGTTAGCGTTCCTTCGGTCAACTGCAAGCGTACCTTCGGTCCAGCGTTAGCGTACCTTCGGTCCCGAGACCTCCAGCCGTTAGCGTTCCTTCTGGAAAACTTGGCGATTTCCACACCCACGAATCAGGCAAGGGATTCCACTCCCCGGAGAGGCAGAGCTCTCTTCTGTGCCAACGAACGGAGGAGGAGCGTCAGAGCGGCTTCGGCGGCAACGCCCGCAGAGCCACATGGGGAGGGTAGGGGAGGAGGACCAGACCTCGCCGGGTGTTCTTGACCCGGACGGTGGGGTAGACCGAGAGGACCTGCTTAACGGCCCGCAGGAAGTTGTAACGGAACGAGCGCTCCTCGGCATAGTCGGAGCCGAACTGCTCCTTCAACGCGAGCCAGGAGATCGGCTCGGGGCGCTGTAGCCGCAACGAGCGAAAGCTCCGCCAGGTGAGCCACATGTAGACGTCCATCTCGAGCGGCGAGCGAAAGGTCCGCAGGACCGCGAGCGACACCGGGATCGGATGAGCGAGGATCTCTTGGAAGAAGTCCTCGTTGAGCAGGAGGAAGGAGCGCTCCAACGAGTCGGGCGCCGGCTCATCCCACCAGAGCCGGTAGCGCTTGACCGGGTGAATCCCGCCCCCCTCGAAGAAGGCCTGCGAGAGCGAGAAGTTGGCCTCGGCCGGAGCGTTGCCGAGACAGGAGAAGGTGACGTTGACCAGCCGGTGGAGCTGCTCCCGCAAGTGGACCAGGGTGCCCTTGGCTCCCGACGATGGCGTGATTCCCAGCTGATCGGCGAACTCGGAGAAGGTCCGAGGGAGGTAGAGCAGGGGACTCCGCCGCCGCACCGCCTCGGTGATGACCCAGACCCAGACGAGGCGGGGATAGCGGCCGAAGGGAAGGCCCACCCGCCGCGGCGTCAGCAGGCAGAGGTCGTAGAGGCCGCTGCTGCGGGTGAACTCGTTGTCGTCCGGTCGCGAGTGGGGAAGCGTGGTCGCGACCAGGAGACGAGTCGTGTAGCCGATCGGGCCCTCCGGGCCTCCGGCCTGCGGGAAGAGGAGCCCCTGGAGCTGCTCCCTTGGCCGCGCCGGCTCCTTCCCACCGGAAGATCGGGGTGGTCTCCGGCTCATGACGGAGCTGGAAGGCGCCGGGCCATCCGTCGCCTCTTCCGCCTCCTAGACAACTGTCGTTTCGATCGATACACCGGTCCCCTTTGCACGGGCTCCACCAAGCCGAGCGGATCTTGGAGGGGACGATACTACAAATGTAGTGGAAGGACGCAGCCAGGATAGGTCTACCGCGAGCGAGGCCGCCGTTCTTCGATGACCTGGCGCAGGATCTCGAGGTCTCCGTCTCCCCCGAGAGCGAACTGGTCGAGGAAGCGGTTGGCGTGAAACCGCAGGGCCTCCTTGAACGGGACCGCCGGACGGAACGAAAGCAGAGGCGATCCCTTTTCTTCTTTCAGGTAGCCCTTACTCTGCAATCGCTTGACGAAGGTCCTTACCGTGTTGTCGTTGAGCGGGAGCTCGGGGTCCAGCCGGGAAAGCTCCTGGGAGATCTCGGCGATGGTGAGGGGGTGGCGCTTCGAAAGGATCCAGAAGACCTTCCATTCGCTGGGCGAGAGAAGCTCCTGACGTGGCTTGGGGCGGGGCATGGGCGCTCTAAGTCCTTTCGAGAGAGGGTCGTGGCCACGTGCTGAATAGGGTCATTCTACCCTGTATCAGCGCGATCCAAGACCCCTCAGCCCGGAGGGGACTCCTCCCGGCCCGGGCGAGGGTCGGGGGCCTCGATCCGGGTGCCCGGGAGGGGGGAAGGAAGCGGATTACCCGGGTCGAGTGTCATCGTCCTCCGCTTCGGATGGGATCTGGAGGCGAACGCCGGTCAGGGCTTCGTGGGTCCAGGCGATGAGGAACTGGTCTTGGGCGCTTCTGGGATTACCGGTACGGTCCAGTTCCACCCCTGCCGTCTGCGCGGCCTTTCGGCGCTGGGCGCCGGTCAGGTCATTCCAGACCAGAGTGAGGTCCGGGTGGGGAGTCGGACAATACGGGTACTCCGGATTGAAACGGGCGTGCTCCACATACGAGGTGGCCCCCAAGAGCACATCCAGGTAGGCGCCCTCCCGGCGGGCGGGGAACCGCAAAGCGAACCGAAGGACGGGGAGCAGATGGGGGGCCAGGCGCTCCGGAGGGAGAGCTTCCAGCCGGTCGGAGACCCGGTGCAGGGTCCGGGAGAGGACGATGGGGTCCTGGTCGCGTTCGGCGACCATGCGGGCGAGCTCCAGGCCGGCGAGCGCGGCGTCCGGGCCCGGTCCCTCCTCGGCGAGCTCGTCGAAGATTCCTTCGAGCTCCGAGATGGCCTTGTCGAACTCGAGAAGCCGCCATGCCGCCCGCGCCCCGATCCACCGGATCCGTACCCTGTCGAGTGGATCGGAAAGGCTGGGCGCGAGCTGGTCGAGCATCGACAACGTACCGTCCAACTGGTCGTGATCTCCCACCTCGGCATAGGCCAGGGCGAGCGCGTGAAGGGCTGAGAAGAGGGAATAGGGATCGTGCTCCGGGTCGAGAAGAGAGAGAGCCTCTCGCAGCGGAAGGATGGCTCGCTCGGTATCGAACTCGTCGAGCAAGAGCCATCCATAGGCGAGCCGCGAGAGCGCCAGCTCCTTGAAATCCCCCAGCTCCTCGGCCAGCGTCGAGGCGTGCTCCAGAAGGCCGAGCGCTTCGTCGACGCGCCCTTGTTCCTGACGAAGAGCGGCCGAGAGGCGGCACAGGATCGCCCGAGCACTGAGGATCAGGGGTTGATCCCGCATCGCCCACGCGGCCTGCTTGAAGAAGTCATCGGCAAAGTCGAGGCGCCCTCCTCGACGCTCAGCGTCTCCGAGGATGCCCGCGGCCTCGGCCTGGAGCCGATCCCCTCGGGAGCTCGGCGCGAGACCCTCCAGGATCGCCGCGGCAAGACCCGCCAGATGTCGCGACTGCAGGGGATCGTCGGTTGAGACCGTCCGCGCCTCGGAGAGGAGGACCTCGGCCACGCCGAGGTCCCGGAAGCGAGCCTCGGTCGCGATCGCCTCGAGCCGAAGATCTGGTGGGCCGTTCAGAAGGTCGCGGGAGTTCAGGCGGGCTTCGGGAGTGACGGGGGGCGGTTGCCCCTCCGACTCGCCGAGCGCGAGCGCACGGCGGAGAACGGTCTCGCGGAAGCTCGGGTCCGCGAAGTCGTCGCGACGAGCCTCTCCGACGGGCGCCTCGCCGAGATCCGCGGTGACGAGCTCCTCGCCCGGTACGTCGAGGTCGAACAGGACGGACGTGAGATTCCGGCGGCAGCGGGCACAGGTCAGCAGATGCTGGAGGGAAGGGGTGGGGACCGACGAGAGGAGAGCTTCGAGGTCCTTAACCGCGAGGTGCATCGGGACCTCCGGTGACAACGCTCCGAGCTGCGGGAGCGATCTGGAAGGCGAAGATCCCCTGGAGAACGCTGGCGATGATCCTCCGGGACTCCAGGGGAAGAAACCAGATGTCGCGAAAGAACCTGTAGAGCTCGCGATCGGGGCCTTCCGGGAAGGTGAGCTCGGGGAGGAAGCAGTCCACCGGCTTCCCGACCGCCTGGGCGATCTTGTGGAGGGAGCGGACCGGAGGTGGGTGGGTGCCACTCTCATACTTGCTCAGGAGGTCGGGCCGAAGAAAGGTCCGCCCGGCGACCTCCCGCTGGGTCATCGGAAGGCTGAGGCGGACTTCGCGAAGGCGCTTTCCAAGGGACTGGTTGAACCGTTCTGCTGGCTGGAGGCGGTCAGCTCTTAGGGCTCTCATGTCGGAATATTGCCTACATTTATGACTAAAAGTCAACAGTATGAGCAGTAATTCCGACAGAACCCCGGAGAACGCCGTTCGCCCGGGGGACCTCCTGTTGAACGAGCGGCAACGAGCGTGGCCGAGTTTCGAGCAACCCGGGGAGCGGGGCGGTGGAGTTCGGCTCCCGCCCTTTCTCTAGCTCCGCCCCGAGCCAAGAGGCCGTTCGAGTTCGCCGAAAGGCACGATTGGGGCGATCCAGATATTTAGCCGACAATACGGCTAAAATGTCAACTTTCGGGCATGACTTGCTTGCGGAGCACCTCTCGACGCAACCATCAAGAGGTCGCAGCCTAGCCATGCCAGTGGGGAAGTTGCGCGAGACGCAACTCCGGCATGCGTTTTGGGAACCACTTGCCGGAGACTATGGCATGACGACGCCGTTTGACCGGGCGGCCGGCCCATTCCGGGACCGGCGACGACCCGGGTCGCAAGGAGGGAGTCATGTCCCATTTCCGCCGTTCACTTTTCGCCCTCACCCTCGGCCTGGCCCTGGGTTCCTCGGCCGCCTCGGCCACCGCGCTCTCCTGGGGGACCGGCCTCGCGGAGGACGGCCTTGGCGTCTCCGGTTTCTTCGAGGGCGTTCTGGAGCGGGCTTTTGAGCTGCCACGGACCGTGAAGGCGGGTTGCAGCATCAACCCCGACGGACAGCCGGTCTGTGCCCCCAAGCTCGGTTGCAGCATCGACCCTAATGGGCGGACCCAGTGTCTGCCGATCATCACGCCGAAGCACGGCTGCAGCATCGATCCCGACGGCCACACTCTCTGCACCCCCTGAGGGTGGGCCGGGCGTGCCCCGGGGCTCCGGGGCGCGCCCCTTCGTCACTTGTTCTCGGAATGTGCGATAATTCAGGACTTCCGTCAGACCTACGGGGGGGACGTGAGAAAAGAACCTTCTGCGAACCGCCGAACGATGGTGCGGGGTCTCGTGGCCTTGGAGCAGGACCGGGCACGAGCTGAGCCGCTCTTGACCCAGCTTCGCGCCGGTATGCGAGGCTGGCAGGACCTGACGAAGCCGGAGAGGCGGCTGCTCTCCCGGGGGCCGCTAATCGACTTCTTCCTGGAGACGAGTTACAGCCTGCGATTCGACGATCCGCCGGCGATGCTGTCATTCGCGAAAGCGGCCTGCGCGGTCGCCGATCAGATGGACTTTCGGCGCTACGGCAAGGAGATAGTGGCCGATCTGCGGGCTCGGGCCTGGGCCGAGCTCGCGAACGCCTTTCGAGTCCTCGACGATCTTGAGCAGGCGGGAGTTGCCTACGCGAGGGCCCAGGAACTCCTTGCCGAAGGTACTCGGTCGTCGCTGCTAGTGGCCAGGGTCTCGGAGCTGATGGCCAAATACCTCACCGATTTACGGCGCTTTCCTGACGCTGCTTCCCTCCTGGAGCAGGCGAACGATTTGTATGCAGCGTGTGGGGAGGGTTCCGGCGTCGAACGATCGCTACTCAGTCTGGCCCACGTCCTGACACAGTCGAACGAGCCGGAACGGGCGGTCATCGCCTACCTCCGGGTGCTGCGTCGGATCGCGCCGAACAGCTCCCATCTGCTGGCCTCGATCCATGGCCTGGCGCTCAACCTCGCCGAATCGGGGCACGGCGAGGTGGCGCAGAGCTTGGTCAACCGCTACCGGCGCCTGTACCGGCGCTCGGGCCGGCTCAACGAGTACCGGCTTCTCTGGCTGGAGGGAAAGATCGCTCTCGGGCTGCAACACTACGGGCGAGCCGAGGCCAAGCTCAACACCGCGAGGCTCGCCTTCCTCCGGGTAGACCAGACCTACGACGCGGCCCTGGTTTCGCTCGATCTGGCCTGGCTCTATGCCAGGGAGGGCCGGCGCACCGAGGTCGTCTGGCTGGTGGACCAGATGCTCCGAACCTTCCGGACTCTGGGCATCGCGCGCGAGTCGATCGCAAGCCTCGTGCTGCTCAAGAAGTCCTGCGAAGCCAAGCGCCCGATCGAGGCGCTCTGCGGCCAGATCGAATCGCTCGCCAAGCTGATGCCCGAGTTGCGCCAGAAGGGGAGAGGGCGGTCGGGCAGCGCGGAGTAAGACTAGCTCTTCGCCGGCGAAGGGCGCCGTTTGGGCGGGCGCGGGCGGGAGGACGTCTCGGGCTCCGAGGCCGGAGGGGGCTGCCGTGCCGCGATAGCGTCCTCGATCATGCGCTGGATCTCGGCGCGCGAGAGAACGGCCGGCACGGGGGGATCCGGAAAGGCCAGGTCCTGGACCTGCCGGAGGAGCTCCTCGGCCTTCAGGGAGCCCGGATCGTCCAGCGAGTAGGCGACCCGGAAGAACGCCCTGGGCGTCACGTCGAGAATCGCCAAGATATCCAGGATGTGCTGGAACTTGAGACTGATCTTGCCGCTGAAGAGGCGGGCGCACGTCCCGTTGCTGACCTTGAGGCGGCGTTCCAACTCGCGAATGCGGATCTTTCTTGCCGCGATCAGCACCTCGAGGAGAGCGAGGATGCGGGCAGTCTCCGGAGTCAGCTCGGCGGGATCGGCCATAGAGGGGAGAGTTTATCCCAGCTTCGGCCGTCAGGCATGGGCAGGCGAGCCGCCCGTCCGCTCTCCGAGGAGGCGGAGCAAGATCTCAGCCCCTTCCGGATCGTCGAACACATAGGTCTCGAGAAAGTGCTCGACCTGTCGTTTCAGCAGGGCGGCATAGTCGGTCCGGAGCATCCAACCGTCCTCCCGACGCTGCAGGACCTCCTTGGAGGCGAGCCGGTCGAGGAGGGCGGCGACTGTGGCCGGGGGGAGGCCCGGGGAGGGGAGGCGTCCGGCGATCGCCTGGCTCGAAATCGGGGCACCCGCGAGACGGACAGCACGGAGGATCTGCCACTCCGAGGGGGAGAGGAGAAGGCTCTCGGGCAAGGCGGGGTTCGACATAAGGCGGTTATAGAGGGAGGCGTCGTCTCACTCCTGGTCCTCTCCGGAGGGAGGACCCGGCGCGCCGGAAAACGGGGGAGCCGCGGCGCCGGCGAGGTGCTCGAGCAGATCTCTCAAGTCCTCCAGGGGAACGGTCGCTTCCGTCCCCTCCTCACCGAGAACCCGGACGTGGTCACCTTCGAAGACGAACAGGCTGTTACCAGAAGCAAAGGGTAGAAGCGGAGAGAGGTCTTTAGCCATGGCGGTGTCTTAACGAGCAATGGCGGCGAGACTCTGATGGAGCTCTTCGGCCCCAGGGCGCGAAACGAGGACCCGATGACGGATCAGGTGGCGGAGGAGAGCCAGGAAGTCGACAAGGGGAACCAGGGCCTCCTCGCCTTCCGTACTGATGATGCGGAGAAAAATACCTTCAAAAAGAAACAGAGTGTCGGCCGGACCTTCATAGTGCGGCGGCAAATCCATAACAAAACCCTCAAAGACGTACCTGACAGGAAACTCTTAGCAGCTTTCCGCGACGAGACTCGGAAACCCAGTGTTCCCGAGAGCTCCGGGAGAATACCTCATGTGTAGTCGTAAAAGCGACGATTGAGGAATTCATGCTCGATAATCGGCAGAATAGGCAGAAGGCTATGGTGTTTTCCGGGGCGCCTATCAGGCGCCTATCAAAGAAACGGTGTTCCAGGGAGCAGCCTACCGGTCGAGTGTAGACGAAAGAACCAAGAACAGAGCGCTATTGCCTAACTTGTAACAGGAAGGTAGACTGCCTCGGTCCGCACTCGGCGGAGAGAACATCGGACCGAGTCTGCTCGAAACCCCTCACGCTCGGGCTTCCGAGACTAGGGAAAGGAGAACCGTGGAGTCGCAGCGATCAGGAGGCAGGTGGAAGGTGCTGAGAGGTGGATGGGCGAAGAGGCCACGCTGTCGAATCAGCGGTCACGACGGGAAGCTCCGGTTGCGTCGGCCGCGGACCGTTTCGTCGATCGAAGGGAGGCACGTGAAGCACCGGGCTGTCCACCCGGAGCGCAAGCGTTCCAAGTCAACCCGCCGCCGTCATCTTCGCCGGATCGAACCGCCGCTTCGGCGATGGCGCCGGGATCTCAGTCGGCAGCTCCCGAACGTTACGGCGGTTGAGATTCGGTCACTGCTCGATTCTTGTCGAGGCCTGTTCAGGCCTCTCATGGGTGTAGATCCCAACGGATAAAAGGGCCGGAGATCGAGCCCGCCGAAGGATCAGATCCCTGACCTCCTGATCTGTGATAGCCGAGGGCGAGTCCTTATCGGGAGAGGTCAACCCTCGGCGGGCTCGATGTCCGTTTATATTTTAGAAGCGGCGAGAGTCAACCCGCGTCCGCGCCGCCTATCTCAATCCCTCTCGCAACGGATCGAAGAACGCCAGTGCGGCCGGATGCCCGAGAGTCGGTGTCACCAGAGATCGGTCGAGGTAGCGGTTGAATCGTTTGCAGGAGGACTCGGCGACGAACAGGCAGCCCTGACAGGCGGAGCCTTCGAGAAATCTTTCGGAATGGTCGCGCTCCGGCGAGTGGCCCGCGCAGACCGGATCGTACTCCCGCTGGACCTCGCGACTGCATACCGCTACGGCGTTCTCAAGGCCGCGCTCCAGAAAAAGGGCCGACCTATCCCGGAAAATGATCTCTGAATTGCAGCCGCTGCCGTCCAGCACGGCTTGATCCTCGCGACTCGCGACCGCCACTTCGAGCAGGTCGACGGCCTACAGGTCGAGTCCTGGTAGAGAAGTCTCGCTGGAAGCTGTCAGGGGACGGCGGGCTTTCCAGCCATGCTGCCTGGCGACGAGCGCGGCGAGTCGCCCCTGGAGCCGCTCGAGTCAACGAACCGAGGGCCAAACCCTCGATGGGCCTGACCCTCACTCGAACCCTCTCGCAACCCTGGGCGTCACACCTCGAAGAGGAGGATGCCGTCCGGTGTGTCGGCCGGTTGGATGCGCACCAGCTCCTGGCGGCGGTCCTCAGGAACTCCGGCTGGAGCCTCCAGGTCGGTCCAGGTGGCGAACCACCTTCCCAGGATGTAGAAGATCGTCAGGCCGGCGGCCTCGGGATTGAACGGCGGGGCCGGCTCCTCGGCATCGGGGACCGACTGGATGCGGAGCACCCGGTCGTAGAGCTCCCGGCGGGTGGCCTCCGTGTAGCGGGTGAGATCGAGGGGCGAGGGGGTAGAATGCAGAACTAGCTCGGGCATGAATCACTCTCCTGTCCGGGTTAGGTCCGGCGAACGTGTTTGCGCACGCCGCCGGGCCGTTGATGGGCTCCGGACCGCCGCCGTCGCGGGCTTGCACCCTGCGATCTCCAGACGGTCCTTCGGCTAGGCGACCCACCGCTTGCGCAGTCGAACCTGCTTCCGCAGATCTCCTTTGGGTGGTGGTGTCGTCCATGACGGGAGGATCCGGACCCGAGGGAGAAGAGGCCAGACGGCAAGGCCGTGCGGAGCACGCCCCGCAGGGGTTGCCTTGCGGTCTGGCCGCCCTCGGGTACAAAGGGCCGGACGCATGGGCGTCACCGCCACCAAAAGCCGAGAGCCTCGGTCCCTGAATTCTGCTGAGTGAGATTCGGTCGGAAAGTGGAAATTGCAGTTGAATCGAGGCTGATGACGGTGGAGGTTGGCTGGCAGCGCGGTCCACCCAGCGTTTCACCCCTCCGCTACGATCACAGTTCCCCTCACCGTCGCCGCCACCGCTGGCGCATCCCCCAGGCGAGTCCGCAGCGTTTCCAAACAGAGCTCCTGCGGCGTACAGAAGGCGAACTTCAGCGATTCGAGGGCGTCCTCGGCGAGGCTCTCCGGATGCAGGGTCGCGGCTTCTTCAGGGGTGGGGAGGAAGGTGTGGAGGAGGGGGAGGCCGGCGGTGGCGTCGAGGGTCAGCGTGAGGTTGTCGCGCGAGAGGACCGGGCAGCCGGCGGCTTGCAGGTGGTCGGCGAGGGTGGCGTTGGCTTTCAGGCCGGCGAAGGTCCACCAGCGGGCGCGGCCGATCGAGGAGCGCTCGAGGGTGGTGGCCTCGGCGCGGAGCCAGGGGAAGCGGCCGCGCAACTCGTCCATCTGCTCGCGGGCCCGGCGCGTGAACGCGGGCTCGGGGCCGTCGCTCAGAAGGATCCGCTTCTGCGCCTGGCAGAGGGCGAAGCCGAGCGGCATGCCGTCACCGATCCACAGCGAGCGCCCGTGGAGGGCGATCGGCTCGACGAAGGCCTCCCGCCGCGACCAGTCGACATGCACCGCCCGCCAGCTCCTTCCCCCCAGCAGCAGCACGGTCTCCACCTTGCCGGCCGCGAGCTGGAAGGTCGCCTCGTCGACCGAGCCCAGCTCCTTCCGGCCATAGAGGACGCGGACCAGCGGCGGCGAGTCGAAGACCGAGAGCAGCTCGAGGAATCCCTTGCCGCGGAAGCGGCGGTCGCTCTCCGGGCCGAGCCCCAGGATCCCGGAATCCGCGTGGAGATACCCTTCGCGCTCGAGATGGCCGAGCACGGCGCGCCGCCCCGCCGCCGGCAATGCCGCGAACCCCGGCATGCGGTCGAGCTCCTCCGCCTCGGCGCCGCGCGGCAGCCCGGCGAGCTGGTGGACCAGCGCCAGGATCTGCTGCGCGTAGATGTGGAAGGGGAGGGGTGGCGGCACGACCGGCTCGACGTACCCTTCGCTCCACAGGCGCACGATCCCCGCCGCGTGCAGCAGGGTCTCAGGGGAGGTGGTGAGGAAGAGGAGGTTGCGGCGGGTCCCCGGCCGCCTGCCGCTACGCCCCAGGCGCTGGAGGAAGCTCGCCACGGTGGCGGGTGCCTCGAGCTGGATCACCCGGTCGAGGTCACCGACGTCGATCCCCAGCTCGAGGGTGCTGGTGGCCACGATCACGCAGTCGCGCGCCTCGGCGAACGCCTGCTCGGCGCGCCGGCGCTCGTCGGCTCCCAGCGAGCCGTGGGAGACGTGGGTCGCCACCCCCAGGTCGCGCAGGCGGAAGGCGAGATCCTCGACCCGCGACCGGCTGTCGCAGAAGACCAGCCGCTTCTCGCCACGGTAAAGGCGGGCGAGCACCTGCGCCGCGTTCTCCAGGCTCCCAACGAAATCAATCTGGACGTCGGCGCCCGGGGGCTCCGCTCCAACCTTCTTCGTCGCCGTCGCCACCTCCGGAGCGTCTGCCGTCACCACGCTCCGGGCTCCCGGCGAGGAGCCGGCGAGCCAGCCGAGCAGCTCCTCGGGGTTGCCGATGGTGGCCGAGAGGCCGATCCGCTGCAGGTTGCCCCCCGCGACCCGCGAGATTCGTTCGAGCAGCGAGAGGAGGTGCCACCCCCGGTCGTCGCCAGCGAAGGCGTGGAGTTCGTCGATCACCACAGCCCGCAGACCGCGGAAGAGCCGGCCATGATCGACGGCGCGCGAGGTGAGCATCACCTCCAGCGATTCCGGGGTGGTCAGCAGAAGGTCCGGCGGATCGCGCAGGATCTCTCGCCGCGTCCCTTGCCCGACGTCACCGTGCCAGCGCCCAACGCGCCGGCCGACGAAATGGAGGTAGCCCGCCAGGCGAGGCTCGAGATTGTTGAGCAGCGCCCGTAGCGGGCAGAGATAGAGGACGGAGAGGCCGGACCAGTCCTCGCCGAGCATCCGGGAGGCCAAGGGGAAAAAGGCCGCCTCGGTCTTGCCGCCGGCGGTCGGCGCTACCAGCAGCGCGTGATCCCCGGAGAGGATCGGCTCGACGGCGCGCTCCTGGAGCGGGCGCAGCGTCCGCCAGCCGAGGCTGTTGACGATGTGGTGCTGGAGGGCCGGATGCAGCCGGTCGAAGGCGGGCACGGTCAGAGCTCGAGCTCGACGTCGTCCGGTCCCAGCGCGCCACGCGCCCCCCGCTCCTCGCGGGTCAGCTCGCCGGCGGCAAGGGTCGGTGCGTAGTGTTCGCGGGGATTGAAATCGGGGAACTGCTCGATCCGGTCCAGCACGTCGGCGACCAGCTTCTTGAGGAAGAGGCGCGGGGCAATCCCCACCTTCCCCCCCAACTCGCCGGTGACGGCGCGGGCCAGGGCGGCGAGGTAGGCGTCGGAGGCCAGCTCGCGGACGCGCCCGGTGGCGTTCGACCCCTCCGAGAAGAGGTCGCGCACCCTTCGCCCCACCTCTTCGAGGCTCGCGAGGTCGAAGTTGCGCAGGCGGATCTGCACCGCCCGCGGATTGTCGAAACGGGCCTCGGTCGCGAAGTCGACCTGGAGACGCTGGGCGAGCGGCGGCAGCCGCTGCGCTCCCATCGGGCCGTCGAAGAAGGCCGGCGTGCCGGTGACCAGCAGGTAGAGCCCCGGGAAGCGGCCGGCGTCCACTTCATCGACGAGCTGGCGCAGGGCGTTCAGCCCCTTGTCTCGCACGTCGCCGCGCACCCGCTGCAGGGTCTCTACCTCGTCCAGAACCACCACCAGCCCCGGATGGCCGGAGTCGCGGAGGACGACCAGCAATCCCTGGAGGAAGCTCAAGGCGCCGAAGTGATCGATCTCCCCCTTGATGCCGGCGGCGCGCTTGGCCTCGGCGGCGACGTTGGGCTGGCCCCCGATCCAGGCGAGGAGCCCCTCGGCGCTCTCGCGCCGCCCCGCGGCCAGCGCCTCGCGATAGCCGCGCAGGGCGGCGGCGAAGGCCGGCGCGCCGCGCGAGATGTCGGCCAGCCGGCGCTCCATCAAGGCGTGGGTGCGCGCCAGGAGGGCCTCGCCGTCCCGCTCGTCGATCCCTCCCTCGGCGAGGACGTCCTGCTCGAGGATGAAGAACCAGGCGTCGACGACCCCGCGCAGCGCTCCGGACTCCTGGGCCGCCGTCGACAGGCGCTCGATCATCCGCCGGTAGACGGTCTCCAGGCGGTGTAGCGGCGTCTCGGTCTCGGAGATCTGGACCTCGGCGGTGGCGAAGCCGCGCCGCTTCGCCCGCTCGCAGAGCCAGCGGGAGAAGAAGGTCTTGCCGCTGCCGTACTCGCCGCGTAGCGCCTTGAAGACGCCGCCCCCCCGCTCGGCGCTCTCGAGCTCTTCGCCGGCCGCCGTCTCGAAGCGTTCGAGGCCGACGGCGAGCAGGTCGAGCCCGCGCCGCGGCACGGTGCCGCGGCGCAACGCGTCGAGCACCTCCTGGCGCCGTTGCGGGCTGACGCTCATGGCGCCGTCTCCGCGGGGGGGAACTGCTTGGCGAGGAGCGCCCGGTCGAGGATCACCCGGTCGCTCTCGGGATTGAACACCAGGACGGGGAACCCTTCGACGTTGAGCACCCGCTGGAGGGCCGCGAGGAGCCCGTGGAGGCGCGGCAGCGAAAGGCCGAGCTGGTTCGCGAGGGCGACCGGGGTCGTCTGCGGGGTCGCCGTGCCGCCCCCCTGCCGGGAGAGCGCCGCCAGCGCCCCTGCCACCTGCTCGTCGGTCACCCCCTGCCGCCCCGCCCGCGCGAGCTGCTCGCGGTACACCGGCGAGGCGAAGAGGAGGGCCAGCCACGTCTCGCGGGAAGCGGGAGCCGGCGTCGCTGCCGGCGCGGGCGATGGGGGAGAGGAGACGGCCGGCGGCGAGAACAGCACCCCCTGCCCCTCGGCGCGTGGGGTCTTGGAGCGCCCCTTCGGCGCTGGCGGGAGTGGCTCCGGTTGAGCCGGCTCGGCCATCGCCGGGGAGGGAGCCGCCGGCACGACATCGTCCCGCCACCAGGCGGGCTCGTCCTGCGGCGCCGGTTGCCATCCTGGCCGCGCGGTGTCGAACGGCACCCAGACGGAGAGCGGGACGATCACCTCCTGCGGCGAGGCGCCGCCGTGGTAGCCGCTCTGGAGGGAGCCGTAGCGGAGCCGTTCGCTCCAGGCCAGGATGGCGCCGCCCCCCTCGCCCAGCACCCGCGGGCCGCGCACGGCGATCTCCCCTTCCATCAGCGGCGGGCTCGCGGCTCCCGTCCACCGGTGCCGCGCGCCGCCGCCGTCGCGCCGCTGGAGCTCGGTGCCGCGCTCCACCAGATGGCCATGGTCCGCGGTGAGGACGACCGCCCGCCCGGCGTTCAGGGCGGCCTCGAGGATCTCGTCGAGCGGGCGGAGGGCCGCTACCTCCCAACGTGGCACGAGCTGCCCTCCCTTGGGGAGCTGGTCGTCCACGGCGTTGAGCACCACGCCGACCACCCGGCGGGCGGGGCGCTCGATCTCTTTTCTCACCTCATCGGGGAGCCCCGCCCCCTCTCCCCGCAGATTTTTCTTGTGGAAGAGCATCGGCGGCAGGTTCGCGGCGCCGTGCCGGCGCAGCGCCGGGTGAGCCGCGAACCCCGGCGTTTCGGTGGCCTGCGTCCCCGTCCGCCGCTCGCCGCAGAGGAGGCTGGTGCGGCAGACCTCGGTGATGGTTGGCAGCAGCCCGACGCCGAACGCCCGCGCCGCCTGCGTCCCCGGCGCGGCGACCTGCGTGATCTCCTCCCACCCCTGGCTCGCGAGGTCGGGCGCCAGGGCGCGGAAGATGGCGAAGCTCAGGCCGTCGAGCACCAGCAGCAGCACCGGGCCGCCTTCAGCGAGCGGCGCCACCATGCGGTCGAGGATCGACTCGACGGGGACCAGCGTCGCCGTCTCGGTCGGCGCCTCGGACCACGACGCCAGGAGCTGGGCGAAGCGCTGCCCCTCGGTCTCCCGGCGCGCGCCGACGGCGGCGAGCAGCCGGTCGCGGACTGCGGCGAGCGGCGCGGTGAGCGCCTGGAGGTCGGCCAGCTCGGCGCGGGCGAGGTCGACGTACGAGCCTTCCCGCGCGTAGGCCGCCGCCGCCTCGGCGAACGAGCCGGCGGGGGACGCCTGGGTCGCCGCCGCCAGCCAGCGGCCTAGGCGCAGGAGGGTCTCGACCGCGCACGCATCCGCCGCGCGCGCCGCCGCCAGGCCGTGGCGCCGCACGTTGGCGGCGGCGAGCGCCGGGAGGTCCGCCGTCTCCGGCCGCTCGATCGCCGGCGCCATCGCTGCCGCGAAATCGTGCAGGCGGCGGGCGAACGCCTTGGGCAGCCAGGCACTCCGCTCCTCGGCCAGCGCCTCGATGCGCAGCTCCTCGGCGAGCCGTTGCGCCTGGGCGAGGGTGGGATCGAGCGCGGCGCTCCCCCCCTCCGCGAGCGCGCGGCGCGCCACCTCGGCCGCCGCCTCCGCCCAGGCCCGCCCGTCCGCCGGAGCGAGCGCCGCGCCGCCGAGCAGGCGCTCCTCGAAACGCCCCGCCCCCCGCGCCGCATCCGCCTCGGCCGCCGATGCCGCCGACGTTGTCGCTGGAGCGTCCGCGGGAAAGAGCACCTCGCAGATCAGCCCGGCCGCCACCGCCTCGCCGCCGCGCCCCGCCGCCACCAGATAGAGGACGGCGCGGGCCGTGTTGCCGGCGGAGGCGGCGATCCGGCTCGCGTAGTCGTCGCGCGCCTCCGCGGGGAGATGGAGGAAGGCGGCGAGCCCCGCGGCCGTCGCGCTCCATTCGAGGAGCGCCCGCAGGTCGGGGCGGGGATCGGCGAGCCCGAGGCGCGCCAGCAGCGCCTGCCAGACGTCGTCGGAGTCCAGCGTCTGGGTGGTCGGGCGGGGGAGCTCCTCGGCGCCGAGTGCCAGCAGATGGTCGGGGAGCCAGCGCAGGTCGCGCAGGCGGGGATCGATCTCCCGCACGCCGAGCCGGTCGCGCAGCGCGCCCCAGGCGTTGAGGTGAATCAGCCGCTGGCGGGCCAGCCGCGCCAGGACATCCGACCCCAGCTCGTTCTCGCTCCGTTCGGTGAGCAGCACCACTGGCGATCCCTCGTGCTCGGCGAGGCTGACGCGGAAGGCGAGCGGGGAGGGGCAATGGACGAAATGCTCGCCGCCCGCCTCGAGCTCCGGCGGGCCGGTCCACGGGGCCGCCAGATGGATGCCGATCGCCGGCGTCTTCGACTTGCCGCGCACCTGCGCCACCAGCGCCTGCAGCAGGCCGAGCGAAGGGGGAGTCCCCGCCGCCGTCCTCATTCCTCGTCCGCCCCGGTCGCCGTCCGCGCCTCGACGGTCCATTCGATCCGTAGACGCCGTCCGGCCTCGGCGCGCAGCCGCTCCTCGATCTCACAGAAGAGGGCCGCCGCCCGCTCGGCGTCCAGCCCCTCGCGCATCTCCCGCTCGACCACGCTCCACTCCCGCCGTGCTCCCACGGTGCCGGGAACGGCGGCCGTCGTCAGGGTCGCCGGCGCTGGCGCGGCCTCGGCGCGCCGCGTCGTGCCGGCGAGGAGGGTTGCCGCGTCCTTCACGGCGCGGCTCACGGCGGGGGCGAGCGGCACCGCCAGCTCGTCGTGGGTGAGCGCCTCGCGCAGCCGGTCGAGGATCTCGCCGGCCCTCCCCTGCCACTCGGGGCCCACCTGTTGCAGGCTGGTCAGCACCGTCACCTGGGCCTCGCGCAAGGCTTTGACCACCTCCGTCGCCCTCGTCCCCGCGTTCGCCATCGCCGCGCCCGAGGTGGCGAGGATCGCCGCGACGAGCCTTTCGAGCACCTCCTCCGGCCTCGCCTCGGCGAGCGACTCGACGAGGGTGAGCAGGGCCTCCGCCGTGCGCAGGCGGGCCGGCGTCTCCCCGCTCGCGGTGGCGGAACCGACGAAGGCCGCCCGCCAGTCGTGCAGCTCGCGCACCAGCTCCGAGAGGGGGCCGCGCAGTCCCGCCGCCTTGGCCTGCAACTCCTCGCGGAGCGCGCTGACGTTCGACGCCGAGAGAATCGACGACGGCGCCAGGCCGAAGAGGGTCGCCGCCCGCTCGCGCGCCGCGCTCCACGTCGCCGCCTCCGGCAGCGTCTGCTCGCGCAACTCGTAGTCGTCCTGCAAGCCACCGAGATCGGGGGTGACCGGTCCGCCGGAGCGAAAGAAGGAGCGATTGGTCTGCTCGGCGAAGACGAGGATCAGGAGATCCTTCACGTCGCGAGGGAGGCCGAGCGGCTCCGGCTGCTCGAGGGCGTCGCGCAGCCGCCCCACCGTCACCGTGCCGCCGATCGCCGCCGCGGCGCGCGTCAGCTCGTTGCGCCAGCGGTCGGAGAGCAGGAAGACCGCCTCGTGCATCTCGCCGAGCCCCAGGGGGTTGGCGATCTGCCGCATCAGGGTGCGCAGGTCGCGGTCCTTCTCGACCTCCACCCGCCCCTGCGGCTCGTGGGCCGCCCGCAGCGCCACCTCGAGCACGCGGCGGAGGTCCTTCGTCTGGACCCGGGTCTCGAACTTCGGGTGGCGCGGGAAGCGGTAGCTCTGGATCTGGTCGAGCAGGTTGGCCAGCGCCTCGCGCAGGTTGGCGGCGGCGGGCGGCCGGGGCTCGAAGCGCCGGTCGAGCGACTGGAAGCGGTCCGCGAGATCGAACGAGGGGTCGACCCAACCCGCGGCGTGGCCGCTGACCCCGTAGGCCGCCTCCAGGCAGGAGATCATCCGCTGCTTGAGCTGGCTGCGCTGGTTGTCGAGCAGCGCCCGCGCCGCCGCCCGGTCGACCTGCGACAGGTGCGACGCCGCCTCGTTGAAGCGCTCGCCGTTCAGCAGGTGGTCGAGGATCACGTAGGTGCCGAGGTCGCGCAGCGCCTCGTGGGTGAAGAAGGCCGGCACCCAGCAGAGGGTGGCGGTGTCCGCCTCGTCCGCCCGGAACTCGTCCAGCCGCGCCAGGTCGTCCTTCGCCGAATACCCCTCGCTGTCGAACGGGAGATCGACGATCACCTTCCAGTCGCCGCCGCCGAGCCGCCCCCGCAGCAGGTCGCGCGGCGTCTCCCGCAGGTTGGCGAACCCCACCTCGACCTGCCGCGGGGTGCCGCGCCACGGGAAGGAGTGGACGGGAATCAGGCTGCTGTCCGCGTCCGGCTCCACCCCCAGCTCGGCGGCGAGGAGCTCGCGCACCACTTTCTTGCGGTTCCCCTCGTTGTCGATCGAGCGCACCTTCTCGATGATCCCCTCGGTGTCCACCCCCGAGAGATGCAGGGAGATGGTGGGATTGGCATTGCCCGAGTCCTCGCCGATCTTGATCTCGCCCACCTGCGACGCCCAGCCGCGGCAACGGCTGAGCACCGCCCTGGTCTCGGCGCCCGGGATCGGCGAGCGGAGGCTGCCGTGGTTGAGCGCCGCCAGCCGGCTGGCGGTCATCCCCACGAACGCCTCGACCTCCGGGGTCAGCGCCGCCAGCAGCAGCGTCTTGAGCAGCCGGTCGTCCCCCCGGAAGGCGAACGCCGCCGGATCGTCGTGCGGCCGCCGGCGCACCTCTTCCCGCGTCACCTTGTGCTGCCGCTCGAGCAGCGGCAGCAGCTTCTGCACGTAGAGCCGCCGCGCCTGGGCGAAGTGGATCCGCATCTCCTCGGTGAACGGCTCGTCCCCCTCGGCGATGACGTCGAACAGGTCGCCGATCGGCACCAGGTCGCCTAGCCGCAGCGTCTCCCGCTGGTTGACCAGGAGCTGCAGCATCACCCGGAGCGCCGTGCGCTCCCGTTGCAGCATCGAGGAGATGGCGACCAGCGCCGTCACCAGCACGGGGCTGAACGGGTAGACGTCGCGGAACGTCTCCGGGTTCCCCTCGCGCCCGAGCAGCGCCGCCAGCACCTCCTGGCGCACCTTCAGGGTCTCCCGGAAGGTCGCCTCGATCTCCTGCCTTGCTGCCTCGTTGCGCGGCGTCAGCAACCGATGCTTGGCGATCATCGGCAGGTTGCGGTCCTCGAGGGTGATGGTCTCGAAACGCCCCTCGGAATACTTGAGATTGTCCGAGAAGCTGAGCTTCTCGGCGCCGGGGAGATGGTCGCCCACCAGCTCGCGCAGGTCGCGCTGGCGGGCGATGAAGCTGAGGATCGGCACCGGCCGGTCCGCCGTCTCCGACTCGACCAGCTTCGCCACCTTCGCCGCCTCGCGGGTCACGAAGGCCATGTCCGCCACCCGCGACGCCAGCCAGAGCACCAGCTCGTCGAGGAAGAGGACCAGCCCGTCGTAGCCGAGGGCGTGGGCGTGCCGCGAGATCACCGACAGGCCGCGGTCGAGGGTGACGAAGCTCTCCCCTTGGTTCGCCGCCAGCTCCTGAAACGCCGGCAGGAGCTCCGACACGAGATCGCTCACCAGCGTCTGCCGCCGCGGGTCGTTGGGCCCCGCCGCCAGCGCCGCGGCGAAGCTCTCGGGGCTCCACACCCCGGCTGCGAACGTCCCCCACCCTTCGGACCGCCCCGCCTTTCCCCGGTTGAGCTGGGCGAAGAACTTCTCGTCCCCCAGGAGGCCACGCAGGCTCTGCGCGTTGGCGAACAACGGCTCCGCCAGGTAGACGGCCGGCAGCGGCGCCTCCGGGTGAAGCTTCCGCACGTGCTCCACGTAGTGCCCGAGCACCGCTTGTTCCAGGTTGTCCGGCCCGCCCAGCAGGTGGAAGGGGACGAGGAGGAAGCGCTTCCCCTCCGTCCACGCGTGGCGCGCCACCACCGGCGCCAGCGCGGGGATCGAGCGCGCCGCCGGGTTGTGCTGGAGCAGCAGGTGGAGCACCGCCATGAAGTGGCTCTTGCCGCTGCCGAAGCTGCCGTGCAGGTAGGCGCCCATCGAGCGGTGCCCTTCGATGCCGCGCCGCACCAGGTCGAGCGCCCGCTGGAAGGCGGTCACGAGCTGGTCGGTCACCACGTACTCGCGGAGCGTCTCGGCCGGATGCTCGATTCCCTCCGCCAGCCGGAGGACGAAGTCCCCCTTGTGGACTTCCTCGGGGATGTCGATCAGCTCCCGGATTCGCTTCGCCATGATGCCCCTTTCGATGAGCCAAGACTCTCCGCCCCCGGGATGCGAGCCCCGTCCGCGTGGCGGTCTGGCGTTGAACGTGAAAATTATACCTTCCCGCGTTCCTCAACCGGCTTCGCCGTCGTCTCCGCCCTTAGCAAAACCCAGCCGCGAGCAGTCCGCGGCCGCTTGCCGGGAGCGCTTCGTCAGCTCTTCGGTTTCCTGCCGCGCTTCGTTTTCTCGGCAGGACGCCACGCGGCGAGCTGCTCGCGGGTGAAACCGAGCGCGCGAGCCTCTTCGTCGAGGAATCCTTTGAAGTAGGTGCCGAGGCGTTCGCCGCCGTGGTCGGGATCGGGCTCGTCGTGCCACTGCAGAAGCCAGGGAAGGAGCTCGAGGAGGCCGGCGAGGAGGGGCTCGAGGCGCTCGGCGTTCCATCCCTCGTTCTCGCGGAGGTCGTTGAAGGCGGTGCCGAGGGCCTGCGCCTGCTCGAGGGGGTTCCACCCCGCCCAGCCGAGCACTGGGGAGGGGTCGGCGCCCCGCTCGAGCCCCGGGTATAGGATGAACCGCTCTTTCGGCACGTCGAGCTTGCCACGCAGGCGCCAGAAGCTCGCCTGGCGGAAGTCGGTCGAGGCGTAGCGCGGCGGCACGTCGATCGCCCCCACCTCACGCGCCTTGAGGGCCTTGGCCTCGTCCGCGGTCAGCCGCTGCGGGTCGCCCTCGGGGAGCGTCGTCCGCGCGTCGATGGCGTCCTCCCGGCGCTGGAGGTCCCAGGTCTTCTCCCACTCGGCGCGTTTGCGCTGGCCGGCCTCGGCGTAGCGGTAGGCGGCGAGGTAAGGGACCCCCTCGTCGGCGACCAGCTCGGTCACCAGGGCCGTCCAGTCGAAATCGTTCCTCGCCCGGTAGAGCGCCGCCACTTGGCGGAATTCGTCGTCCTGCCGCAGCCGGTCAGCGAGCCGGCCGACGCTGGTGACGCGGGGCTCGGGCCAGTAGCGGCGATCCTCCAGGCGGTCGAGGAGCCAGCCGCGCAGGGCCCGCTTCTCCTGCTCTTCCCAGGGCTCGCGGTTCCAGCGCCGTTTGTATTCCGGCTGCTCGATCAGGCGGATCCAGGAATTCTCCTCGATCGCCTTCAGCCGCTGCTCGATCAGGCGGCGGTAGGGCTCGGGCCAGCGCGCCGGGATCTCGGTGATCGGCGTCGAGCCGTGGCGTTCGAACCATGCGGTCTCGATCTCTCCGGCGGCGACCCGGCGGGCGAGGGCGATCTCGAAGGGGCGCTCGCCGAGGGCTACCTCGGGGACCCCGTCGGGATCGTATTCGAGAGGGTCTTCGAGGAGGCTGTAGAGGCGGTAGACCTGCCAGTCCAGCTCCTCTTGGAGGGCGATCATACGGCGTTGGATCTGCTCGGCTTGCTTTTTTACATCGGACAAGCGAAGGCTGGTTGGTAAATACGCCCTAATCACCTCATTTGGCGAGCTTCTGAAACTCAGTTGAGCAAGTTGGTCGAGTTGCATTGCGATCTTAATTGGATGATCGGAAGATACAGGGAATTTGGCAAGCTTAGTGCTGTCATATTCCCAGAAATCTTCGAAAGGAAGAGTTCGCTGGCGAGCCCCCTTCTGATCGACTGTACTTCCCCGGTTAAAGAACATCTGCTTCATCCAGAAGCACGCTGTCGAGCTATTGAGGAGACCAAGGAGAGCTAAGTGATCGTCATTACTTGCTCTGTCAGGCAGTTTTATTGCCGGAGCTGATTGCTTAAAGACTTTTCCGCCGCGGTCAAGCACAAAGTGATTGTGCGTAGCGACAAAAGCAAAAGCGAGTGATTGCGAAATTTTGTAGCGATTTGGAAAAAACATAGAATGATCAAACCACCGGAGCCCCCTTTGCTCAGGGGTTTCCCCAAAGTCTAAACGTGTCCGCAATATCGTGCGCAAGGGCCAAAGATAATTGGAGACCGCAAGTGGGAGTTTAGGAAGGGGTTCGGCAGATTTATGATCGTAGGGGAAAAGTGCAAAAGTAAAAGGGGAAATTACCCAATCCCGGATGTCTCCGCCGAGCACTACGTTGACGCAAAACTTGGCCAAGTTACGAGTAATCGCTGCATTACTCGGCAAGTAAAAAGCTTCATCCTCGCCGGTGTGTGTTGTTCGGCCGATGACGTCAATGTGATCTTTAAGGTGTCGTCGCCCTTCTTCTAGGATGTCCTTCAGTTCTGAGGCTCCACCTCCGCCTAGCGACCATGGGTGATGACGAAATTTCTCTCGCTCCAAATCTGCAACACTCACGAACGAGCTTTGAGATCCCTGAACGTTGATCTGCGCGACAATTGCCGACCAAACCAAACCCTTCGCTGCATCTTCCGGCGTTCCAGGTTCACCACGTATTCCCATCACTACCCGAATAGTGTCGACGACGGGCCGTTGATTTCTGCCGATGAGAATCACGGTTGGAGTGCCGTGTCCAGGAATATAGGCACCTGACGTATCAATGATGTGGGTGAGGTCCCAGCGTGGGATGTATGTCTCGATCAGCTTTTTACCAAATTCTCGCTTCATAAAGCTGTTGGCAGTAATCGTTCCCACACGTCCCGCGGGACGTGTAGGCGCTACCGTCTCAGCAAGGTCGAAAAATCTCTCCGCAAAGGGGATTGCGAGAGAATACTGCCGATGGCATGAACCGAATCGAACTCGGTATGCCTGATTCTCGGCGGTGTCCCTTGGAGTAATGTACGGCGGATTCCCCACTACCACCGAGTAGTGCCGGTTTAGCAATCGCTTGGCCAACTCGGCATCCTCGGTTTCATAGATGTGGCGAAGCGCCTCCTTCCCCATCAGAGGGATCTGGGTCCCTCCAATGTGATGGCGGTTGCCAAACAGCAGACTGTCCGCCGCCGCCAGGTTGAGCTCGAAATTAGGAGCGTCCAGCAAGCGGCGAATCTCCGACACCTTCAGAGCCGCGATGAGCAGCCGAAACCGGGCGATCGCGATGGCGAAAGGGTTGGCATCCACCCCCGCGACCTGCCCGAGCACCCGAAGAGCCAGCTTCCGGTCGTCCGTCCCCGGCTCCGCCGCCTGCGCCCGCGCGAAGATGCGATGAAACGCCCCCAGCACGAAATGCCCCGACCCGCAAGCCGGATCGATCATCGTCACGTTCCGATATCCGATCTCGTCCATCGCCGGCTCGAGCGTCCGGTCGAGGATGAACTCCTCCACGAACTCGGGCGTCTGGAGCAGCGCATAACGCTTGCGGGCCGCCTCGGAGAGATCCTGATAGAGATCGCCGAGGAACCGCGTGTTCCACGCCGGATCGCCGAAGTCGTGGAGCAGCGCGCCGCTCGCCGGATCGATCTTCCGGAACAGGTCGAGCAGCAGGCGGGCACCGTCCGCCGAGATACCGAGCTGGAAGAGCGGATTGTGGCGCTCGTCGAACAGCGATGCCAGCGCCGGCAGAGCGCGCAGCTCGCGGAAGCAGGCGAGGAGGTAGTCGCGGTCCGAGGCCGCGGGGTGGGCGGCGAAGAAGCGCTCCTGGCGGTCCCGCGCCGACGCCAGCCGCTCCGCCGGGCCGGAGAGCCACGGCTCGGGGAGGAGGCCGTTGTCCTCCAGAAAGCGGACGAAGACGGCGGCGAGCGTCCAGTGGACGGCGACCTGGGTGAGGTACTCCTCGCGCCAGACGGCGTAGCTCTGACCGGTGCGTCCCCGCTCGCGGGCCTGGTCGTACTCGGCGCGGACGGGAGCGTCGAGCTCGGGGTGATCGGCGAGGCGCTCGCGGAGGTCGGCTTCGAGCTGTTGGACGAGGCGTTGGCAGTCGGTCAGCAGGCGGGAGGCGACGATCAAGCGGTCTCCTTCGACGAGTCGGCGGCGGCACGCAGCCACGCCCGGGGAATCTCGGCCCATTGGCCGGGGGTGAGGACGGAGACGGCGGCGCCGTCGACCTGCGGTCCGGGAGAGGAGCCGTCGCTCGCCAGGACGAGCCAGACGCCGTGGAGGCCGCGGGTGCCCGGGGCGGGGCGGTGCGTCACCCGTTCGCGCAGGCGCTCGAGGAAGCCCATCTGCCCGTAGCGGGCGAGCAGCCCAGGACGGGTGAGGAGGAGCGTGCACGGCGAGGCGGCGAGGCGCGCCTCGACGGTCTCGAGCGCGCGGGCCACGAAGCGGCTGAGGTTCTGGGCGTCCGGGTGGCCGGGGGGCTGGGCGTCGGAACGCAGCACGGTCTCCCAGTCGGCGCCGTACGCGGCGGCGAGCTCGCGCATCGCTTCGATCCACAGCGCCTCGAGGCTGACCCGCTCGACGGGGAAGCGGCGGGCGAGCTTCTCCTCGGCGGCGACCAGCGACCCCTCGGCGACGAGGAGGGCGAGGAACGCCCCCTCGCGGTCGGCGCGCCGGAGGCGATCCTCGAAGAGGCGCTCGTCCACCGCCTCGGCGGAGAGCGCGAAGTCGGCCTCGGGCGGGTTGAGGGTGGTGCGCCCCCGCAGGGTGGTGGAGGAGGAGAGGGTGAGATCCGCCGCCTCGCGGAAGCGGTAGGCGCCCTCCCCGTCGCGGGCGGCCGGGTCCCATTCGAGGCCGACCTCGCGGACGAGGTCGTCGAGGCGCGTCCGGCCGGGGAGCTCCTGGGCTTCCGGGTAGCGGCTCTTCACGCGGGCCCGGACGTCGTCGACAGTGAGCTCGCGGCCGCCGAGGAGAGTGCCGGAGGCGAGGCGGAGGGCGCGCTCGGGGGCGAGGTGGCGCGGGTAGATCTCGAGGCGGCTGGAGAGCGCGGCGGTGGCGGAGGCGGCGGTCGCCAGGCGGAGCAGGCGCTCGGGGGAGAGGACGCCCGCGGGGACGGCGCGCGGCACGCCCTGCAACGCTTCGAGGGCTCGCTGGGGGGAGGGGAGCGGGTCCTGGGCGGCGAGGAGGTCGGCGCGGCGGCTGATGGCGTCCACGTAGTCGAGCAGGGCCTCGCCGGCGTTCGGGCCGTCGCCGGCGTCTTGGGCGACGAGCGCGAAGACGACGCGCTCGTCCTCGCCCGGAGCGCTGCGGCGCAGGCGCCAGCGGGGGCCGGCGGCGGCGCTCTCCTCGGTCTCGTTGGCGGCGCGCAGGGCGGCGGCGGCATGGCGGGAGCGCAGCGGCTCCTCCTGGGCCGAGCCGCGGAGGGCGAGGAGGGCGGCCGCCAGCTCGCGGTCGGTGGCGGCGCCTCCGTGCTCCGCGAGGAGGCGGGCGACGTCGTCGCGCAGACGCGAGATCCCGGCGTTGCGCGCCCAGCGGCGGCGGGCGCTCACCAGCACCTGGCTGACCCGGGCGCGGGTGATCCCCAGCGCCTCGGCGACCTCGGACTGGCTCGGCCAGCGGGAGAGGAAGGACGGTGCCGGCGCGTCCTGCCCCTCGTCGGGCCCGTCCGTTCCGAGCCCACAGAGCGCCTGGAGGATCCGCCGTTCTCCCACCGCCTTGGCGCCGCGCGGCAGGATCTCGCGCAGCAGGAGGTCGAGGCTGAGGACGGCAGAGCGGAGATCGGCCTCTCCGGGACCGGGGGGCGCGGGCTCGTTCGGGACGGAGACCACGGCGTCGGCGCGGCCGGGGACGCCGGCGAGGAGGCGGATCGCCTCGAGCAGCTCCTTGCGGGTCTTGCTGCCGACGCCGCGCATGTGGCTGATCCGCGAGACGGGGAGCCGCAGGAGGTCGCCGACGGTGAGCACCTGGGCGCGGTCGAGGGCGTTGACGGCGCGGGTGGAGAGGTGGAGGAGGCTGACCGAGGTCTCGAGGGTGGCGGACTGGGCGGCGCGGCGGAGCTCGTCCGGCTGCTCTTCGGTGGTGACGGTGGTCGCCGGGCGGTCGGTGTGGGCGAAGGCGCGGCGCCAGGCGGCGAGCATCTCCTGGGCGTTGTCGAAGCGGTCGCTCGGGTCGCGGCGCAGGGCCTTGCCGAAGAAGGCGGTGAGGGGATCGCGCAAGGCGGCGTCGAGCAACTCGGCGTCGAGGTGTGCCTCCTCGTCGAGCATGGCGGGATCGCTGTGGCCGTCCCCCCAGCGCGGCAGCGTGCCGGTCGCCATCTCGTAAAGGGTGACGGCGGCGGCGTAGCGCTCGGCCTGGAGATCCCAGCGGCGGGGGCGGCGCTGGCGCAGGAAGGGGTCGAGGTAGGGACGGGTGCCGGCGAACAGGTTCTCGGCCGGGGTGCGGGCGAGCGAGAAGTCGAAGAGCACGAGATGGAGCTCGTCGTTGCGCCCCGACTTGGTGACGCCGAGATTGTCCGGCTTGAGGTCGCGGTGCGATTCGCCGGTCCGTTCGAGGTAGTCCACGGCCTGCAGGAGATCCTCCCCCCAGCGCTGGAGGAGCTCGAGCTGGAGGCGACCCTCGAGCCGCAGGCGGTGGGCGAGCGTCCCCTCGGCGGCGTAGGTGAGCAGGAGCCCCGCGCGCTCGCCGACGGTGACCTCGCCGAGGAGGCGGACGAAGCGCGGATGATCGAGGCGGCGCAGGACCTCCCCCTCGGCCTTCAGGCGCTCGTCGGCTTTGGCGTCGACCGCCAGCTTGAGCACCTGCGGGCCGGCGGGAGTCTCGACCAGGAAGACGACGGCCGTCGAGCTCTTGGCGAGCCGCCGGACGACCCGGTAGCCGCCGGAGAGGAGGTCGCCGACCTGGCCGTCGACCGGGTTCTCGATCTCGCGTTCCGTGACCTCGAGTTGGGCGCGTTCCTCCTCGTAGAGATCGAGGTTCTCGAGGAATTCGACGACCGAGGCGAAGCGCGCGGCGACCACCGGATGGGTGGCGAGCTGGATCACCGACTGGAGGTTGGAGTCGGCGCCGTCGAGGGCGGCCGAGAGGAGCAGCCCCTGCCCCTCGCGGAGGCGGTCGTGGAGCTCCACGACCGAGCCGGCGGGGGGCTGACCGGAGAAGATCAGATAGGCGAGGGCGCCGAGCGAGAAGACGTCGAGCGGCTCCGGCAGGGCGTCGGCGAGGGTGATCGCCTCGGGGGCGAGATAGACCAGGGCGGCGTCCTCGAGCAGCGGATCGAGGTGCGTGGTGCCGGCGAGGCCGGCGGTGGTGCCGGTCGCGGTGCTCTCGTGGAGGGCAGTCTGCCAGTTGAAGATCTTGAGCTCCGGGCGCTCGGCCTCGGGGTTCCAGACCAGCACGCTCTGCGGCGACAGCGCGCGGTGGAAGACGTGGTGCTCGTGCACGTAGCGCAGCGTCTCGGCGAGCTGGCGGACGAGGGCGAGGCGGCTCGCGAGGTCGAGGCGGGCGCCGTCCCGGGCGATGTAGTGGTCGAGGCGGAGGGCGTTCGGGGCGTGCTCGAAGACGAGGGCGGGGCCGACCTCGTTGCGGGTGAGCTGCTGCGGCTTGAGCAGGCCGGGATGGGCGGGGACAGTCTCGAGCGCCTCCATCTCGCGGCGGGCGGCGCGCTCGAGAGCCGCGCGGGCCTCGGCGCCGGCGGCGGCAGGAAGCGGGTAGAGGCGGATGCGGCGGCGGATCTTCTTCGCGGTGGCGTGGTGCGCCAGCCAGTCCTGGTAGGTGGGGCCGGTGAACAGCAGCTCGTCGAGCTGGTAGTCGCCGACCCGGCGGGCACGCTGGCTGGGGCGGATGCCGGCCTCCTCGAGGGCGCGCTCGACCGCCCGGGCGACCGGCGGATAGACGCGGACGCGGCCGGCCTGGAACCCGGGGGACGGATCGAAGCGGGTGAGCGCCGCGACGATGCCGGGGCGGGCCGGGGTGGTGACATCGCCGCTGGAACTGGCCTCGCGGTCGCGCAGGTGGACCCCCTGGCGGGCGGCGCCGGCGAGCTTGAGCTGCAGGCTGGGGTGCGAGAGGAAGACCAGCGGCTCGAGATAGGGGAGCTGCGCGCCGCGCGCCCCCTTCTGGCGCTTGAGCAGCGAGGCGAGCTTGCGCGCCTTGCGGTTGGCGAGCAGGAGCTGGCTGTCGAACGTCCGCGCCGTGCCGTCGCCGCGCAACGTCCACGTCGAGGCGTCCCCCTCGAGCGTGCCGGGCCAGCTCTTGATCTCCACCAGGAAGAGCCCCTTGGGGGTGAGCACCAGCAGGTCCACCTCGTGGATCGTGCCGTCCTCGGCCAGGAACTCGAGGTTCGCCCAGGCGCGATAAGGCTCCTGCTCCGGCAGCCGCTCGCGCACGAAGGCGAGCGCCTCCCGCTCCCAGCGGAACTCCGAAGGGGCGATCTCGCGCCAGCGGGGAGACGTCTCGTTCAGCGGGTGATCCTCAGCAAGGGGGGTACTTTAGCAGAGGGGGGGTGTTGCCTCGCGGCTCACCGACCGCACAGCTCACGCCGGCTCCTCGGCGCCGGCAGCGCGGGATTGCGCACCGGCGCGAAGGATTCGGGCCAGCGGGCGCAGGCAGCGGCGAGGAGCGATGCGGGGCGCCAATCCCAGAGGCGGAGGAAGCCGACCCCGGGAACATCGCGGGTCAGAATTCTGTGCTCGGGACCGGGCAGGAAGCGGACGTCGAGCACGGGATTGGAGAGCGGGATCTCGGCGGTCTTCGAGTCGCGCGACAGATCGAAGATCTCGACGGCGCGGGAGTGACCCCCGGCCGCCAGCAGCGTGCCGTCGGTCGAGAAGTCGAGAGCCCGCACCTGGCCGGCGCTGGCAAGCAGGACGGGCTGCCGGTCGTTGTCGTGCCGGAGGAGGAAGAGGCTGCCGTCGTCGAGCTCAGGGCCTGAGACGGCGACCGCCACGGCGTCTCCTTGCGGAGCGAAGCGGGCGCTGGAGGGGGTCCGGCCGGGGAAGACGGCGCTGCAATGGAGAGGGCCACGCGTCGCGGCGCAAGCGGCATTGTCGGCAGGACGTCGATGAACGAAGGCGGCGAGGCGCGCCAGGAGGCCCGGAGCCTCCGGCTTTCCCAAATGACAGAGGCAGGCGCCGCTGCCGTTCGTTCCCCGAAATCCCGCGAAGAGATGCCGGCCGTCCGGTGCCAGGGCGAAAGCTTGCGGCGCTCCCGGCAAGCGGAGATCGTCCACGAAGGAGCCGGAGAGGGCCCGGACGACACGGACGAGCCCGGACGCGTCGACGGCGGCGGCGAAATCACCCGCGGCGGCTACGGCGTGCAAGGCCTCCGTCATGGGAAAGGCGCGCCGCTGCGTCGCCTTGGCGCCGTCCCAGAGACGCACGGAACGCCCTTGATACCTCTCGCCGGTGACCAGCCCGGCGGGATCGGGGCCGGCGGCCAGGGCGCCGACGATCGCCACATGGTCCGGGTCGTTCGGATGCACGAGGGGAAGAGGAGGCGGGAGATGGGGGCGAGGGCCGGGGGAGGAGAGGTCCCAGACGAAGGCGAGGTGGGAGGTCAGCCGCGCCGCCAGATGGCCATCCGCCGTGGCGACCAGCTCCCCGATTCCCCCGCGGAAGGCGTCGTCGGACGGCCGGTCCTCCGCCAGGGTCCGTCCGCTTCCGGGATCGAGGAGGGCCAGCGGCCCTTTGGCAGCCCAGGCGGCGATCCAGCGTCCGCGTGGATCGACGGCGAAGGCATCGATGCCGCCGAGGCGCCAGGATTCCACCGTGGCCGCGGTGTCCCAGAGATCGATCTGGCCGCCGTTGTCTCCCGTCGTGACGAGAGAGCCCGAGGTGGCGAAAGCGACGGCACGGGCCATGGCCGGATGCACCAGGATGTGGGTGAGAGCGCCGCGATCGGCAGTGTAGATCCGGACGGTGCGGTCGTGGCTGGCGACCCCGAGCAGAGAGCCGTCGGGCGAGAAAGCGATGCCGACAAAGGGGCGCTCCGACCGCGGCGCGCTCTGGAGCGTTCCGTCGAGCCCGCGAGCGACGGTGTCCTCCGTCACGGGGGGTGCGATATGGCCGGTGACCTCGCAAGTGACGGGGCGGAAGAGGAGGATTCCACCGTCGGCGTCCGCGGCGGCGGCGATCCGGCCGTCGGGGCTCGCGGCCAGGGCGAAGATCTCCGAAGAGTGCTCGATCGACTTCCGCCGTTTCCAATCGTCCGCGGCGAGACAATCGATCCGTCCCAGAATGCCGGCGACCGCCAGCCGCCCGGAGCCCGGATCGAGCGCCATGCCGGAGATTCCCACTCCGGCGCCGTCGGGATCGGTCAGCCGGAGAGTCCGCACCGGTCGCCAGGGAGAACCACCGGCGTCGGCGAGGCGATAGCGCGCCAGATTTCCCGCGAAATCCCCGGCCAGCAGAGTCGTGCCGCCCGGCTCGAAGAGAACCGCTTGAACCCGGGCGCCGGCGGCGGCGCGACCGACGATCCGGGGTGCGGGGTCGGAGCTGCCCGGCGTGTAGGAAAGGAGGTCGAGGCCCCCCTGGGTGGCCACGGCGAGGAGCGGCTGGCTGGGGTGAACGGCGAGACCCCGGGCGCGGCCCAAGAGGGCGATCCGGCCCACGACCTGGCCCGTATCGGCTGCGGCGAGTTGCAACACCTTGGTATAACCGGCGGAAAGGATCAGCCGGTCGTGGTCGAGGAAGCGGACGAGGTCCGCCGCCTTGCCGCCCCGGTCATGGACGATCGAGCGGAGGTGCTGGGGCAGGGCTCGAGCCGCTTCGACCAGGGTCGCGGAGCCGAGGGGGCTCGGTTCCTCGGCGAGCGAAGAGGCGGCATAGGCGAGGCCATCGAGGCGGCGGTTCGCGTCGGTACCGCTGCTTTGCCGGCTGACCAGCGCCAGCCCGGACGCGCGCGCGTCGCGGGAGCTTTCGCTCCATCGCAGGGTGGCCCAGCCGAGTGCGATCAGCCCCGCCAGGGCGGCGGTGGTGAGCCTGCCCGGACGATCGCCTGGCGGCGCCGGAAGCGTGCGGCCGCGAGCTTCCAACCGGCGATGAGATCGGCCGCGCTGACGGTCGGGCCAAGCAGGAAGGCCGTCAGGCGCAGGCGCTCTTCCGCGTAGGGTCGAAGCGAGATGAGGCTCTCCGCCGGACCGGCGCCAAATCCCCGCAGGTCGATCCAGATCTTACGGTCGAGCGCGCGGTCGACCAGCAACTTCGGGAAGGTCTGCTCCCGATGGTTTTTGGGGTCGCTGCCGTGGGTGACCGCCACCAGGATGGACTCCTCGTCCCGGTGGTCGAGCCACCAGGCAAGCTCACGCTGGATCCAGGGGTGGCGCGCCGACCGGGGACCGACGAACAGCAAGAAGTGCCGGCACTTCTCCATGTACGCGCGAATGAGATCGAAGACCTCGTCGTCCGGTTCCCCCGCGGAGCCTTCCGACCGGCCGCGGGATCGGCGCGGGATACTGAAATCGCTGCCATCTACGTAGAGCTCGAGCGTGCGGCGGTAGGCCGGAGCCACCAGCTTGTTCTCGCGGAGGGATTCGACGAAGACTTCGACGTCCCGGACCAGGGCACCGTCGGGGTCCGTGGCATAGCTGGCGAAAGCGTCGTAGAGGAAGTCGCTCGCTACGTTGTTCTCCGGAACGGGCGACAGCGATGGCCGGCGCCGGCGGCGTCCGCGCAGCCAGAAGATGCCTCCAATCCCGAGCCCCAGCAGTACCAGAAGACCGGCGAACGTTGCGAGCTCCGGTAAGCTCATCGGTGAAGAGGAATAGGGATCGGGGCCGGCGTATCCGGCGGCGCACCGTAGAGGTCTTGAAGCGCTTTGACTTCCGTTGGGCTGAAAAAATTGCTCGTCTTCTTGGGATCATCGCCGATGCGGTCGATGGTAAGCCCGAGGTCTTTGATCCTGGCTTCGCCGAGGGGCGTAGGTTCCCATGTCTTGATCTCCTGTCCGAAGATCGCTTTTGTCTGCTCATAAAACATAAATGATTGAAAATCTGGCTCGCCGAGACTGATTCCTTCACCCTCTTCGCCGCATTGTCTCGCAAAATTAGAGTTCAGTAATGGGACCTTCATGGTGGTCGATATCTTTACCCACTTTTCGATGTCACAATGCTGGTGCTCATGGTAGAAGCCCGCTGCATGTCCGAGCTCGTGGACGATGGTGCGGTAGCCCGTGAGAGAATCGAGGGACTCGGTCAGGTAAAGTGTGTTGTTGTCGCGCCCGTTGTATCCTGGGTACTTGCCGTATGCGGCCTCGCCAAAGAACAGCTCGTAGATGGCTTTCATCTTGACTTTGACAAAGGGGCCGCTCGGTGCCGTCGAGACTTCGCTAAACCCAATGATCTTGCAAGGGCTCTGGTTGCCGCACATCTGCGCATTGAACTCTTTGATGGCCTTTCGAACGATATCGCGAAAATCGGCAGAAACCGAAGTGTCAAAGACGATGGGAATCTTGTGGTCCGGCAGTGATTCGACGGGCCAGCCGGTCGACGAGGTGAGCGGCACCGTCGGGCGTCGGTTGCGAACGATGACTGTGGATTCAGCCGGGTTCGTGCCGAGCAGGAGGCCGGCCAGAAGCGCGGCCAGGGCGGGGGCCAGGGCCCGGGACGAGGAGTGAGCCAATATCGTCATCTCTGATCACCTAGAGTTGAAAGGGAAATTCAAGGGGTATGCATCCGACGAGCCGGTTGCCCGGGACGCCGCTGTGGTTCCAGCGGTGCTCCTCCATCACGTAGAGCCGTTGCCCACACCCCATCCTTCCGGTCTTGATCACTCCCGACCACCGGGCTTGGCCGTCATCGCCGGGCACGATCTCAGCCAGCTCGACCGCGGCCCCGAGGGGCCACGCGCCGCGGCGGAGGCGGTCGGGATTGTCGCCGTGGTCGGCCTTAACCGCTCGGAAGAGGCGCTTCGGGACGCCCTCGTTGGGGCTGACCCCGGACGGGGCCACGACCGAGACCTCCCAGCAGCCGCGGCGGCGTGGGGTGGCAGTGACGGTGACGTCCGGCATCAACTGGCAGAAGACGGCGGGCACGATGGCGGAGAGCTCCCGGCCGGCCAGGGCATAGCGCTGGTAGCGCGCGAGGCCCAGGCGGACGAAGGGGAAGTAGGAGGGCACCCGCAGGTCGACGTCGACGTAGAGCAGGTTCTTCGCCGGATCGAGCCGCGGTGTGTAGGTGGCGAGCGCCAGCTCGACGTCGATCGGTGGCTGGTTCGGATCGGGCGGGGTGCCATCCTCCGGCAGCTCGTAGCGCAGAGGAGTCACCAGGCTCGGGACCGCCCGTTCCACGCCGGAGACATCCGACAGCAGGGGGCGCTCGGGCAGGCGCCGGCCGGCCGAGTCCCAGAGCGGGTCCTCGCCCCAGGCCGAGACGAGCTGATCGAGAGGCGACGGGAGCGAGGCGGTCGAGCTCTGCGCAAACACCACCGCCAGCATCTCGTCCGCGCCCGAAGAGAACCATCCCCGCTGGAAGTAGAGACGAAGGCCTCCCTGACGCCGCGTGGTGACCTCGTGCTTCTTTCGCTCGTGCGCGAAGCTGAAGGTTGGGATCGCGTAGTAGAAGCCGGGCGCCGCGGGAGGAATGCGCGCCGGCACGTGGAGCTCCACGGTGTCGGAAGGGATGCGGAAGCGCTCCGTCGTCTCGTCCTGCGCGCGGTCGTAGTAGTCCACGAAGCGGCTGGTCGCATCATATTGGAGCTGAACCCGGCGGTGCCGGCCGTCGGCGAAGCGTACGGTGCCCTTGAACGGAAAAGGCTCCAGGGGCGCGCAAGGGGCTGGACCGCAACGGTTCGACGTCGGGGCCGCGGGGAAGAGGGTCAGATCCTTCGGTAAGAGCTGCACGTTGACCTGGAAACCCGGAGCGGAGCCGTCGATCTCGTAAAAATCCGCGGATTGGGGATCGTCGACCGGTTCCTTCCAGCGGAGCCGGAAGTCGAGCTTGCCGGTGCTCGGGATGTCGATCCAAACCTTGCCATCGAACTGGAATCCCGCGCCGGTCCGCGTTCCGCTGTCGGCCCCCTCGCTCTCCAACGGCTGGACGAGCACTGGGTTCTCGAAGCGGAACAGGCGATCGTCGACGAAGCCGGGAGCTTTGCGGCCCGCAGGGAGCAGGGGACGCTCGACGGCGTGGACCAGTTTCAGGGTGCGGCTCGGCGTGACGAGGGGAACCTCGCCGGAGCAGCAGGCGCCGTGGATCGCAGCCATGTCGGCGGATTGCAGCGGAGCGGAGAGTGAGGGCTTGACCTCGTCGCACAGGGGATCGTCGGCGCAGTTGCACCAATTGATCAGCCCGAGCAGCGGGAGGGCCTCCTCCGGGGGGCAGGAGGACAACTCGACCTGTGCGATGCGACCCGGAGGAAGCCGGAGCTCCAGCCCTTCCCGGGTCGACCGGACCGCGGGCTCGTGGCCGGCCGAGAGTCTCACGATGCGTTGCGAAATGCGCTGGGGATAGCCGGTCCGGAACGAGCTGCCGTCCCCCAGAGGGAGAGAGGCGACGGGGATTCCCGCGCTTTCGTGGCGGAAGACGGCGGCCTGCGCGAGGGGATCGGGAAGGTAGGGCAATCCCGCCTCCGGCTTGGCATAGCGCGCGATCCAGTCCGCATCGTAACCCCGGTGGTCGGTATCCCATTTCGGCGGCAGGTCGTCGTGTCGCTTGAGCAGCTCCCAGGAATCGTCGGCGCTCAGGCTGTCGAGGACGCCATGCAATTCGACGAAGGGTGGGCTGGCGATGGGCGGCAGGAGCAGCCAGGACCGCGGAGCCGCGGTGGAGGTTTCAGTGGAGCGGACCACCCACTGGTCGTTGCCCTCGCCAGGACCCGGCATGGAACAGGGCACGAGGGTGGGAGCCTCGATCGTCTCGGGGCGTTCGAAGCAACTGCTGTTGAAGCGGCGCAAATCATTCGCGAGGAACGGCAGGCCGTTGGCCTCGTCGAGGGAAAAGCCGTTGCCGGCCAGGTCGACGAGGCGGAGTCGAAACGAGTACTTGGCGCCCAGCCGGAGGCGTTCCAGGCTGCCGGACTTCGCGGCGAACTGAGCGCGGACCCCGGTGGAGGCCGGAGGATCGATCACGTTGGAGAGGTTGGGGCCGGTCTCCTCAAAGGCGCGGCCCGGACGCTGGGCAGCGAGGCTCCAGCCATCCCAGCGGAAGAGTGCTTGCGAGAGGCGGAGGGCGCTCACCGTGGCGCCGGGATCTGCGGCCTCGTCGGCTCCGGGACTGAGGACCCCTTCATCGTCCGCGGTCCAGCGAACCTCTTGGCCGGACGAGGGGTCGGTCCAGGTATAGACGCCGCAGCGTTCGCACAGCGACCTCCAGTCGCGATTTGCGACGTCCGTTCGCCGGACGTCGACCCAGAAGCCCTGAATCAGGTCCTCGGCATGGAGGGGTGTCGCCAGCAGGGATGGATCGGTGAGGCCTGTAGCCGCGCAGAGTCTCTGGGTCAGGGTCTTGGCGCGCTGGAGGGCCTCCTGGGTATCCTCCTCGATGGCGGTATCGCAGAGCGCGATCCCATGCTGCCTCAGGGTCGGCAGCCCCTTGGCGTTCTGCGGATCGCCCTGAAGCGTGAGCGAGACGGCCTGAACCGGACCGAACTCCTCCTTGATTTCGTTGACCGCTCCGGCATTGTCGAGGGTGGCGAGCTTGAGCGCGGCGGTGTCGGTGTCCAGTTGAACGATCTTGAACCTTGACCGGCCGAGACGGTTCTGAAGGAAGCCGGCGGCATAGGGAGACGCGCTCCCCGCTCCGGCCTGATGAGAGCGTGGCAGCAGCCACCAGGGGTCGGGAGCGTGCGAGTGCTCGTAGGCGATCGTGGGGCAAAGATCGGAGTCCTGACCCTGAGGGATGATGCGGAGGGTCCCCTCGCGGAGGAGTGCAAGACCCTCGGGCAGCTCGAAGTCGAGGATCAGCCCAAGGCGGCGAAGCAGCTGCGGATAGGCACGCAGGGAAGCGACCCGGGAGTGAAAATCCTGGCGATCCTCGGGCTCACTGCTCCAAGCCTTGTCCTGCCACCGGTAGATCTTGCCGATGCCGGAGAGGACCTGGTCCTTGAAACCGCTCCCGGTCACCATCACCTCCTCCTTTTCCAGGCTGCGAAGGGTGACGGTGAAGCCTGCCGGTGGATCGGGCGGCAAGCGGAATTCGAAGCTGTGCGCCTTGCCGTCGGGGGGCATCAGGTGACGCGCATAGAGCACCGCGCCGGCATCGGTGACCTGGACCTGGATGATGAGCGTATCCAGGACCCAGATCGGACCTCGACCGTAGATCGAGACCTGATCGCCTGCCCGGAGAGTGAGTCCGATGCCGCCTCCGGCGATGCGGTCGCTCCCCGTGGTCTTCATCATCAGGGTCGCCGCCGCCAAGGAATCCGGATGAATGTCGCCGTCGGGAGACGTCGGTTTGGGTCCCTCACGCTTGAGGGGATCCTCAGACTTGGTCTGGCTGGCAGACGGCAGGGGTTCCAGGATCATTGTCGAGGTCACGGAATTGGTTACGAGCTCGCCGCCCGAAGACGCTTGGAAGGCGGGATGATCGGGAACGTCCCGCTCGTCGCGCACAAGGGAGGGGAAGATCCGCAGGGCGGGTCGCGCATGAAAACTTTGAATTCTCTGGATCGGATCGATTTCGTTTTCGGTGGAAGGCGCGATGGACGCCGTGCTGGCGAGCGTGGCGATCTGACCCGGCAGCTCAGGTGATTTGTTCTTGGCAGCACTCGACTTCGAAAGAGGCGCGAGCCTGCTGATGTAGTCGCTCCAGCTCTTGATGGGTCGCCCCGTCGGCGACGCCTTGGAGGAATCGAGGCCAGTCTTCTGGAGGGCCTTGGCTTTCGTCACGTTGGGCCGGGCAGCCGTCTCCGGGTGCTGCGATAGCGCCTGGCCGGTGTCCACCACCGCTCCGGCGTAGCGCTGCTTGATCACCTTCGCCGCGGCGGTCGTCGGGGGGGCGATCGGTACGCGAATCTTGTCGTCGGCACTCTTGGCCGCTGCGGTCAGATCGAGCAAATCGACGTCGAGCGAAGCGGGGAAAATCGCCTGCCAGGGTGACTCGTCCCACTCCATGCCCTGGAATTTGAGAGGGGTGACCTGGACAGGCGGCTGGCCGTCGATCGACAGCAGGAAGGTCAGCTTCTTCACGAACGAAGGCCAGGCGGAGAACCTCGGGAGGTCCTTCAGTTGAACCCGGCCTGCTCCTTCGACCATGGGAGAAACGAGAACAGAGATCCGTTTCGGATGCGACGGCGTACCCGCCGGCAGGGTGATCCAGGTGGCCCGCTCGCGCGTCAGACCCATGGCTTCTCCTCAGGCGAAGGCCGCCTGGTAGCGCTCCCACTCGCACTTCGGCATGGCTGTTTCGAAGCCTATCGGTTGCTTCGGGTCACCGTCTTTCCCCGGGGGCAAGGCTCCGCCCAGCGAGGCGAGGCTCCAGGCGGAGGCCTTTTGCTGGCCGCCGCTGGCGGAGCCGGCCAGCCGCTCGCTCCGGCGCAGAGTGACGCTCTGCTCGAGGAAGCCGATCTTGAAACCGATCGTCAAGGAGGCCTCTCCGACCAGATAGGCCTGTTGGCCGTTGTCCTCGTAGCTGAGACCGATGTAAAGATCGATGTAGGCGGTGATCAGACCGAGGACATCCACGGAGCCGCCGGCACGGACGTAGGCGGCAAGGTGCACGATGCGGGCATTGTTTTCCGCCGTGATGCTGAAGAAGACTCCGCCGAGGATGTACACCTGGCCGTGCGCCGGACCGAACGAAAGGTCGCGCAGGGCACCGAACTCGAACGCCGCCTCGAAGTGGCGGACTCCACCGTGGGCGGTGTCGAGGATGGCGAGCATGTAGAACCGGCCGCCGAAGATCCCGACCGAAAGCTCGCACGGAGCGTCGGCGCGGCCAAAAGCAAAGCCGAACTCGACCGGTTCCTGCACGAAGGGGAGACGGGCCCAGCTCCGGATGCTGATGTTCTTGATTTTGAAGATGCCGAACTCGATCGCGTCGATATTGATCGGCGGCATCCAGACGGTCACCCCCTTGGGCTGGAGGTCGATCTCGACGCCTGCCTTGATGCCCATCAGCTCCTGGAGCTTCGTGGCGATCGTCTGGATGAAGGCGAGCGCGCCGAGGAACGTCACCTCGCCGAGTTGGACGTCGAACCCCGTGGCGCCGTCGGAAGCCGCCCGATACGAGAGACTGTTGAAGTGGATGAGGACCCCGGCCGAGGTCAGGCCGACCCGAACGTCGAAATCCTTCAGGGAGCCCTGCATCGAGAACCGTACCGCATCCGGTTGACCGATCCAGACGGAGAGCGAACCGTCGATGGCGAGCGCGGTGCCCGGGTTCGGAACGAAGGCGAGGATACCGAAGTCCTTGGGCTCGAGCTTCGACGTGGTCCAGTTGAGCGATTGCTGGACGAGGTCGGGACCGTCGGCAAAGGGTGTGAGGAGCGAGAGAAGGGCCGGTACGTCTCCCTGCCCGGGGTCCAGCGCGCCGATGATGTCCTTGAGCGTGATCGTGCCAAGGATGTTGGCTTCCGGGGAGAAGAAGTTGGTCCCG
Organism: Thermoanaerobaculia bacterium; assembly: GCA_036402955.1. Taxonomy (GTDB): domain Bacteria; phylum Acidobacteriota; class Thermoanaerobaculia; order Multivoradales; family UBA5704; genus DATARR01. The sequence continues at coordinate 38,437 of DASWRX010000246.1, forward strand.
CTGGTCATCGATGGAATGGGCGCGGAGGCAGCAGCGAGCTTCGCGGCTTGTGGAGCGACACCGGAGGAGGCGCCCTTGGTTGGGGCAACCAGGCCGACGGGACCAAAGCGGCGTGACAGATGAGAGATGTGGGGAGAGGGACCGAGGGCCCCACCGGAGCGATCGCTCTTCTCATGGAAGCTCGCCTTGATCTCTCCGGGCAGAGCCAGTGTCGCGAACGATTCAAACGCGTCGTCGCAAGCGATCGAGCGGGGAAGGAGAGTCGCGACCTGGCTCGCGCCGAGGAGCGACTCGATCGCGGGTACTCGTGCCTGCACCTCACCGAGGACCGGCCAGAACGGCGGCTCACAGGGGTCGGCATAGAGCCGGGCGAAAGGAGATCCCGGCGGGAGGAAGCCCGGTTCGCAGGAGTCCAGGGGAGGATGGACAATGAGGCGCGCCGCGAACTCCACGGTCTCGGCCGTGACCTCGGTATCGCCCTTGCGAAGCGAGGGTGCCATGGCGAGGGTCTGGCTCGATAGAGTAACGATCCGGCGGGGTGACGCCGCGTAGTGGTCGGCGACCTCCTGAAGGCGGGGCGAGTGCGCGAGATCCTGGAGTGTGGCAGAGGAGTCGTCGGCTTGGTCGCACGACTGCTCGACGAAGATCAGCGGCATTTCCCAAGTCGATGAGTTTCCGGCGTAGTCGATGCCGCGGATGTGGAACTTGAAGACCGTCGAGCCCACGGTTGGCCAGAAAGCTTCTCGCTTCCAGGTGCTGCCCTGGGTCGGCACGCCGCCGCCCGTCGCGTCGTTCCGGGGGTCATTGAGATTGGGAGTCTGGTCGTCGAGAATCTCAATCTCCCGCCAGGCCATGTCCCAGTTGCCGTAGGTCCGACGCTTCTCTTTGATCTTGATGAAGATGCGCTGGCGGAGAAAAGCGATCAGGGTGCGCCGTTTCTGGCCGTCGAGGACGTAGTCGACCGGCTCGAGCTGACGCCGCGTCTCGGTGATCGTGGTCACGCGATGGCCGAGAGGAAACTGGACGCCTCGTTTTTCGACGCGAACGAACTGATCGCGGCCGAGGGTCGCCACGTGGTGCCAGCGATCGAGGGCATTGCAGGCTCGTGCGGGAGTGCACGGCCATTCACCATAGAGATCGGCCCAGGCTCCCAGAGCGGTGAGGGCGAAAAGGCGTGCCCCGACCGGCGCGGGATCAGTCTTGCTGTTGTGCGTCGCCTCGACGATCTCGTAACGGTCCAGATCCTGGAGCGAAGTCTTGAAGGGAAGGGTTTGATCCTTTGGCTTGTGCCATCCCTGAGGTTCGCTCTCGTCGAACTCGGCCCAAACCGCTCGCAGGCCCGGGGGAGGTCCTCCGGTCTCCAGGGGAGCGAAACGGGTGTGCCAGAGCTCGGTGCGTCCTTCGTGCGAGACCGGCTCAGCGGCGTGCTTCCAGCCGCCGTCGAGGTCGGGAGAGAGGTGGAGCCGCCAGGGGAGCTCGACGTCGGTCTGTCCGCACGCCGGCGGTGCGAAGTCCTTTTCCTCGCGAGTGGCTGGCACCAGGACCGGCACGAAGATCGCCGGGTCCCAATTCAGCAGGGTCGGCAGGTCGAAGCCGAGCCGCTCGTGGCCTTCGGTGAGGCGGAACGCCAGGCGGCTCTCCCCCGCAAGCCGACTGTCCATACGCTTCCGGTCTGGAGGGTCGGTGTTGGCCTGATCGACGGAGAACGCGCGTTCCGCTACATGCTGAGGTGGGAAATGGACAATGAGGAAAGCTGGTTTTGTCCGGTCGATCCGCTCGAGCCAGGGCTTCGAGAACCAATGATCCCGCAGGCGCAGGTTGCGGAGCTCGAAACGGAGGATGAGCAGATCTTCCGGCCGCAGGACCGAGAGACAGAGATCGGGGAGCGAGATCTCGAGCCCCGCTCCTTGAGCGCAGTTGCCGGCGGTGGCGCAGGGCCCCGCGACCGGCGGCTCGCCCGACTTGGCCAGGAGGGCGACGCGGGTGAGTGCCGGAGGCTGCGTCTCAAGTCCGAGCGCGCCGTCGAGAGCGGTGATGGACGCGACCAGGGAGGGCGCGAGGGCGAGCCTCTCGGTCCGACCGTCGCGCTCGACCAGCTCGAAGGCGGCGCTGTCCGGCGGATTGCCCAGTTTGAGGCGAGTGGTGGCGCCGTCGAGCCAAGGGGCCTCGCCATGGAGGTCCGCCAGGACGGCCACTTGGCGTCCCGTGGGCTCGAACGCGCCGCCGAATCGGACGCCGGCCAGGGGGAGCACCAGAGCCTCGCCACCGCTCCTGAAGGCAGGGCCGGGCACGAGCCGGCCGGCCTCGACACCGGGCGACGACTCGGCGAGATAGAAGAGCCGGCGGCCCCTGGGGGTCTCGTCGGCTTCGATCCGCAGTGTGTCCAGTGCGCCTCCCGCAATCGCCAACTCGCCCTCCCCGAGGGGCCATGCGCGGCTGAGGGACGACCAGTCGGCAGATCCGCGAGCGAGATCGATCCTCGAACGCCTGCGGGCCGGCGTTACGCTGAGGCTGGAAGAGGACGGCTCCGGCAGGGACAGCACTGCCGAGCCACAGAGGACCTCGTCGTCGCCGAGGGTCAGGGTCAGCGCATTCCGCCCCGTGAGGCGCATCTGCCAGCTCGGACGGAAGGCGATCCGGGTGGGTGCGCCCAAAGCCAGGGCGAGCGGCGCGCTGCGCGAGGCGATCAGCGGCGAGCTGTGGGTGGCCTGAAACTGGAGCGGCTCGGTGCCCTCCAACCAGGCTTCGAGAGGGCCTTGGGCGTCAAACCCTAGGAAATCCATCTGGAGACGGATCCACCAGCCGAAGCCTGTCGGATGGCAGCGGCAGCGGAAGTCTGCGGGCACCCGGGTTCCTGGATATCGAGCCTCTCGAAGGGACAGGGAGAGGAGCCGCGGCGACTGCTCGACCCGCAGCCGCGGCCGCCCGACGAAACGCTCTGGATCGACCGTCCAGAGGAGATCCTTCCCTAGATAGAAGAGGGCGCGTCCATCCTGATAGGAGAAGCGGAAGCGGCGAAAGGAGGACGCAAGGTTCCCAAAAGCCGTGGGAGCGGCCGTGCTGAAGGCACCTGCCTGCAACACCAGCCGGCGTGTGACCGGGCGCTCTAGGAGAGGCTCTATCTGGGCCTGGGAATCAGTACTCCCGCTCGCCAGCGCGCGTGTACGAAGCCTCGACAGATCAAGCCCGCTGCGATCACCGGTCTCCTGCGCCATGAGACTCATAGGTTGATCTCCCTGCCGACACCGCACCCCAGGTGTGCTTCAGCTTCAAGCCCGAAGGTCAGCTCTCAAGAGCCGTTCTAATCCACGGAAGTCTTGCACAGCCTAAATTTTTGAATTCCATCTGTCAAATCTATAGATGCGCCTACTTGGAAATGTTCATGGTGAGAATTCACGGTGGACGCAGATTTCTTAAAGGCTGTAGGCATCTGCCTAAGCCACTTGAAAATTGGAAAGGCGATCTCAGAACGATTCCCGAGTCACGGGATCCGCACGGGAAGGCTCGAAGGCCCATACCCCGTGGCCGAAAACGCCCGGACATACAGATACCTCGCCACCCCCGGAGCCACCGGCGCCAGAAGCAGCTCATCCGGCGCGTTCACCCGGTTCGCTTGGAGCAGCCCGGCAAACTGGTAGACCGTTCCCGGGTTGACGAAGAGCGCATACCCCAGCACCCCTCCCTGCAACGGCATGCTGACCCGGTACCCGACCCGGACCGGTGTCCCGGGAGGATCGGTCGCCCCCGGCGGCACGGGAGCGTCGGCGGTGACGACGAGGCTCGCGGGGGGCGAGGGCGAGCCGAAGCTCGCCGCCCGCACCGTGATGGGGTAGGGATGCGCCAGGACGGCGACGGAGGTCCCGCGCCGGAGCCGGACCTTCGGGGTGAAGACTCCCGGCGCGCTGAAGGTGTGGGAGACCGGAAACGCGACCGTCTCCTCGTAGACCCCGTCGCCGTTCCAGTCGTAGTCGTAGGCGGTCGGGATGCCACCTCGGAGCTGCAGGTTGAAGTCGATCGGCATCCCGGCGGGGTAGGCGCAGGACCCTGCCGAGCAGAGCCGGGCGAGAAAGGTGAGCGGCTGCGGGGCCTGCTCGAGGTGGAAGCCCCGCGCGAGAAAGACCGCCATCTCGGCTCGGGTGAGAGTCGGGGAGGGGCAGAAGAAGCGGAGCGGACCGTTCGCCGCGCAACCGGCGGTGATGCCGTCCCGGTAGAGCTGCTCGATCCACGCGGCCGCCCAATAGGTCACCGGGACATCGACGAAGATCCCGGTGGGCGGTGGAGGAACGAAGCTCGCCGGATGGAGAGCCCGCTCCAAGAGGACCGCCGTCTCGGCCCGCGTCGCCGTGCCCGAGGGACAAAACAGGCGAACGCTTCCCGACAGAGAGCAGCCCGTAGTCAGCCCCTCATGAAAGGCGAGCTCGATCCAGTCTGCGGCCCAAAACGTCCGCGGCACATCCGCGAAGACTCCCGTCGCCGGCGGCGGAGTGAAGAGGACGGGATGGCGACCGCGGCCGAGGAAGACGGCGATCTCGGCCCGCGTTAGGGTATTCCCCGGGCAGAAGACGCGCTGCCCGGCGGCATCGAGGCCGCAGCCGGTCGTCACGCCGGCGAAGTAGAGCGCCTCGATCGCGTCCGCCGCCCAGAAATCCGGCGGTACGTCCGAGAACACATTGGGCACGACCGAGAAGGACCGCGTCGCGGTGCGGACCCCGCTCAGGTTCGAGACCGCGAGCGTCACCTGGTGGGTCCCCACGACCTGGGGAGCCCAGGTGAAGCTCGGGCCGGTCGCGGTCCGTGAGGAGCCGTCGGCGAGCGCTAGCGTCCAGTTATAGGAGAGCGGCGGGCGCCCCGCCGCGGTCGCCGCGAAGGTCACGGGAGGCGACGAGGTGCCGACCGTCGCCGGGACCGTCTCCGACACGATCCGGGGAGCGGGATCGAGGACGGTGAGGGACTTCGAGACCGTGCTGCAGCCTGCTGCATTGCAGGCCTTGAGTGTCACGGTCTTCGGTCCCGGAGTCGAGAAGGTGGTCGTCGGGGCAGGGCCGGTCGCCGTCGAGAGGGGGGACAGCGCGGCAGCGGCGAGAAACAAGGCGAACGTCAGCTCATGCACGGTCGAATCTCCCAGGACGAGGCATCTTTGAAAGCCCAGGGCGGGCCGGAGCCGGGGCAGGAAGCCCCGGCGCCGGCATCGCCGCGATCGTGCGATCGCGCGATCGGAGGAGGGGTGAGGCCGCCTCAGGCCGTCTTCAGGTTGTCCTCAGGCGGGCCGGACGGCGGAGCCGGTAGACGGCGACCGCCGACAGCAGGACACCGAGGAGGACCATCCCGGCCAAGCCGACGGTCGGAATCGGGGCGGGAGCGATCCCGCTGAGCGGGGTGCGCGTCGGATCGGCCGGCTCGGGGGTCTCGGGATCGTCCGAGAGCTGATCCTGGAAGTTCGACCCCATGGCCGTCGCCTGCGACGAGATCATCAGGAGATTGCTCAGGTCCTGGGCGAGGACGTCGAAGGTAATCGTGAGCGAGTCGCCCGGGGCGAGGGTGGGGAGGAGAACCGTGGGTGAGGTGTCGCCCGCGTGGTTGCCGAAGGAGACCGTGCCGGCACTGGTCACGACCGAACCGACCAGCAGGGCGACGTGAGGATCGAGGGCCGTCGTGATCTTGAGGGCGCTCGCGGCCTGTCCCGTCGTGTTCTTGACGACGAGGGTGTAGCGCAGCGTGTCCCCGGTGGAGAGGAAGCCGTCGTGGTTCCGGTCGACCAGGAGGGTATCGTCCAAGGAGACGTAGACCGCCACGTCGAGCGGCGTCGAGGTGGTGTCACAGCCGGTGCTGCTCCCGCCGCTGTCGAGGAGGCAGGCGCTGTTGGCGACCTGGCGCAGGTTCGGCGGCAGGGGATTGGGAGCGCGGACCGCGAAGACGACGTCCCGGCTCGCCCCCGCGGCGAGAGTCGCGATCGGCAGCGTGCAGGCCGACCCCGGACCGGTCCCGGCGCAGACCCAGGCGGGGTCCGAGTCGGCGGCCGAGAAAACGACCCCCGCGGGGACCGTCTCCTGAATCTTGAAGCCGGTGGCCGCGGCGGTGCCGTGGTTGCTGACCAGGAGGTGGAAGGGGAGAAGGGCTCCGGCCACCAGGGGGCCTCCCGCGTAGGTCTTCCGGATCTCGAGAGCCGGGCTGCCGGAGGGGAGGATCGGGTCGTTCGTCGAGGCGCACGCCCGGCGCGAGCCGTCGGACGCACAGGCCTGATTCTGGAGCGCCGTCTGCCCCGCCGGGACCGGCGAGTCGAGGAGGAAGGAGATCTCCCGCGTCAGGCTCGCGCCGGCCGCGAG
>DASWRX010000247.1:0-5207 GCA_036402955.1 Thermoanaerobaculia bacterium
CGTTTTGCTGCGGACTGGTCTCTCACCTCCGGTTGCTCTCCACCCCGCCTCTCGGCGACGCAGTTACCTTCGGTTTCCAGGCCGGAGAGCGTATGCCTGGAGAGGATTCTCACCTCTATACGTGTGCGCTCGCGGGCGCACTAGCCTGGCGCTTCAGCGCCAGGTCGGCAGTCCCCCGCCCCCAATCCGCCCCGAGGGGGCGGTGCCTTTTCATCGGCCCCGATTCATCGGAAGAGTTGGGTTCCGCCCCTTCAGGGCGGATGGGATTGGGGGGCGCCAACCTGGCGCTAAAGCGCCAGGCTATTCAAATTTCGCCCTTTCAGGGCGAGACGAAGCTCTGGATTCTGAGATATGTATAAGAGGGGGGCGCGAGCCCTGGGAAAACGGGCACCCAACTTCATTTTTGAGCCCTGCCAAGAGCGACATGACAATCTCCCAGACGCGAGGTGATCGGCCGGAGGTTATGCCGCCCCTCGCGAGGCTCCAACTGGTAGGGTTCGCCCGGCCCCAGGGCTCACGCTCTGGGCTATGGGAAGGCCGCCCTGACGGGCTCACCTTGAGGCATCTCCGACCAAACTGAGCCACTACCGACGCGTGAGCGCCTCAAGCAGGTTGAGGCCCTCCGTCGCGAGGAGAGGAGAAGCAGATGAAAGTGCGGGCCCGGCGCTCAACCGGTAACGTATTCAAGGATCTCGGGTTCAGTGAGGATGAGGCGGAGAACCTCAAGATCCGAGCCGATCTGATGATTGAGCTGACCAAGCTGATCGAGGCCCAGGAGCTCACGCAGACCGCGGCCGCCGAGCTTCTCGGAGTATCCCAGCCGAGGGTCAGCGACCTCATGCGAGGGAAGATCGACCGCTTCAGCGTCGATACCCTCATCGAGATGCTCGGCCATGCAGGCGCCTGCGTCTCCTTCGTCGTCACTCAGCGCAGCCAGGTTGCCTGACGGCCCGCGAACCCGGGATCGGAGCCGGCAGGCGGCATTGAGACGTATACTTCCGCCAGATGGCCCCACGTTTCACCCCCGAGAGCCTGACGCTCGACCTCTCCGTCGCCGATCTCCTGGAGTCGCCGTTCTCGCGCAGCCTGGGCTTTTCGAGCCGCGGCGGCTACGAGCGGCTGTGGCTCGGACAGGCGATCCACGGGCGCTATCAGGAGACCAAGCTCGAGGAGGATCCCACCTACCGGCGCGAGGTGGTGATCTCCCACCTCTTCGAGCATCGCGGCTGGCGGGTGACCGTCCAGGGCCGCGCGGACGGCCTGCGCCGCGAGCCGGACGGCACCCTGGTGGTCGAGGAGATCAAGTCCGTGCGGCGCGGCGGCGCCCTGCCGCCGCCGGTCCGCGAGAGCTACCAGCGCCAGGCCCTGCTCTATGCCTGGATGCTCTCCCACACCGAGCCGGGACCCGTGCGCGCCGAGCTGGTGCTGATCGCCATCGGCAGCAACGAGACCGAGCGCGAGCCGCTGGAGCCCAATCTCGAGGCGCTGGAGGCCGTCGTCCGCCGCCGCGTCAACTCCCTGATCTACTCCTGGGAAGCCGAGCAGCGGCGCGCGGCCGAGCGGCACGCCGCCGCCGACCGCCTGGTCTTCCCCTACCGCGAGACGCGGCCGGGGCAGGAGCTGATCCTCGCCGCCGTGGAGACCGCCGTCGCCAACCGCGAGCACCTCCTGCTCCAGGCCACGACCGGCATCGGCAAGACCGTCGCCGCCCTCTACCCCGCCCTGAAATACGCGCTGGCGCACGACAAACGCCTGTTCGTCCTCACCGCCAAGAACACCCAGCAGGAGATGGCGACCGCCGTGCTCAAGCTCCTCAACCAGGAGGAGGCCTTCCGTTCCCTGCGCCTGCGCGCCAAGGCGAAGATGTGCGCCAACGACCAGATCCTGTGTCACGAGGAGTATTGCCGCTTCGCCAAGGACTACGGCCTGAAGCTTGCCACGACCGGCGTTCTGGCGCGCCTCTACGAGACCCATGCCGCTATCGAGCCCGATCACGTCTTCCAGGCCGCCCGCGACGCGGAGGTCTGCCCCTTCGAGGTGAGCCTGGAGCTCTCCGGCCGGGTGCAGGTCACGGTCTGCGACTACAACTACGTCTTCGACCCTTATGTCTCCCTCTCCGGCTTCGCCGCCGACGAGGACCTCTCGGACGTCATCCTGGTGATCGACGAGGTGCACAACCTGGTGGACCGCGGGCGCGGCTACTACAGCCCGGAGCTCTCCTCGGACGCGGCCCGCCGGGCCGCCGAGCGGGTGGGACGCTGGGGCGAGCCGATCCACCTGCGCATCGAGAACCTCTGCCTGAAGCTCGCCGCACTGATCGACGGCACGGTGGCCGACGCCCTGGAAGAGGGGCCACCGGGAGACCGCGCCGTGCTCTGGCCGATGCCGGAGGACCGCTTCTGGCGCCTGCGGCCGGAGCTCGACGCCGCCTTCGTGGACTATCTGGAGCACCAGCGCGAGTCCCGCACCTTCCACCCGGAAGACCCCTTCGTCGAGCTCTACTTCGAGTTCCTCCGCTTCCTGAACGGCCTGATGGTCTCCGACGCCGCCTTCAGCCACTGCGTGGAATACAAGAAGGGAGACGGCCGGCTGAAGGTGCTCTGCAAGGACCCCAGCCGCTTCCTGGGCGGGGTGATCGACCGCACCCACGCCACGGTCGGCCTCTCGGCCACCCTGTCCCCTCCGGAGTTCTACACCGGCCTGCTCGGCTTCGAGGTGGGGCGCACGGCGTTCGTCGAGATCGCCAACCCGTTCCCGGCCGAGAACCGCCGGGTGGTGATCGATCCGAGCGTCGCCACCACCTTCCGCGAGCGGCCGGCCAACTACGAGCGCATCGCCGAGCGGCTCGCCGGGTTCGCCGACTCGGTGCCGGGCAACTGCCTGGCCCTCTTCCCGAGCTACGCCTTCCTCTCCGAGGTGACCGGGAGGATGCGTCTGCGCAACAAGCGCGTGCTCGTCCAGCGCCAGGCGGACAGCGACGCCGAGCGCGACGTCCTCCTCCAGGCGCTGCGCTCGGCGATCTTCGGGGACATCCTGCTGGTGGCGGTGGCCGGCGGAGTGTTCGCGGAAGGGGTGGACTACCCCGGCGAGGTGCTCAAGGCGGTGGCGGTGGTGGGGCCCTGCCTGCCGGCGGTGACGCTGGAGCAGCAGCTCCTCAAGGAGTATTACGAGGAGCGGTTCGAGCGCGGCTTCGAGTACGCCTTCGTGGTGCCGGGAATGACCCGCGTGGTGCAGGCCGCCGGCCGGCTCATCCGTTCGCCCGAGGACACGGGGGTCATCGCCCTCTTCGATCAGCGCTTCCTGCACGCCCCCTACCGCCAGTACCTCCCCGCCGACTGGCTCCCCGAGGAGGGCACCAGCGCGCTGGTGGGCGACCCGGCGCGGGCGGCGGAGGAGTTCTTCCGGACGATCGGCCTCAGGGAGGTGAGGGACACGGAGCGGAAGGAGTATCCTTGAGCCCGGACCGGGAGCTTCATCCTCTTCCAGACAGCGGCATCTGGAGATAGAATTCGTCATGGCCCGACGACACGAGATCATCTTCGAAGAGAACCTCCGGATTCCCGAGGGCGCCTTCACCTTCGAAGGTTTCCAGCGCTGGGCGGATTCCAGGCAGTTCCCGGAGACCGGGCGCATCGATTACCTGGAAGGGGACATCGAAGTCGACATGAGCCCGGAAGATCTCTATACCCACAGTGCGGTCAAGACCGCAATCGCCCTGAAACTGGGAAACCTGGTCGTCGAGAGTGAGCTCGGAGACATGTTCATCGATCGCGCCCGGGTCCGGTCGCGATTCGCCGAGCTCTCCGTCGAGCCGGACATCGTGGTGATCTTGGGAAGCTCCCTGGAGTCAGGGAAAGTTCGCCTGGTGCCGGCAGCCGCCAGGAAGGGTCCGGACCGGTTCTCCGCTCTGGAAGGGGCCGCGGACCTCGTGGTCGAGATCGTCAGCGACAGCTCGGTCGGGAAGGACACCCGGCGGCTCCCGGGCCTCTACGCCCGCGCCGGCATCCCCGAGCTGTGGGTCGTGGATGCCCGAGGCAGGGATCTGCGCTTCCGGATCCACTCGCTTCGAGACGGCTCCTATGTCCCGATCGAACCGGACCCTGAGGGATGGGTCCGCTCCCCTCAGCTCGGCGGGGACTTCCGGCTCATCCGCCGCCGCGCCTCCCCGTCTCCCTGGCGCTACACGCTGGAACACCGGAACGCCTGAGGCGGCGCGGCTTCAGGACGGTCGAGCTACGGCGTACCCGTCAGAGTGCACGGCACATGGCAGGTGGTTTGGCAGCTCACGGGGCAGGTGAGACTGGCGGTGCCGGTGATCTCTACCTGCTGGCCCCCCCGCACGTGGGTCAAAGCGGGCGAGGCGAGATTCCGCAGGGTTTCACGGTGGAGCGTCAGCCGGATTTTCGACGTCTTCTTCATGGGTGAACCTACCTTTCGAAAATCTTGGGCGAATCTGCCCTGCCGAGGTCCGGATCCAGCCGGAGGACAACTTGAGCGGCGGCCCCCCGCTTTGCAGAACGCTCGACGGCATATCTACAGAGCATGGACCATGCCACGGCGGGGGAACAGCAATTTCTCAAGGATTATTACGAGGAGCGGTTCGCGCGCGGCGGAGGAGTTCTTCAGGACGATCGGCCTCAGGAGATAGGGACGGCCCGGGAGGCGCCGCCACGCAGCGCCTCCCGGGGGACCTGCTCCCGCCCCTCTCCTGCTACGGACAGTTCAGACAGCTCAAGGGACAGGATTCGGTCTCGGTGCCCGTGAGGTGTACTGCGCCACCCTGCGCGTTCTGGAGCTCGGGAACTTCAAGGATCCGCAAGGTCTCACGGTTTAGCGTCAACCGGACTTTTTGGGTCTTCTTCATCGAGTACTCCTTTCGAAATCCCGGTGGGCCATTGCCCGACGGGATCTGTTGAAGCGGGGCCGCTGCCGGCCCCGGCTCAAAAGGAATGCTCGATGCGTACCAGCTCGGGCCGGCGGGAAAACGCTGCGGACCCAAGGGCTAGCAGCGGTTCGAGGTGTCGGTATTGTTGCAATTGAGGAAATCGCAGGTGCCGCCACAGCTCACGTTGCAGGTGTAGGTCCGGCAATAAGGCAACGTGTTCGCCCCTCCCGGGACGGCCATCAGGTCCGGCGAGGCGAGGTTCCGCAGGGTCTCACGGTGGAGGGTCAGGCGGGCCTTCGAGCTCTTTTTCATGGATTTTGCT
>DASWRX010000248.1:0-6284 GCA_036402955.1 Thermoanaerobaculia bacterium
CCCGGCTCGGCGATGCCGAAGCGGTCGAGGACGCGCAGGGCGTAGTGGTCGAGGAAGCGGCCGAGATCCTCGCCGCCGATGTAGAAGGCCGGGACCGGCGGCAGGATCACCGCGCCGGCGTAGAGGAGCCGGCGCATGTTCTCGACGTGGACGAGGCTGTAGGGGGTCTCGCGGAAGCCCAGCACCAGCGGCCACCGCTCCTTGAGCGCGACGGCCCCGGCGCGGTGGATCAGCGTGCGGGCCGAGCCGGTGGCGAGGGCGCCGAGGGTGCCGGCGCTGCACGGCAGCACGGCCGTGCCGGTGAGCCGGTAGGAGCCGGAGGCGATCGGCGCGTCGAGCTCGTTGTCGCGGTGGACCACGATCTTCGCCCGCGCCTCTCCGCCAAGCCCCGCCGCCGCCACGAGATCGGCGCCGCCGGTCTGCTCCGGTCCCAGCTCGTGGCGGAGCACCTGGCTCGCCCCGGCCGAGACGACCAGATGGATGCGCTCGATCTCCGGATGCGCGGCGAGCCGCCCGAGCACGTGCCGGGGGAGCAGCATCCCCGAGGCGCCGGAGACGAGGAGGGCGAGGCGGTGGGGCATGGCGGGAGTGGTCGTAGCTCGGATCGACAGGGGAACGGAGCGTTCCGCCCTGCAAGGGCGGGATCTCCTCCTACCCTACAGCGCGAAATCCAGGTTGTACACCCACCGCCCCCGCTGCACCGCCAGCAGCAGGCCGCCGCGGTCGAGGCCGCGCAGGACCTCGCGGCCGAGGTTCTCCACCGAGTCGACCTGCTGGCCGTTGGCGCCGAGGATGACGTCGCCCGGGCGGAGACCCTTCTGCGCGGCCGCCGAGCCGTTCGCCACCCGGCGGATGGCGAGGCCGCCGCGCGCCGGCTCCACCGCGAGCCCCACCGACCGCTCCAGCACCTGGAGCCCCAGCCCCTGCGGCGGATGCACCCCCCGCAGCCTCACCCGCAGGGTCTGGTTCCCCCGCCGCACCTCGGCGTCGAGGGCGGTGCCGGCGGCGGCCGTGTAGAGGGCGGTCGTGACGTCCTCGCGGGCGGCGACGGGGTGGCCGGCCAGCGCGACGATGATGTCCTTCTCCCGCAGCCCGGCCTCGGCGGCCGGCGAGTCGGGATAGACCTTGAGCACCAGGGCGCCGCGCCGCACGGCCCCGAGGCCGTAGCGCCGCGCCAGCTCGGGATCGACGCTCATCAGGCGGGCGCCCGTCCACAGCGGCTGCAGCTCGCCGAAGCGCAGCAGGTCGTCGATCACCCGCCGGGCGCGGTCGGCCGGGATGGCGAAGCCGATTCCCGTGGCCCCCGAGATGATGGCGCTGTTGATGCCGATCACGTCCCCCTGGATGTTGACCAGCGGCCCGCCCGAATTGCCCGGGTTGATCGAGGCGTCGGTCTGCAGGAAATCGGTGAACAGCCGCTCGCCCCGCTCCGAGGGGACGGTGCGGCCGACCGCGGAGAGCACTCCCGTGGTCACCGTGTTCGACAGGCCGAAGGGGTTGCCGATGGCGATCACCGACTCGCCGATCATCAGGTCCGAGCTGCGGCCCAGCGGGATCGCCGGCAGGCCCCTTTCCTTCACCTTGAGCACGGCGAGGTCGGCGTCGCGGTCCGAGCCGAGCAGGTCGGCGTCCAGCTCGCGGCCGTCGAGCAGGGTCACGGTGATGCGCGACGCCCCCTCGATGACGTGGGCGTTGGTGATGACGATGCCGCTGCGGTCGACGATGAACCCCGAGCCGAGCGACTGCGCCTGGCGCTCGGTGCCCATGCCGAAAGCGCCGAAGAACGGGTCGGCCTCGCGCACGGTCGACTCGGCGGAGATGTTGACCACCGCGGGCGAGACCTTCTCGACCACGGCCACCACCGGCGTGCGCCGGGCGGACTGCGGCGCCTGCGCCATGGCCGGGCGGGCGGGGATATCGCAGAGGCCGGCGATCAGACCGGCGAGGAGGAGCGTCGGGACGGTTGCGGAAAACGTCGTGAGTCGTCTCATGGCCCTTAGGGTAATATGGGAATCCCCTTGGGGGAAATCGCCGTTTCTTGCCTTGGAACCCCCCGTTTCCACGGGATTGGCTCGCAGCAGCAAAACGCCTTGACCGGCGCAGGGTTCCGAACCGAAAGGAGCTCACGAACGTGCACGTCCGAAAACTCGCTCTGCCGCTCTGCGGCCTGCTGGCCCTCGCGGGGCTGGCCGGCGCCGCCGGTCCCGTCGAAAAGACGGCGAAGACGGCAGCGGCTTCCGGGGAGATCTTCCCCTTCCAGGTCTCCCGGCAGACTCTCGACAACGGCCTGAAGATCGTCGTCATCCCCTACGACAGCCCGGGGACGGTGGCGTACTACAGCGTCGTGCGCACCGGCTCCCGGGACGAGGTGGAGCCGGGCCACAGCGGCTTCGCCCACTTCTTCGAGCACATGATGTTCCGCGGCACGGAGAAGTATCCGGGGGACAAGTACAACGACGTCCTGAAGCGGATGGGGGCGGATTCCAACGCCACCACCGCCGACGACGAGACCCTCTTCCACATCATCGGTCCCGCCGCCGAGCTGGCGACCATGATGGATCTGGAGTCCGACCGCTTCAAGAACCTGAAGTACGGCGAGGACGCCTTCCGCACCGAGGCGCTCGCCGTCTTCGGCGAATACAACAAGGACGTCTCGAATCCCATCGAGCCGATGTTAGAGAAGCTGCGCGACCTCGCCTTCACCAGGCACACCTACAAGCACCTGACGCTCGGCTTCGTGGCCGACATCAAGGCGATGCCCGGCTATTACGACTACAGCCGGCAGTTCTTCCAGCGTTTCTACCGGCCGGAGAACGTCACCCTGCTGGTGGTGGGCGACGTGCAGCCGCAGCAGGTCTTCGACCTGGCGAAGCGGTACTACGGCGACTGGAAGCCGGGCTACCAGGCGCCCAAGGTGGTGGCCGAGCCGCCGCAGACGGAGCGCAAGACGGGGACCATCGACTGGCCGAACCCGACCGCCCCCTACGTCATGGTGGGGTACCACATCCCAGCCTACTCGGCGGCCTCGGCCGACTCGGCGGCGCTCGACCTGATCGAGCAGCTCCTGTTCAGCGAGTCATCCCCCCTCTCCCAGGAGCTGGTGGTGAAGAATCAGTGGGTGGACTTCGTCCAGGGCGGCCCGACCCCCAACCGCGATCCCTCCCTGTTCATCGTCCTGGCGCGGATCAAGTCCGACGACCTGGTCCCCAAGGTGAAGGAGACGGTCGACCGCTACATCCGGGAGCTCCAGACCCGGCCGGTCGATCCGCGACAGCTCGAGCGCATCAAGTCGCACCAGCGCTACGCCTTCGCGCTCGGGCTCGACACGCCGGGAGACGTCGGCGCCCAGGCGGCCCAGGCGATCTCCCTCACCGGCGGCGTCGACGCCATCAACCAGCGCTTCGCGGAATACCAGAAGGTGACGCCGGCGGACATCCAGCGGGTCGCCCGCGCCACGTTCCGCCCGCAGAACGAGACCGTCGTGACCCTGTCGCACAAGGGCCAGGGCTCCCAGGGAGGTGCCCACCATGACTGATATCAACACGCTTGACCTCAAGTGGACGAGCCGGCGCGCCGCCGGCCTCCTGCTGGCCCTGTCGCTGGGGATCGCCGTGCCCGCCGCGGCCCAGAGCCCGTCCACACCGCCGGCGGCGGGCGGCTCCCCCGTCGAGGTGGTGGCCCTGCCCAGCGCCGGCTCGCCGCTGGTCGCCCTCCGTCTCCAGTTCAACGCCGGATCGATCTACGATCCGCCCGGCAAGGAGGGGCTCGCCGCCCTCACCGGGATGATGATCGGCCAAGCCGGCACGCAGAAGCGCTCCTACAGCGACCTGCTGGAGGCGCTGTATCCGATGGCGGCCGCGATCGGCGCCAACACCGACCGCGAGGTGACGCTGATCTCCGGGCTGGTCCACCGTGACGAGCTCGCCGCCTACACCGCCCTGCTCGAGGAGGCGCTGCTCCAGCCCTCCTTCTCGCAGGCGGACTTCGACCGCAACCGCCAGCAGCTCACCTCCGCCATCGCCAACACGCTGCGCAGCAACGACGAGATGCTCGGCCTCGAGCTGCTCCAGGACCGGATCTTCCAGGCCCAGCCCTATGGGCACTCGCCGGTCGGCACCGTGGAGGGGCTGAAGAGCCTCACGCTCGACGACGTGAAGCGGTTCTACCGCGAGCGCTACACACAGGGCGGCCTGATGCTGGGCGTCGCCGGCGGCTATCCGGCCGACTACGTGGCCCGCCTGCAACAGGACCTCTCGGCGCTGCCGCGCGGCGAGGGGGGTCGCCTGACCCTGCCGCCGGCGCCGCGGATCGAGGGGCGCAACTTCACGCTGGTCGACAAGGAGACCGGCTCGGTCGGCATCCATTTCGGCTTTCCCCTGCCGATCACCCGCGCCGACGCCGACTACTTCCCGCTGATGGTGGCCAACAGCGCCCTGGGCGAGCACCGCAGCTTCAACGGCCGGCTGATGCAGCAGCTCCGCGGCCTGCGCGGGCTCAACTACGGCGACTACTCCTACATCGAGTACTGGGACGCGCCGCCGTTCACCAACCAGCCCACCCCCAACGTGCCGCGCCGGCAGCAGTACTTCTCGGTCTGGATCCGGCCGGTGGTGCCCGCCGACGGCCAGTTCGCCCTGCGGGCCGCCCTCTACGAGCTCCAGCGGCTGCGCGACAAGGGGCTGACGCCGGAGGAGTTCGAGCTCACCCGCTCCTTCCTCACCAACTACTCCAAGCTCTGGGGGCAGGCCCTGCCGGACCGCCTCGGCTTCGCCATGGACAGCAAGTTCTACGGCACCCCCTACTACATCGGCGAGATCGACAGCCGGCTGAAGAAGCTGACGCTCGAGGAGGTCAACGCGGCGATCCGGAAGTACCTGAGCACCGACAACTACGACGCGGTGTTCGTGACCGCCAACGCCCAGCAGCTCAAGGACACCCTGCAGAGGGACGGCCCCAGCTCCAAGACCTACAACTCCCAGGTGGCCGCCGACGTCCTCGCGGCCGACAAGACGATCCAGGCGCTCAAGGTCCAGCCGACCCGCATCGACGTCCTGCCGGTGGCCCAGGCGTTCCAGAAGTAGACGGGGCGACCTCACCCAGCCCCTCTCCCGTGAAGGAGAGGGGCTTTCGTCGCAAAGGCCGGCCTAGGTCCACGATGGCGGGCGCTGAAGAGTGAAGCCATCCTGCCGAATGGCGGTCTCGGGGAGCTTGCTCTTGGCCATATCAAACTCATTGCTATAGTCCCCGTTCGCGAGAGGAGGAAGTCTGACGTAGAGCAAGACAATGGAGAGGACGAATGGGCTTTGACGAAACGGTGGAGGGATTCGTTAAGAAGATTGAGCACGTCACCGGCGTTAGAATCCGGATTCGGTGGATACCGTTGTCCGGTCTCTACCTACAAGACGTGGAAACGGGCAATACCTATGCCTTGGGTAGAGTCTGGAAGACGACGCTGTTGTCGCCCGAAGAGCAGGAGAGTATTTGCCGCGGCCTTAACCGCCAGCACTTGATGCTGCCGCTAGGGCTAAACGCCCCTGATGACGATTAAGCTGTAGCCAAAGCTAGTCTTGCTTGGACCTGTGGCTTGCGCCACGCTCGAAACAGAGAGGCCAGCCAAGATTCACCGATCTGTAGCTCTTCACTTGGGGTGCTAGCTAAATACATGCTCCAAAACGTCTGGGGCGCCCTCCGAAAGTCCTGGAACGGCTCTTTGCCGTTGGAGCGATCTAGTTTTATCTGTAAATGGAGTTGAGACGCTAGCTTCCGAGCAAGCTCTTTCTGATCCTTCGCAGAGGTACAGAGATCGTACTCTAGGCATTGGGCGATCCACCTTCCATCTCTCTGAAAAGCAACGGCGCGGATAGTTAGTGGGTCCATTTATGTTCCCCTCGTTGGAATGGGACAGCTTCCTCGCATGAAATTCTAGAGAATGCGCGCCGAAAATACAAGGGCTAAGTACCTATGATGTTTAGGCTTACGCCCGCGAGCCGTGGGACGCGAGCCGGAAATACCGCGGAGAGGCGTCGACCTCCACCTCGACGCCCTCCGGGACCGGCCGGTCCTCGCCGTCGCGGCCCGTCACGGCCACGGCCGGACGGGGGAGCGTCGCCCGGGCCGGGCGGTCCGCGGCGCTCCAGCCCACCACCAGCTCCGCGCCGTCCGCGCGGCGGAAGCGGTAGAGCCGGACGGGAGGCGGCGCCGGCAGCACCTCCTCCAGGCGGGCGCCCTCCAGCTCCCGCGCCAGCGTCCGCAGCGCCCGGAAGGCCGGCCGGCGGCGCGGGCTC
>DASWRX010000249.1:0-7729 GCA_036402955.1 Thermoanaerobaculia bacterium
CTTCCCCCCAGATCAGGGCTTCCAAGGCTCCGAGATCGAGGTGGGCCGCCACGTGATCCGCCAGGCGATCGTAGGCGGTCTGCCGCTCGAAGGCGCGGGCCGTACCCCGCCAGCCCAGGCTCCGCAGCCAGGCCTCGCGCACGGCGTCGTTGTCGAACAGGCCATGCAGATAGGTGCCCCAGATCCGCCCGGTGCGATCGACGGCGCCGTCCGCGCCGGGTCCCCAGGGCGGGCCGATCTCCCAGAGGGCGCTCCCTGCCAGCAACTCGCTCTGGCCCACGTGAATTTCATAGCCGCGGATCGGGAGGCCCGCGAGCGCCGCGAACGGCCCGCGGGGAGCGCCCAGCGTCCCGCGCACCTGGACGGTGCGCTTGCCGCCGCCGAAGCGGGTGCGGAGGGAGAGCAGGCCGAGGCCCGTGGCCGCGGCTCCGGGCGCCGCCTCGATGCCGTCCGGATCGGCGAGGTCGCGGCCCATCATCTGGTAGCCGCCGCAGATGCCGGCCACCGCCGTGCCGCTCCGCGCCAGCGCCACGATGCGGTCGGCGAGCCCGGAGCCGCGCAGCCAGGCGAGATCGGCCAGCGTGGTCTTGGTGCCGGGGAGGATGATTGCGGCGGGGGCGCCGAGATCCTCGGCCCGCCGCACGAACCGGACCCGCACGCCCTCCTCGCGCGCCAGCGGATCAAAATCATCGAAGTTCGAGAGCTGGGGCAGCGCGATGACCGCGATGTCGAGGACCGCGGTGCCAATGACCGCGACATCGATCGGCGCCGCTTCACCCCTGGTTTCCCGGCGCCGCGGGATCTCCGTCGAGTCCTCCGCCGCGATCCCGATCTCGTGGAGATGGGGGATCACCCCCAGGGTGGGGCGCCCGAAGGCGTGGGACCGCAGGAGCTCGAGGCCGTCGCCGAGGAGGCCCGGATTGCCGCGGAACTTGTTGATGACGAAGCCGCGGATCAGCTCGCGCTCCGCCGGCTCGAGCAGCACCATGGTGCCGACGAGGGCGGCGAACACCCCTCCCTGGTCGATGTCCCCCACCAGCAGCGTGGGCGAGCCGGCGTGCCGGGCCACCCGCAGGTTGACGATGTCCCCCTCCTTCAGATTGATCTCGGCGGGGCTGCCGGCGCCCTCCAGGATCACCAGGTCGAAACGCTGCCGCAGGCGGTCGAGGGCGGCGGTGACCTCCCGCCAGAGGAACGGCTTGATCCGGTACCAGTTATCCGCCGTGATGTGGCCGTGGGGGCGGCCGTTGAGGATGATCTGGCTCCGGCAATCCCCCTCCGGCTTGAGGAGCACCGGGTTCATGTCCACGTGCGGCGGCACGCCCGCGGCCTCGGCCTGGGCGAGGGTGGCGCGGCCGATCTCGTGCCCCTCCGGCGTGACGCCGGCGTTCAGGGCCATGTTCTGCGCCTTGAACGGCGCCACCCGGTAGCCCTGGCGGGCAAAGATGCGGCAGAGAGCGGCCACCAGGGTCGATTTCCCGGCTCCCGAGTGGGTGCCCACGACCATCAGTGTCCGCGCCGTCATCCCCCTCCACCCTTGATCGCGAGGGGGATCCCGCTGACCATCAGCACCACCCGCCCCGCCCGCCGCGCCGCCTCCTGATTGACGCGCCCCGCGAGATCGCGGAAGGCCCGCACCTCGGCGGTGGCCGGGATGATGCCCATGCCGAGCTCGTTGGTGATCAGCACCAGATCGCAGGGCGGATCGTCCAGCACGGCGAGGAAGGCGGCGATCTCCGGAAAGCTCCCGATCCGTTCCAGATCGGTCCCCGGCCGCGCCCGGTAGGACAGATTGCCCAGCCAGACGGTCAGGCAGTCGACGACGGCCACCTCGATCTCCGGCGGCAGCGCGCGCAGAGCGCCGGCCAGGTCCATGGGCTCCTCGACGGTCAGGAAGCCGGCCCCGCGCTCCTGGCGATGGCGGTCGATGCGGTCCCGCATCTCCTCATCGATCGGCTCGGCGGTCGCCACGTAGGCTTTCCTTGAGCGGCGCCCGGCCAGCTCGAGGGCGTGGCGGCTCTTGCCGCTCCGCCCGCCGCCGGTGATCAGGATGACGTCCATGCCGCTTCAGAACCGTGATCAAAAGATCCCGGCGCGGACTCCGAAGACCGCGGAGCGGCCGGGCGTCGTGTAGCCGGGGATCTCCTCGTAGTCCCGGTCGAGCAGGTTCTGGACCCGCACGTAGGTGCGGATCACCGAGCTGACGCGGTACTCCATCGTCAGATCGACCCTGGCGTAGTTGTCCATCGGCTGGCCCGAAGAGTCGACGCGGTCCTGCACGGCGAAGACGGAGAGGGTGCCCGAGAAGCGGTCCGTGGGCTGCAGCGCGGCCGTCAGCGCCGCGCGCCGGCGGGGACGCCGCGCGAGGGGCTGGCCGGTGGACAGGTTCTCCGTCCGGTTGTAGGTGAAGGAGCTCGCCAGCTCCAGCCAGCGGGCCGGCCGCAGCTTCAGCGTCGCTTCCAGGCCGTCCGACTTGGCGCTCGTGATGTTGTTGAACAGGAAGGTCGTCAGATCGAAATCGATCAGGTTATCGAAACGGTTGCGGAAGTAGGTGAGATCGGCGGACACGTCTCCCTTCATCCAGCTCTGCTCGACGCCGACGTCGCTGCCCCGGCTCGACTCGGGCCGCAGGTCCGGATTGCCGGCGCCGGGATAGAAGAGCTCGTCGAAGGTCGGGGCGCGGAAACCCGTGCCGTAGCTGGCGTGCAGGCGCGTCGCCGCCGCAGCCAGGAAGCTGCCGGTCAACCGGTAGGTCGTCTTGCCGCCGAAATTCGAGTAGTTGTCGTTGCGGGCGCCGCCTGTCAGGTACAGCCGCTGCCGCCACGACCAGAGATCCTGCACGAAGAACGAGCGCACGGAGAGGTCTTTCGAATAGGCCCCGCGGCTCTCGGCCGAGCGCTTCTCGCCGTCGTACCCCAGCACCAGGGTGTCGTTGCCGGCCAGGCGGAGATCCGATTGCAGGCCGACGTCGCGGACGCGGGAGAGGATGTCGTAATTGTTGAAGAAGGTGTCGGGGTCGTGGCCCACGATGCGGTCGTCGTCCGCCCCCAGCCGCACGGTCTGGCGCCACCAGGAGGCGAGCGGCTTGGTCAACTGCAGCGCCGTCTGCAGGAGGTGCCGGTCCTGGGTGTAGTTCAGGTCGTCCACCGGATGATCGGTGAACCCGTCGAGCGCCGCCTTGCCGCGGATCGAGCGCACCGTGAGATCGGCCCGCCCGTCCTCCAGGAACCCGGCGCCGAAGCGGCCCGAGAGCGTGGTGTTGCTGTAGGGGTCGGGCTCGGTGTTGCCCAGCCGGGTGCTGGCGGCCGAGACGCCGTCCGCCCGCAGCCCTGAGATCGAGGTGCTGTAATCGAAGCGGCCGCTGCCGCCGTTGACGAGCAGGCGGGATTCCCGGAACCGGTAGTTGCCCGCCTCGCCCTGCACCTCGCCGTGGAAGCCGGGCTCGCCGCGCCGGGTGGTGATGCTGATCACGCCGCCGATCGCCTCGGAGCCGTAGAGCGTGCTCTGGGGGCCGCGCAGGATCTCGATCCGCTCGATGTTGTCGGTCAGCAGGTCGGCGAAGTTGAAACCTCCCGCGCTCGTGTCGTTGGCGCGGACGCCGTCGATCAGCACCAGCGTCTGGTTGGAGTTGGCGCCACGGATGAAGACGCTGGCGACCTTGCCCAGGCTGCTGGTCTCGCTCACCTCGATGCCGGGCACGGTCCGCAGCAGCTCCAGGACCGTCGTCTTCTGGCGGCGCTCGATCTCATCGCTGCCGATCACGGTCACCGAGCTGCCGACCGTATCGGCTTCCGACTCGACCCGGTTGGCGGTGACGACGATGCTCTCTTCGAACGGCGGGCCGGGGTCCGCGCCCGCGCCATTGGCGGCGGGGGCGGGCTGCGACTGGCCGTGGATGGCGAATGGGGACAGCGCGAGGGCGGCCACCCCGAGGGCGGCGACACGGACTCTCATGCTTGGCTCCTTTTCCTCCCGCGAGGAAACGTTAGAACCCAGGCAATCCGGACAGGTCTCCTGGCTCTCGGTTCGACCTACTCGCCGCGCCTTCCCGTCGTTCGACAGTGGCTTGCTGCGGCTTTCGTCCCGATTACAGTCGCGGGGCGGCGGGAGCTTTGAACTCCACTTCCCTTGAGTCCGTTGCCGATGTTGGTTTCAAAGACGGACGCGAGACAACGCCTGCATGCTGCTCTAGCCCGGACGGTCCTGTCAAGGCCCGCTCGCCGGCCATGGCGCGCCTTGCCCGTCTGTTATGTTATGCTAAGTACCTGAGTACCACCGTCTTTCCAGGAGGTTTTCCGTGTCAGGAACCAAGAGACTTGAACGTATCGTTCGCGCTCCCTGGTGGAGCTTGCTGGTCGTTGTGGTCCTGCTGGTCGGCGTCCCGCAGGGGGCGGCGGCGGCGGCCAAGGCGCATCGCGGCCCCGACGACCCGATCCGGATCGGCATCGTCGGCGATCAGACCTACAGCCCGGACATCCAGGCCTCCTACGGCGTCCTCCAGCAGGGGGTCAACGTCCTCTCGGGCCAGAGCCTCACCGTCGTCCTGCACGTGGGCGACCTCGTCGAGAGCACCCTCACCCCGCCGCAGGTGACGGCCCTGTTCCAGCAGGCCACGAGCATCCTGGACCAGTTGCCCGTGCCCTGGTACATGACCGCCGGCGATCACGACGTCAACCCGCCGGTCTTCCAGCAGGACTCCCCCGACCGTTCGCGGGAGCATCTCTTCCAGCAGCTCTATGGCGCCCGGGTGCCGGCCGTGCTGGTCCATCCGTACTACAGCTTCAACGTCGGCAATTACCATTTCATCTCGCTGTATTCGTTCGGGGCGCTGGACTCCGACTCCCGTTTCGGCAACATTTTCCTTTCCCAGGTGTACGACGACCAGTTCAACTGGCTGGCGGCGGACCTCCAGGCGCACCGGTTCGCGCGCGGCATCATCGTCTTCGTCCACCAGCCGCTGTGGTACCACTGGAGCGGCTGGCAGCGGGTCCATGACCTGCTGCGCAAGTACCCGGTGGCCACCGTCATCTCCGGCCACACCCACTACAACCAGGACAACGGCGAGCTCGACGGCATCCGTTACCTCACCGTCGGCGCCACCGGCGGGGCCAAGAAGAACGGCAGCCGCCAGGCCGGCGACGTCGACCACGTCTCGGTGGTGACGGTCGGGGGCCCTGGCGACGTCACCATCCGGCTGCTGGCGCTGGACAACCAGCCTCTCAAGCTCACCCCGCGCGTCGACATGGACCGCGTGCAGGCCCTCGACGTGCAACTGGGGAACTTCTTCGACTTCGCCACCAACAACCCGGTGTTCGCCAAGGCCGGGCAACTCGTGGACGCCTGCACGAACGGCAACCCGGCGACGATCAAGATCGTCCAGATCGGCGACCCCATCGACCTGCCGCTCGACGTGAAGATCGATTTCAGCAGCAACCCCGGCGGGGTCACCCTGAGCTCGCCCGCCTTCGCGGCGGGCACGTGCCTGCAGACGATCAGCCCCACGGAGTGCGTGCTGCCGCGCACCTCGCGGACCTTCATCTCCAACTACTCGAGCGTGGACATCAACGAGTTCACCCCGCTCTGGACCTCGGGTCTCGCCGGCTCGGCGTCGGCGGGAACGAAGCTGAATTTCCTGATCACGACCAAGTTCCAGGGCACCTCCGGCCCCCTCTTCCTGCAGACCACGGTGTCGACCACCGTGCAAGCCTGCCCCTGACGCGCGGCGCCCGCCGGGACCTCCTCCTGAGGGCCCGGCGCAGGCCGGCTTCGAACCGCCCCGCGGACCTCTGCGGGGCGGTTTTGTTCTTGGAGCCGCTCGTCCCAGATCTGTCACGAGACCGTAATAGTAGTTTTGAATAAAGTTATATAGATTGAATCCTCACGCTGCCGCTGGGGAGGCGGCGGTGCAGGTGCTTCCCGCTCCGCCTCCACCGCGCGTCCCTCATCGCCCGCAACTTCGCGACACCTCCGGCCAGTTCGCGACGTCTCCCGCGAGTTTGCGACGCCTCCCGCCAATACGCGACGCCTCCGCCGGCGCTGGAAATTCTCCCGCCACGACGCGACGCCTCCCGGGACTTTGCGACAGCTCTGCCGGATTCGCGACGCCTCCCGAATAGTTGCGACGCCTCCGGCAAGTTTGCGACATCTCCCGGAAATACGCGACAGCTCCAGAGACTTTGCGACGCCTCCCTCGAATACGCGACATCTCCAGCGGATTTGCGACGCCTCCAGAGGGAGCGTGACGCTCCCTCGATATACAAAACGCATCCTGGGCTCTCGGGAATCGGCCACACTGTACGGCTGAGGCGGCTCCTCCCGGCGGCCCTGAAGAGCTCGGGCACGATGGACCCGGACGGGAAGCCACAGCTCGTCGCGATCCCACTGAAGCCGTCGATGTCGTCCGGCTGGCGATCATGGTTGCCGAGCGTCTCGATCCGGCGCTCCTGGGCCCACCTGGAGGGTCGCACCCTCCTCAAGATGGGAGACTGCATCGGGCAGATCTACCCCGAGCGGGGCATCGCCCGCGTCCGTCAGGCGCTTCCTCTGATCGATGTCTCCAGGGAGCCGCGCCTGGAGTTATGCGCCCAGCACGATCTCGCGTGGTTCTTGAACAGCGGCAAGCCCGAGGGAGCCCTGGCCGTCCTCGACCGCGCCCGTCGCGTCTACCCCTAGAGCCGAACCCCGACACCCTGGCCGCCCTGGTCTACGGTGGCCGCAAGCTCGCCGAAGCCCTGCGCGCCGGGGATCTGAAGATCGAGGGGGACAAGGCGGTGGTCAAGCGGTTCCTCGCCCTGTTTCCGCTCCCCAAGCCGGCGCCGGCCCCTGCGCTGACGGCGTCGCTTCCTACCAGGCCAGGCGGCGAAGATCTGGAACTTCATCGAAGTGGCCGTCGCGGCTGACCACTGGCTGGCGGTGTTGTCGCGCCAGGGCGGCGATCCAGATGTCGTTCTCTGGAATCGGCCGGCCCTTCCGGCGGAGCTCGTCCCGCACCTGGGAATACGCCTCGGCTGTCATCTCGTCGACGAACAGGACCAGGGATTCCCGGATGAGGGTCTCCAGGAGCTTCTGTAGGCGGCCGCGATGCCGTGAGCCGAGGAGCCCGTAGCGGTACTCGCCGATGACGATCACCGGCAAGTGATGGCGCTCATTCCGGGCCAGCAACTCGCCAAGAGCCGGATCGCCGGCGAAAAGAGCGGAGACCGCATTGGTGTCGAGGATCACCGCCACTCGTCCGGATCGATACGCTCCAGCTCCTCGGCAACCACCGCATCGACCGTCTCTACCTCTTCTTGCCGTGCCTGACCGAAGACGCTTCTCCAGCCCCGTTGCGACGAGCCTGAAGCGGTCTGTCGCTCCAGATGTCCCTGGAGCGCCTCCGTAACAAACTCCTTGAGGCTTTCCCCTCTCATTGCCGCCGTGGCCTTGGTTCGCTTGAAGAGGTCGTCCGGGATTTCGAGGGTGGTCTTCATGTGCCCACTTTCCCATATTTATGGGCAGACGTCAAGCCGGCGGCTTGGTCGACCCAATTCCATCTCAGGAGTGCGGCCCTTCAAATCTTGCCCTCCCTTGGAGGCGAGGCACCTGGCACCTAGTACTACTGTGTCATAACTTCACCCTGTCTCTACGTGCCCACACCACGGGCAATGCGGAAGGCAGGTTACCAAAAGGCGCGCTTGGCGCCATCGGATCGTAGCAATCGAGGCTGGGTTGTGGCGCTCAGGACGCTTGT
>DASWRX010000250.1:0-33408 GCA_036402955.1 Thermoanaerobaculia bacterium
GCCGCGCTCGCGGGGCATCGCGGAGCGCGTCGGCCCGCTGGCGAGCCGCTGGGGGAGCCGGGCTCGCGTCGTCACGGTCAACTTCCAGGAAGACCGCCAAGCGGTCGAGAAGTTTCTGGCCGGCAAGAATCTCGGCGCTCCCGTCTGCCTCGACTCGGACGGTACCTTCTCGCGCAAGTACAACGTCGCGACCCTCCCGGGCCTCCTCGTCGTCAAGGACGGCCAGGTCGCCTATCGCGGCAAGCTGCCCGACGATCCGGACCGGGTGATCGCCGACCTCCTCCACTAGCCCGATAGACCTCTTCTCCAGCGACCCGTCTCCGGGGTTGCGTCCTCCGCTTCTTCCTGTGTACTATCCCGGCACGTAGTCGTCGGTTCTTGGCATCGTTACAAACCCCCTCCAGGGAGGTCTGCACGGATGCAGTCGAAGAGGGTCTTCTCAAGCCCGATCGTCCTCCGCTGGGTCCTGCCGCTCGGGCTGATCGTCCTCGCCGCGGGGCTCTTCGTCGGCACGCGAAACCTGGACGCCTACAACCGCTCCCTCTACCCGCTCCCGCCGACGCCCCGGTTCAATGCGCGCGTCGCGCTCCCGAACGAGACCACGCCCCTCATCGGCCAGGCCCGGGTTCCCGTCGAGTCGAAGCTCCTGCGGGGCGAGACGGCCGCGGACGTCTTCACCAAGCTGGGCCTTCAGGGCGGCGAGCTCCGCGAGGCGACCAACGCCCTGGCGGGCAAGGTGAATCTCCGCGGCCTCAAGGCCGGCAACCGGTACTCCGCGTTCTTCAATCCCGACGCGAGCCTCGCCTCCTTCGAGATGACCCTGGACGGCAGCGGCCGCGTCGAGATGATCCGCCAGGGGGGCGAGTGGCGGAGCGACTGGGAGCCGTTCGAGCGCCGCGTCGAGGTCCGCGCCGTCCAGGGCACGCTCGCCGGCTCGCTGGAGGAGTCGATCCGCGCGGCGGGAGGCCCGCCGACCCTCGCCTACCGGCTGGCCGACGTCTTCCAGTGGGACCTCGACTTCAACAAGGATCTGAAACGGGGGGATCGCTTCGAGGTCCTCTACCAGGCCCTCCTGCTCGACGGCAAGGCCCGCGACGTCGGCACGATCCTGGCGGCGATCTACGACAATCACGGCAAGCTCCACGAGGCCTACCGGTACGGCGACATCAGCTTCTATTACGACGGCGACGGCCTGCCGATGAAGAAGATGTTCCTCCGCTCGCCGCTGCGCTACTCCCGCATCACCTCGGCGTTCAGCCTGCACCGCTTCCATCCGGTCCTCAACGAGTACCGCCCGCACTACGGCGTGGATTACGGCGCCCCGGTCGGGACCCCCGTCCAGGTGACCGCCAACGGCACCGTCGCCTTCACCGGCTGGGACAAGGGGGGCGGCAACGTCGTCAAGGTGCAGCACTCCGGCGGCTACATGACGGCCTACCTCCACCTCTCCCGCTTCGCGCCGGGCATCCGCCAGGGCGCGCGGGTGCGGCAGGGGGACATCATCGCCTTCACGGGGGCCACGGGCCTCGCCACCGGCCCCCACCTGGACTACCGGGTCAAGTGTCACGACCAGTGGGTCGATCCGCTGACGCTCAAGAGCGTCCGCGACGAGCCCATCCCGGGCAACCGGATGGCCGCGTTCCGCGCCTGGCGGGACGACCTGCGGACCGGTCTGCGCATGGGTGTCCTGCCGCACGGCTTCAAGATGCAGCCGCTGGGACCGGCGGGTCCGGATCGACAGCTCGCCGCCGGGGACGCCGTCTCCAAGGCGTCGCCAAGCGCGATCGCCCGCTGATCCCGTCTCTGCCCGCCGTACCGATGCCGCACCGCATATCCTCCCCAATCACGACCGTCAGGGCGTGGTGCCGCGTCGATCTGGCCGGCGGCACCCTCGACATCTGGCCCCTGGGCCTGTTCCACCCGGAAGCCCGCACGGTCAACGTGGCGGTGGATCTCGCCGTCACGGTCCGCCTCCGCCCGGCCGGCGCCGGGGCAGGATACCGGGTCCGCCAGGGCGAGAGCGTGGTGGAGGCCGGCTCCGCGGAGGAGCTGTCCCGCAGTCCCGAGGCGGCCCTGATCGGCGTCGCCGCATCGGCCCTGGACCTGCCTCCCTTCGAAGCGGTGCTGGCGAGCGAGTCCCCGCGCGGCGGCGGCCTCGGCGCGAGCTCGGCCATGACGGTCGCCTTCCTCACGGCTGCCGAGGAGGCCTTCGACCACCCGCGCTCCCAGCCACTCGAGCGGGTGGCGGTGGCGCGCGACCTCGAGGCGCGGCTCATGGGGCTCCCCACCGGCGTCCAGGACCACTATCCGGCCCTTCTCGGCGGTGCCCTGGAGATCCGGCCGGCCCCGGGGGGCGAGCGGGTGCGGCGTCTGGCGGTCGATCTCGGCGCCCTCGCGGCGAGCCTGGTGGTGGTCTACTCGGGGCAGAGCCATTTCTCGGCCGGCAACAACTGGCAGGTGGTGCGCCGGCGCCTGGAAGCCGAGCCCGAGATCACCGGGCTGTTCGAGGGGATCGCCGCCACCGCGGCCGAGCTGTCGCCGGCCCTCGAGGCTGGCGATCTGCCGCGGGTGGGGGCGCTGATGAGCCGCGAGTGGAGCTATCGGAGGCGGCTCGCCGAGGGGATCTCGACGCCGGTCCTCGAGGAGCTGCTCCAGGCGGCCGCCTCGCAGGGCGCCTGGGGAGGCAAGGCCTGCGGCGCGGGCGGCGGCGGCTGCCTCGCCATCCTCGCGCCGCCGGACCGCTGGGACGCGGTCACCGCGGCGCTGGAGAGAGCGGGAGGGAAGCTCCTGCCGGCGCGCCCGACCGGGCTGCCGTTGGAAATCTCGTCCGAGGGGTGAGAAAGGGGGGCGGGATGCTGGAGGATCCCCTCCAGCATCCGGAGCCGGCGGAGCCGGCGATCAGCGGTGCTGGACCCGCTGATCGAGAATGTCGTAGGCCTTGTTGATGTCCAGGCTGTCCGAGAACAGCAGCGTCCGCGGATCGCTCCAGCCGCCCGGCTGGCTGTTGCGGTAGAGGATGCGGTCCGCCAGGGCCCAGGAGACGATCATGTCCTGGCCCGTCTGCGAGACGAACAACTTGACTGTGCCCAGGCCGGAGGGAGGAGCCGGCCAGCCGGAGGCGACCCGGATCTGCAGCAGGTGGTAGGGGTTGACCGTCGCGTCCGGCGGCGAAGCGTTGGGCGTATCATCGACCTCGACGAGCGCGGTCGCGGGATTGGCGCCGTTGAGGGCGGCGTTGGGGGAGCGCAGGCCCCGGCCGGAGAACTTCGCGCCGATGTCGATGATGTGGGAGCGGGCCTTCTCGGCCAGCGTCGCCAGGTCGCCGGAGGTGTCGGCGAGGATCTGCGCCTTCACCTGGTCGCCGAGGGACTGGGCGATCTCGGGATAGAAGGCGACGCCGATGTCGATGATGTGGGAGCGAGCCTTTTCGGCCAGACCCGCCACGTCCGAGGGATAGCTCTGGCGCCCGATGTCGATGATGTGAGACCGCGCGTCGTCGGCCAGTTGCATCAACTGCTCGGGGAGCACGTCGACCTCGATGGTCGTCAGTTGCCCGCGCGCCGGGGACCCGTAGGCGACGAGGACGGTGCGGTCGTCGCGGCCGCTCTGGACCACGGGGACGGCCAGCACGCTCGACTGGATGGCCGGGCCGGCCGCCAGCGCCGGATTCTGTGGCGGCTGGAAGTCGTCCAGGTTGTAGACCGGGTTCCAGCCGATATAGACGCCGTCGTTGATGACCACGGGCGTGTAGTAGGTTTCGAGCTGGTTGCTGGCGTCCACCTCCTGCCAGATGAGGTGCAGGAGGGTGCGGTGCCGCGTCACCGGGTTGCCCGTGGCGTCCGGCGACTCGTACGAGTCGCGGGTGATCGTGAACTGGGGCGATGTCTTGGGCGCGAACGGATTGCCGGTGATCGTGATCGCCTTCGACCAGTTGGCGCCGTCGAATCCCGCCAGCTCGAGGATGGGGTGGATGTTGATCTCGCTCTGCCACAGGAGGAAGACGGTGTGAGAGTCGTCCTCGAACACCACCGACGGGGAGCTCTCGAGCTCCGAGCCACCGCTCCCGGGCACCAGCAGGCGCTGCAAGGGGGCTCCCGGCCGGGTCACGTCGAGCGCGACCACGGGATTGGACTTGGCGGTGTCCTTGCCGTTGGGGAAAAGGGTCCCGTAGACGCCGGTCCGCACCTGATAGATGGTGCCGTCGGAGCTCAGGGCCACGTCGTGCCCCGCGGCGAGCGCCGCGGAGGCGGCCACGAGCCCGAGCCCGCAGGCCCATACCAAGATTTGACGGGTTCTCTTCATGGCCGTTGCCTCACGCGTGCAGATTGACCAGCCGGCGGATGTCGACCGCGAGCAGGAACTCGGGCAGATAACCCGCGTCCGGGAAGAAATCCCGATGAAGGCGGGCGAAGTGGCCGCGGGCGGCCTCGAGGTCGCCGCTCAGGTTGGCGACCTCGCCCAGGAGATACAGGGCGTTCTTGACGGAGTCGCTCTCCCCCAGGGATTCGGCGAGAAGGAGGGCGGCGGTCCCCTGCCGGTGGGCGTGCCGGTAACGGCCGGTCTCCAGATGGGCGAAGCAAAGGTCGAGCCGCGCCGAGATCTCGTGCCGCCGCGCGCCGAAGCGCCGCAGCAGGCCCAGAGATTCGTAGAGCAGGCGGTAGCCTTCCTCATGGCGCCCCTGGAGCGTCCGGCAATAGCCCAGGTTGTCGAGGATCTGGCCGCGCGCCGGGCTCGGCTCCGCGGGGATCAGCTCGAGGGCCTTCTCGTACTCGGCGCAGGCCTCCTCCAGAAAGCTCTCGGCGAGCAGCGTGTTGCCGATCAGGTTGTGGCTGGAGGCGAGCCAGTCCCGGCGGCCGAGGACCTCGGAGCGGTCCCGGGTGATGCGGGCGTAGAACAGCGCCTTCTTGTAGTTCTTCTTGAGCTCGTAGTGGCGGGCGATGTCGTAGGCCGCCATGCGGCAGTTGACCGGGTCGCTGTTGCGCAGCAGCACCTCCCGCAGCCG
This sequence comes from Thermoanaerobaculia bacterium, assembly GCA_036402955.1. Taxonomy (GTDB): domain Bacteria; phylum Acidobacteriota; class Thermoanaerobaculia; order Multivoradales; family UBA5704; genus DATARR01. Next base: position 5,003 of record DASWRX010000250.1, read on the forward strand.
GGAGATCTCGCCGTCGCCGCGGCCGAGCTCGATGACCGCCGCCGCCCAGTTGCACAACGCCAGGTCGATCCGCTTCAGGTCGCCCTGTTCGCGGGCGAGCCGCAGGGCCGCCGCGAAGCTCTCCGCGGCCTCCTCCAACTCACCGGTCTCGATGGCCCGCAGGCCGCGGTTCCGGAGCTCCTCGAAGGCGGCGTCGGTCCGCCCCGTTTCCTCACTCCTCATTCAGGATCCCTCCCTGCCACAGACGGTTTAGTCATCCTCGAGCCGGTTCTGAGCCGCCTTGAAAGCGATGAAATCCTCCACCTCGCGCTGGGCGTCCTCGGGGAGGGACTTGAAGCCTTGAACCAGCCGGACGTCGCGCGGAGTGATCGACTCCTTCGCGACCCCCTCGAAGAACTCGCCGATGCTCAGCTTGAACTCGGCGAGGATGCGGAACAGGGTATCCAGGCTGACCCGATACTCGCCCTTCTCCATGCGGGAGAGGTCGGATTGCTGGATGCCGAGCCGGGCCGACAGCTCGACCTGGGTCAGCTTGTACTCCTTGCGGAGCTCGCGGATCTTGCGTCCCACCAACTGGACTTGACGGATCTTCTCAGCGGCCATGATGACATGTCTGAAAGCGCTGTCTATGTCAGAATGGCATAGCAGGGTCGTCTGATTGGGATAGTAGCCCCGGGCTCGGACGGCTGTCAATGGAGCCCCTGGACGGAGGGACCCATATATAGAGGAATGGGGCATAATCCTCCGCCCGAGGCCCGCCGCCCCCTGACCGACCCTGGAGATCGCTTGCGACATCATTTCTTTCTGCTCAAAGAGCTCATCCGCCGGGATTTCCAGGGGCGCTACGCCGGCTCGGCGCTCGGCCTGGTGTGGTCGTTCGTGCAGCCGCTCTGGATGCTGCTGCTCTTCACCTTCGTCTTCTCGACCGTGATGAAGGTCCCGGTCGTGGGCGCGCGGACCGGCAGCTTCGCGGTCTTCCTCTTCTGCGGCCTGCTGCCGTGGATCGCCCTGCAGGAGGGGGTGATGCGGTCGTCGACCGCGATCACCGACAATTCGAGCCTGGTCAAGAAACTGCGCTTCCCGGCGGAGATCCTGGTGCTGGCAGTGGTGCTCGCCGCCCTGCTGCACGAGGTGATCGCGGCGGTGATCTTCGTCGGCGTGCTCGCGTTCCTGCGGGAGCTCACGTGGGGGGGGCTGCCGTTGCTGCTGCTCGCGGTGCCGCTGCAGATCGCGCTGACGCTGGGGCTCGGGCTCCTCCTCAGCTCGGTCCATGTGTTCTTCCGCGACACCGCCCAGGTGCTCGGCATGGTCTTCACCGGCTGGTTCTACCTGACGCCCATCGTCTACCCCGCGGAACTGGTGCCGGCGCGCTGGCGCGGCTGGATCGAGCTCAACCCGCTGACCTCTCTCGTCGGGCTCTACCGCCAGGCCTTCCTGGGCGGCCGGGTGGCCCTGGCGCCGGGGACCGGCGCCCTGGCCGCCGCCGCCGCTGTGCTACTATTCGCCGGTTTTCTGCTCTTCAGACGCCTCAAGTCCGCTTTCGCCGACGAAATCTGAGGGTGGTTCGGTTTTTGCTGGACGCGGTCAGTCCGACGATGTCCAGAAAGGAGCTTTCTCGATATGGAGTTCACCTCTAGGTTTGCGCGGCGCCGGTGGGTCACGGCGCTGCTTCTCGGCGCCGCGGCCCTGACCGCCTCCGCGCGTCCGTCGGCCGCCGCGGCGAAGCCCCCGAGCACGCCCGTGAAGAAGCCGGCCGCCGCGCCGGCTACCGGCCCCGCGAGCGCCCCGGCGGCCCCCGCCGCGGACGGCCTCCAGCCGCCGGACGGCAAGTGGCTGACCGGCAAGGATGGCCGCCAGTACTTCGTCGACAAGCTGCCGAAGGCCGGGATGCGCTTCCTCCGCCTGGACAAGAACCGGGTGCGCACCGCCTGGGGGATCGAGATCGAGGTGGTCAAGGAGGACGATCAGTTCTTCTATTACAAGGTCTTCCGCGCGCTCAGGGGCGCGGCCGGGCCGTCGGCGGTGCCGACGACGACCCCCGAGGACGTCAAGAAGATCGCCGCCAGCTACGAGGTGGATACTCCCGAGAGCCAGCGCCTGACCTTCATCCCCTTCAGCAAGGGCCTGCCGACCACCGGCCAGTGGCGCAACGGCTTCGACCTCGCCGACATGAACGGCGACGGTCACCTCGACATCGTGCACAGCGCGGCGCGCAAGTCGCCGGGCCCGCCGGTCGTCTTCCTCGGCGACGGCAAGGGGAGCTGGCGGCGCTGGAGCGAGGCGCGCTTTCCCAACCTGCCGTACGACTACGGCGACGCCGCAGTCGGGGACTTCAACGGCGATGGCCACCCGGACATCGCTCTCGGCGTCCACCTGCGGGGTCTGATGGCCCTGACGAGCGACGGCAAGGGGGGGTTCGCGAACGCCGGCAAGGGACTCGACTTCGTGCTGCCCGGCCAGGGCCGGGAGGCCGGCTTCTCGTCGCGCACGGTCCTGGTCGCCGACTGGAACGGCGACGGCCGTCCCGACATCCTGGCCATGGGCGAGGGGCCGCGCCTGAACCTGACGGGCCGCGATCAGGCCCGGCCCACGGAGAAGACCGAGTCGTATGGCGTCATCATCTATCTCAATCAGGGTAACGGCACCTGGCTCCGCAAGGACCAGGGGACCTCGAACCGTGAGATCTTCTCCGACTCGATCGCGGTCGGCGACTTCAACGGCGATCATCGCATGGACTTCGCCACCGGCACCAGCATCATGGGGCGCACGAACCTGGTCAGCTACGGTCGCGGGGACGGCAGTTGGACCGCGCCGGACATCCCGCAACTGCGTCCCCACAGCTACGTCGAGGCGGTGGACGCGGTCGACCTCAACGGCGACGGGCTCGACGATCTCGTGGTCGGCTACATGAGCTTCGAGGCGGAGACCTGGCGGAGCGGCATCGACATCCTCTACGCGCACAAGGACGGCACCTGGACGCGGCGGGCGCTGGCGGCGCGCGAGGGGCGGGCGGAGATCTCCGCAATTTCTCACGGCGACGTCGACGGGGACGGCAAGGTCGACCTGGTGGCGCTGACGGGGCTGGGGGAGACCTGGGTCTTCCTCAACGACGGCAAGGGCTTCTTCACGCGCGAGCCGGGGACCGGAATCACGGCGTTCCCGGGCGGCTGCAAGGGCTATCATGTCCGGCTCGCCGACTTCGACGGCGACGGCAAGGCGGAGATCGTGGCCGACTTCGCCGGGGAGAGCTCGCCGATCAACGATCCCGACCGATGTCCGGGCGGCGGCGGCATCCAGGTCTGGCACGCGGTGCCGGCCGGCCAGCACTGAGGCGCGCAAAGAAGCAAAACGCCTCTTGACAGCCCTGGTAGAGACCCCTATAGTGCAGAAGCATAAAACATCGGAGAGGGCGGGGGCTCGAGCCTTCAGGCCCTCCGGCCGTCGGTCGCAGTAGACGGTTGCGGTTCGAGGTTAGTGGTTCGGGTTAGGACTGGCAGCAACGACCCTCCAGGGTCGCGGATCGGCGAAAAGAGCTGACAACCGGCCCTGGATGTTATACAGTTCGTCGCACTTTATACTTTGAACAGGAGGTGATCGTTTTCCCGAGGAGAGTGGAGAAACGGTTGTACTCGGATCGTTTCGCTTGTTCAGCTTCAGCAAAACTAACTCTAGGAGATTGTCTGTCATGAAGAAGACCGCACTGTGTCTCGCTCTCTTGGGCCTCCTGGCCCTGGGCGGCCAGGCGCTTGCTGTGATCTGCACCATCGATGAGGTGCCGGCGGCCACGCTGCTGCTGCCCTACTTCGAGGTGGATCTCGGCAACCCGAACGGGGCGACCACCCTGTTCTCGATCAACAACGCCTCGGCCACCGCCGTTCTGGCCCACGTCGTGGTCTGGTCCGACCTCTCGGTCCCGGTCCTCGACTTCAACGTCTACCTGACCGGCTATGACGTCCAGACCATCAACCTGGGCGACATCCTCCGCAACGGCGCTCTCCCGCAGACCGCCTCCGCGGGCCAGGACCCGAGCGACGCCATCAGCCCGAAGGGCCAGTTCTCGCAGGACATCAACTTCGCGAGCTGCACCGGCCTGCTGCCGCCGCCGAAGCCCGCTCTGCCGGCTTCGTTCATTCAGCACCTGCAGTTGTCGCTGACCGGTCAGGCTTCGCCGGTTCTCGGCGGCCGTTGCGCCGGTCGTGCCTTCGGCGACAACATCGCCCGTGGCTACATCACGGTCGACACGGTCAGCAACTGCACCCTGCGCTTCCCTGGCGACCCGGGCTACTTCGCTCCGGGCGGCACGGGCGACGCCACCAACCAGAACGTGCTGTGGGGCGACTACTTCTACGTCAACCCGGGCGCGAACTTCGCGGATGGCAACACGCTGGTCCACATCGAGGCTTCGGCGACCAACCCGCAGACCTCGACCTCCGGCCAGTACACGTTCTATGGCCGTTACGACACCCCGGCCTTCAGCGCCGCGGACAACCGCGAGCCGCTCTCCACGAATTTCGCCGTGCGCTTCATCAACGGCGGACCGTTCGCTGGTGGCACCGACCTGATCGTCTGGCGTGACTCGAAGGTCAACCAGGGTCCGTTCACCTGCCCGGCGACCACCGGCCGTCCGGCCTGGTATCCGCTCGGTCAGGAAGGGATCGTGATCTTCGACGAGCAGGAGCAGCCGCAGATCCCGCAGACCTTCCCGGTCTCGCCGCAGCCGCAGAACCCGAGCCTCGTTCCGTTCCCGGCTGAGGCTCAGTCGACCCATGTCGGTGGCGCCTCGCTGCCGGTGCCGTACGACTTCGGTTGGCTCTACCTCAACCTGAACACCACGGTTACCGCGGCTGGCAACGTTCCGCCGGAAGATCCGGCGGCCGCCCAGGCCTGGGTGACCGCGCGCATGCTGGCCCAGGGCCGGTACAGCGTCGGCTTCGACGCCGTCCAGCTCGACAGCGCCTGCACCGCGCTCCACTTCGTCCCGTAACCTCGGGATGCAGGACGGGTGGGTCCGGTTCTTCCGGGCCCACCCTTTTCTTTCTTCGCCGGCCCGCCTTTTCGGCTCCTGCAAGCTGTCTCGATCCCCGGGAGGAGGCAGCTTGGAAGATCTGAGCAGTCCCAAGTTCGTCCTCGTCGCCCGTTTGCCTCTTGCGGTGCGCGAGATCTGGGTTTAGACTGATGCTCAAAGTTCGATTTAGCCTTATGGCTTCGGGGCGAAGGCGTCCGAGAAAGTCGGTTCTCTCGGATGCAGGGTGGCTGCTGCATGGTCCCCGCTCCGGTTGTTTCACCCGTAGTGGTAGGAGGAGTCTTCATGGCGAACCCGCGTCCCTCTGGCCCGCATCGCGCAATGTCTCTCCACAATCTTCACCGGATGCTGGCCCTGCTCGCGCTACCGGCCTTTTTCCTCCTGGCCCGTCCGATGGGAGCGCAGGTGACCTGCGACCGCGCCGGATGCGGAACGGTTCGAGACGCCCGCCAGAACATCGTCTGCTTCACGCCGGCCACCCCGGTCGCGCCGACGTCGCTGTGGGGTGAGATCCAGCCGGCGGACTCGGGCCGGCTGCCGCGGGAGCGGGACACCACGGACTTCAACGAGGTGACGCAGACCTACGACAGCCGGAACTGGTTCTACGGAGTCGAGATCCAGAACAACTGGATCCTGATGGGGCTCTCGCACGGCATCGGCATCTGGGACGCCCACACCGACCCCGCCAACCCGGCGTTCGTCGTATCCAAGCGCTACAGCTCGAGCGCGTTGGGAGGCTTCCCCTTCATGCCCTCCGGCGAGCAGGCGAAGATCGTCTTCGGCGCAATCGCCGCGCCGGACGACACCGTGGCGGCGCTGGCGGGGTACAGCGGCACCGGCATCCTGGTCATCGACCTGAGCGACAAGACGATGCCGCGGGCGGCCTACCAGAACATGGACAAGACGTCGCAGTCCATCTACGCAGCGAAGCTCGGCGGCGGCCGGTACGCCTTCATGGCCTCCTCGATTCCCTCCGGGCTCTACGTGTACAACCTGGATCAGGCGGTCGCCGCCAGCAATTGCCTGGAGGATTCCACGAGCACGGGCGCGGTGTGTCCCGGCGCCTACGTGGGTGCGATCCCGACGGCCGGGTCGCCCACGTACGTGCATGGTGCCGGCAATTATGTGGCGGTGAGCTTCGGCGCCGGCAACGGCTTCCAGATCTTCGACGTGAGCAACCCGGCGAGCCCGGTGTCCAAGCTCAACGCGAGCACCGGCCGGCCCGTCCAGGGCATCGCGATGTGGAATCAGGGCACGTCATACTACGTGGCTGCCCGGCTCGGCCAGACGCTCACCGCCCGGCAGCCGCAATTGGGGATCTACGACGTGAGCTGCATCGCCACCGGCGGCTGCTCCGGCCTGGGGGCTCCCGTGGCGCTGGTCGACGCGGACACCCAGAGCGGCTCCGAGTACCTCACGTTTTCCCGGAGCGGCTCGACTCCCTTCCTGTACCTGGGCGGCGACGCGCCCTGCCCCGGGGCCGACGGTCTGCAGCACGAGTGGCTCTTCGACGTGACCAACCCGGCCGCTCCGCACGACGTGAGCCCGCAGGCCACGACGCAGATGAGCGCCCTCTACGGCGGTGTGAGCACCAGCAAGCCGGTCGGCTACTGGAGCTACTATTACCGGCCGAGCCCGACGGGGTTCAACCTCGTCTCACCGCGCGCCGGCAAGTTCAACGGCCAGTACTTCTATCGCGCCGCGCGCTCGATCTTCGACATCCACAAGCTGGCGCGGGACATCCCGCCGACGGCGAATTTCAGTTGGAACCCGACCGAGATCTATCCCGGGACGCCGGTGACGTTCACCGACGGTTCCTCGGGGGCGCCGACCTCCTGGAGCTGGACGTTCCAGGACGGCGCGCCCGCGAGCTCCTCGTTGCAGAGCCCGCTGGTGACGTTCACCACCGCCGGCACGAAGTCCGTTTCGCTGAGCTCCACCAACGGCGCCGGGACGGGCTCCGCCACCCAGAGCGTCACCGTGCTGACCCCGGCGCCGCAGATCGGAAGCATTACGGTGAGCCCCGCGAACCCTCTGGTCTGCCAGCCGGTGACCTTCACGGCGACCGGGGTCACGGGGCAGTCGCCTCTCGCCTATGCCTGGACTCTCAACGGCACTCCGCAGGCCGCCACGACATCGACGTTCACCTGGGATACGACGGGGGCCCAGAGTGGCCTCTATACGGCGGCCCTGACGCTGACCAACGGCTCGGGAACGGCGACGAAGAGCGCGTCGGTCAATCTCCTCCCGCTGCCGCAACTCGCCTTCACCGGCGCCAACGGTGCCCCGGAGAACGATCCGTTCACGGCGGGGACCGTCAAGTTCCACGCCAAGGGCCAGGGAGCCACGGCGTGGAACTGGGACTTCGGTGACGGCCAGGGCCCCCGCGGCTGGACGAGCGATCCGGTCAACGGCCCGGATCCGACGGTGACCTATACGTCGACCGGCCAGAAGACCGTCAAGGTGCAGATCAAGAACTGCATCAACCAGAGCGGGACCACCAGCGCCACGCTGACCGTCAACATCACGCAGACGACCCCGCTCGTCGCTTCCTTCCAGGCGGCGCTCAACACTTGCTTCGGCAGCATCTGCTACGCGAGCACGGGGCAGATCATTACCTTCCGCGACGCCTCGACCGGCGCCGAATTCTTGGATTACGACTGGAATCACGCGAGCTCCGATCCGGCGACCTGCAGCTTCACGGACGCCGGCAATACCACGCCCGTCCTTCAGCATACCTACGCCGTGGCCGGTGACTTCTATCCCTGCCTGCGCGTGCGCCGCGGCGCGAGCGAACAGAAGGTGTTCGTGCACGGCGACATCAACGTCGCAGCCGGTAGCGGCGGCGGTGGTGGCGGGGGCGGCGGCACTCCTTCGCTCCTCGTCTCCGGCCCGAGCGCGGGGCAGATCAATCAGGCTTATACCTACGCCGCCTCGGCGTCCAACTGCACGCCCGTCAGCTCCGCCTGGGTTTGGAACACGGGCGGCGGGACGATCTCGGGCGATGCCACCGGCAGCTCCGTCTCCGTCACCTGGTCGACGGTCGGGGCGAAGACGGTGAGCGTCACCAACAGCGGTTGCAGCGGCGCCCAGGCCTCCCGCAACGTCACCCTCACCGACTCGAGCGGTGGCGGAGGGGGCGGCGGCGGTACCGGCGGGACGCTGCAGGCCGCGTTCGGCTTCTCGCCCACCTCGCCCAAGCCGGGCGACTCGGTGAGCTTCGACGCCAGCGCCAGCACGGGCGGTCCGACGGACTACAACTGGACTTTCGGGGACGGCTCCCTGGGGACCGGCAAGACCGCGACCCACACCTACGCCAACGCCGGCACCTACGTGGTCCAGCTCTCGGCGTCGAAGCCCTCCACCGGCTGCCCGTTCGCGCCCTGCGTGGCCGAGTCCAAGGTGACCCAGACCGTGGTGGTGGGCGGTACGCCGCCACCGCCGCCGGTCTCGGCGGACTTCACCAGCAACGCCACGTGCATCAACGTCGGCGGCTTCGACCAGTGCCAAGCGCAGACCGGTCAGGCGGTGACCCTCACCGCGGTGGCCACGGACGCCACGAGCTACACTTGGGACTTCGGCGACGGCAAGACCGGCAGCGGTGCTTCGGTGAGCCACGCCTGGTCGCCGGCGGGCTCCTATTTCGTGGCGCTCACCACGGTCAAGGGCTCGTCGACCGCCACCAAGAGCCGGACGTTCGTCGTCACCGGCACGCCGCCGCCGACCGTCAAGTCGGTGGTGCTGCCCTGGATCGCGCAGACCCGTGGCGCGCTGGTGCAGTCGAGCGACCTCTACGTCCACAACCCGAGCTCGAATCCGATGACGGTCACGCTCGAGTTCCGCAAGCGCGGCCTGCCGGAGTCGAACCCGCCGCGGGTCGACAAGGAGATCGCGGCCGGCGCGACGCTCTACGTGGCGGACGTGCTGCGCGAGATGTTCAGTCGCGAGAACGTGGCGGGCTACGTCTCGCTGGTGGTCAAGCAGGGTGACTCCCTGCCGGTCATCACTTCGTACAACACCACCGTCCAGAGCGACGGCAAGCAGTTCGGCCAGACCATCGGCGGCGTCTCCACGAGCACCACCGGCAACGCCGTGGGCTCGACTCCGGGGAGCGACGTCCAGAACCTGGTCGGCCTGATCAGCAACTCCGACCGGCTGGCCTACTTCGGGGTCAGCAACCCGAGCCCAAATCCGACCATCTACCACCTGCGCTTCTTCGACAAGACCGGGAAACTGATCGGCGAGTCCACTCAGGACCTGACGGTCTCCTCCTTCGGCCAGCGCCAGTTCCAGGCGGCGGAGATCCAGAGCACCTTCGGCATCTCGAACGAGGATGACTATCGGGTCGAGGTCCAGACGAAGTCGGGTGGCGGGCTCGTTCCCTATGCCTCGAACCTCCGCCTCTCCTCGGAGGATCCGTCGTTCATCGAGGCCGGCTCCTCGACGAGCGCCAAGACGTACCTGATCGGCGTCCTGAGCTCTCCGGGTCTCAACAACAGCATCTGGCGGAGCGACCTGCTGCTGTCGAACACCAGCGCCCAGCCGGTCACCGCGGACGTCACGTTCACGAACCTCGGGTTTACCTCCACTCCCACCACGCCGCTTCACGCGACCCTGCAACCGGGCGAGACCCAGCGGCTGGAGAACGTGGTCGCCGGCCAGTGGGGAATCCAGAACGGGATCGGCGTGCTGACCATCCAGAGCAACTCGCCGACGGGGGTCTTCCCCATCGTCCAGGGTGAGAGCTACGAGAATTCCACCCCGACGAAGCGCTTCGGCCAGTCGATGTCGGGAGTCAGCGACGCCGACGCGGCGGGGGTGGGCCAGGTGCAGTATCTGGTCGGCCTGCGGCAGGACGCCAGCCACCGCACCACGCTCTGGCTCTTCAACCCGAGCAACACGACGGCCCAGTACGACCTCATCTACCGTGGGCTCGACGGCTCGGTGGTCGGCTCCTCGAAGGGCGTGCTGCTCGGACCCGGCAAGCTCCGGCAGTTCAGCCCGACCCAGCACCCGCTGCCCGTGGCGGGGGTCAAGGACGGGTTCACCATCCAGGTCATGGTCAAGAGCGGCAAGGTTCTCGGCGCGGCTCAGGTGGTCAACAACGCCACCAACGACCCGTCCTATATCCAGGGTGAGGTCCGTTAACCGGGCGCGCCGCGCTTCCCGGGCTTCGTCGACGGAGGGGCCGTCGGCCGTTCGGCTGGCGGCCTTCTCCTTGTCCGGGCGGATCGGACGCCAGCCGAAAACTGTGATTCTCCTGGCGTCGGCCGTGCTCGCGGCGCTCGCCGCCTGCCGGGCTCCCGCCGAATCTCCCGCACCCCCGAAACCGGCGGCCGCCTCCGTTCTGGCGCCGACCCCGCCGCCCCCAGTTGCGGAGGAGAGCTCCGCGCAAGGGAAGTGGCATCCAGCCCGGAGGGGCGCGGAGGCGGGAGCCGAGGAGACCGCCGCCGACGTCAAAGCCATCCCCTATCTTCAGGGCTACCGGCCGGCGCAGAACCGCCCGGCGGTGGCGGAGCGCGATCCCAAGGCCGCCTGCCAGGGGCTCAACCTCTACGTCTCCGGCCACGCGGCCGAGGCCGTGCTCATGGACATGCACGGGCGGACTCTCCACCGCTGGCGCTACCCCCTGCGGCGGCTCTGGCCGGACCTCGCGCGGGATCCGGAGGTGGCGAAGCTCGAGTACTGGCGCCGCGCCTACCTCTATGCCAACGGAGACCTGCTGGGCATCTATGAGGGGCTCGGGCTGGTCAAGCTGGACGCCCGCTCCCACGTCCTCTGGGCCCACCGCGGGGGCACCCACCACGACCTCTTCGTGGCGGCGGACGGCGCCATCTACACCCTCGACCGCGAGGGGAAGATCATCCCCTCGATCAACCCCAAGGAGGGGGTGCTCGAAGATTTCGTCACCGTCCTGGAGCCCTCGGGCGAGGTGCGGCGGAAGATCTCGATTCTGAAGAGCTTCCAGCGGTCACCTTGGGCGTCGCTGCTGCGGACCATGCCGCTCCACAAGGGGGACATCTTCCACACCAACACGATCGAGGTGCTGGACGGCCGTTTCATCGGCCTGAACCCGGCCTTCCGGCAGGGGAACATCCTCATCTCGGTGTTCGCGCTGAGCACTGTGGCGGTGCTCGATCCCGACCGGGAGACGATCGTGTGGGCGAAGACGGGCGGCTGGGTCCACCAGCACCAGCCGACCTTCCTCGACAACGGGCATCTGCTGGTGTTCGACAACATGGGCGCGGGGCATGAGCGCTCGCGCGTCCAGGAACTCGATCTGCGGACCGGAAGGGTGGTCTGGCAGTACGGCGGCGTGCCGGACGTGGACCTCTTCTCGAAGACGCTGGGGTCCTGCCAGCGGCTGCCGAACGGCAATACACTGATCACCGAGTCGGAGAACGGCCGCGCGCTCGAGGTGACCCCGGCGGGCCGGGTCGTCTGGGAGTTCTACAACCCTCACCGGGCGGGGGAGCGCGGCGAGCTGGTGGCGGTGCTGTTCGAGATGGTGCGTCTGCCACCCGATTTTCCCTTCCGCGGCACGGACGGAGCGAGCGCCTGATCCGGCGCCTGGTCCGGGGGATACAATCGCGACGATGCGGGACCTCACCGTCCATGCCGAAGGGCTGACCAAGACCTACCGGGCCTATGCCACGCCCTGGGACCGCCTGGTGGAGCTGATCACGCGCCGCCGGCGGCACCGGGAGTTCCGGGCCCTGGAGGACGTGAGCTTCTCGCTGCCGCGCGGCGAGGGGCTCGCCCTGATCGGTGAGAACGGCGCCGGCAAGAGCACCTTGCTCAAGATCCTGGCAGGCATTACGGCCCCCACCTCGGGCTCGTTCCAGGTGAAGGGGAAGGTGACCTCGATCCTCGAGCTGGGCTCGGGTTTCCACCCCGAGTTCACCGGCCGCCAGAACATCGTGCTCAACGCCGCCATGCTCGGTCTCTCGCAGGAGGAGCTGCGGCGCAAGATGCCGGACATCGTGGCCTTCAGCGAGCTCGGTGAGTTCATCGACCAGCCGGTGAAGTGCTACTCGACCGGCATGGCCATGCGGTTGGGCTTCTCGATCGCCACCCAGGTGGAGCCGGACGTGCTGATCGTCGACGAGGCCCTCTCGGTGGGGGACGGGTACTTCCAGAAGAAGTGCATGGACCGCCTGCGCCTCTTCGTGGATTCGGGAGGCACGCTGCTCTTCTGCTCGCACGCCATGTACTACGTCTCGGCCTTCTGCCAGCGCGCGCTGTGGCTGCGCCAGGGCCGGGTCGAGGCGCTGGGGCCGGTGTCCGAGGTGGTGGGAGCGTACGAGAACTTCCTGGTCGCGAAGAGCGCGCACGCGGCCGAGGCGGCTCCCGCGGCCGCGGTCGCGATGGAGCCGAGGCCGGCGCTGCCGGCGCGCCTCACCGCGACGCGACTGGTCGAGCCGGCGGCCTTCTACGCCCAGGGAGATCCCTGGGAGCTGGAGGTCGAGTGGGAGACGCAGGACCCCCGGCTCGCCTTCCATCTGGGGGTCGGCATCAATCGCGCCGACGGCATCGAGGTCTGCTCGTTCGCCACCCATCTGGATGGCCTGCCGCCGGTGACGGGGGAGAAGAGCTATGCCGCGCGCCTGTCGATCCCCGCCCTGCCTTTGGTGAAGGGGGAGTTCACCCTGTATATTTTCCTCCTGGACGAAGAGGGGCTCCACATCTACGATCAGCGGCTCATCCCGAGCGCCTTCGACGTCCGGAGCCCCGCCTACGCCTTTGGGCTGGTCCGGGTCGAGCACGCCTGGGACCTGGACGCCGGGAGCGGCTCGTCCGTACAACGCAGCGTGGCCCGAGGCTGACCCTTTCCGCGAGACGATCCCAGAATGAAGACCGCCAGCCTGCCCGTCCTCTCCGGCCCCGAAACCGGGTCCGCTTCCCATCCGTCGCCGGAGCTCCAGGTCAATCCGTTCCTCCACGCGGGCGCGGACCGTTTCTACAATCCCCTCGCCGACCGGACCCTGCTCCGGGGCGAGCCGGGCTACGAGGTCCTGAGCGGCCTCTTCCTGGGCTCCCTCGCGCTCGACCGGCTCTCCTCCGAGGAGCGGGCGCGCCTCGCCGCGGCAGGCTGGCTGCTGCCCGCCGGCGCCGAGGCGGCGCGCGACTTCCGGTTGAAGTACGTCTCGCTCGAAGCGCACACGGTCTGCAACCAGTCCTGCTACTTCTGCCCGGTGTCGATCGCCCCGCGCGAGGACTACTTCATGCCCACGGAGCTCTACGAGCGGATCGTGGGGGAGCTCGCGGCCTACCGGGACACGATCGAAGCCGTCTTCATGATCAACTACAACGAGCCCACGGTGGACCGGCGGTTCGTCGATCAGGTGCGGGCGATCCGGGCGGCGGGCCTGCCGCCGGCGGTGCTGACCAACGGCTCGGGGCTCACCCCGGACCGCGTCGACTCCCTGGTGGAGCTCGGCGGCCTGCGGTTCCTCTCGATCAACCTCTCGACGATCGACCGCGAGCGCTACCGCCGCGAGCGCGGCGGCGACCATCTCGGGCTGGTGCTGCGCAACCTCGAGTACGCGAAGGACCGCCCGCTCGCCGACCAGATGGATATGGTGGTGCTCGGCACGGGGAACGACGACCACCGGCGGGACTTCGAGGAGATCTCGCGCCGTTTCGGGGGCAGCCGCTTCGAGGTCAAGTATTTCGAGGTGATGGACCGCGCCGGGTATCTGCAGATCGGCCACAAGCCGGCGAGCCCCAACCAGCGGCTGTGCGGCTGCGAGAACGTGGGCTCGCGCCCGCTGCAGCACCTCCACATCACGCCCCAGGGCAAGTGCGTCCTCTGCTGCGAGGACTACGACGCGAAGTACGTGGTGGGCGATCTGACCCTGGACAGCGTCCAGGGCGTGCTGACCGGCCCGGAGCTGGCCCGGATGCGGCGCTGGGCCTACGGGCTCGAGGAAGCTCCCGGGGACTTCATCTGCCGCGGCTGCACCTTCGCCCTCACCCGGTCTTTCTGATAGCGGCCGGGAGCGCCGATGCGCCTCGCGGTCGTCCTGGTCCACTATCACACGCCCGGCCTCGCAGCGGCGGCCGTCGAGGCCCTGCGGCGGGATGTCGCCGGCGCCGGCCTTGACGTCGATGCCGAGGTCGACTGGCTCCTGGTCGACAACGGCAGCGACGCGGCGGAGCGCGCCCAGCTCGCGAGCCTGCCGGTGCGCCGGATCGATCCCGGCCGCAACCTGGGCTATGCCGGCGGGGTGAACCGCGGGGTCGCGGAGACGGCGGCGGAGCTGATCCTGCTGATGAACCCCGACGTGCTGGTGCTGCCCGGCTGCGTGCCGGCGCTGATCGAGCGGATCGGGACGGGCGCCGCCGTCGCGGGACCGGCGTTCTTCTGGGATTCCGGCCGGCGGATCCTCCTCCCGCCGGCCGAGCGCCGGAGCCGGCGCGACGAGGCGCTCGCGCTCCTCGCCGGCCGCGGTGGCCGCGATGACCGTTGGGCCGCGCGGGCGCGCCGCCGCTGGCGCCGCCACGCCCGGCGCCACTGGGAGGCCCGTTCACCGCTCCCCAGCCACGCGCTGAGCGGCAGCCTGCTCGCCCTGTCGCGCCCGGCCTGGGAGGCGGTGGGGCCGTTCGACGAGGGCTTCCAGCTCTTCTTCGAGGAGACCGACTGGCTGCTGCGCGCCGCCGCCCGCGGGGTGCCCGCCTGGTACGTTCCGGCGGCCGAGGCGGTCCACCTCTACAACCAGAGCGCGGCCGGGGAGCCGCGGGCGAAGGCCTGGTTCGAGGAGTCGGCCCGGCGCTTCCGGCGCCGGCACTATGGCGCCGGGTTCGCGGCCGCGCTCGCGGCTCTCGATCGCCGGCTGCCGCGGCGTTCCGCGCCGTCGCTGCCTCCCGTGCCTTCCGGCGGCATCGATGTCGGGGCTCTGTGCGCGCCGTTCCCGCTGTGGGTGGAGGTGTCGCCCAATCCGGAGGGATTTCCCGCCGCGGCCGAGCGGGTCCCCGAGCCGCCCCCGGAGCTCTGGCGCCTTCCGCAGGAGATCGCGGCAGGATTGCCTGCCGGAACGGTCCTCACGGTGCAGGTCACGGACGTGGCGGGTAGGGAGGTCTACCGGGGCTCGCTCGTGGACGGGAGGAGCGAGAGGTGAGAATTGCCTACGTGCTCGACCGCCCCGAGCTGGGGGGAGGGTCCAAGGTGGTCTTCCAGCACGCCGGGCTGCTGCGCGGGCGAGGGGATGAGGTGACGGTGCTGGCCGCGGGCCCGAAGCCCGACTGGATTCATATCGAGGCGGGATATCACGATCTGACCGCGGGACCGCCCCGGCTGCCGGCGCAGGACCTGGTGATCGCGACCTACTGGACGACGCTGCCCGTCGCGCGCCGGCTGGGGATCGGCCCTCTGGCCCACTTCTGCCAGGGCTACGAAGGGGGGCTCGCCCATCTCCGCCCCGCCCTCGCGGAGATCGAGGCGGTCTACTCCTGGCCGGTGCCGACGCTCGCCGTCTCGCCGCACCTGGCCGGTTTCCTGCGGGAACGCTTCGGCAGGGAGAGCCGGGTGGCGCCGCCGCCGCTCGATCCGGCGTTCCGGCCGGCGTGGCGGCTGCGCCCGCGGCGGCGGCCGTGGGTCGCCATCCCCGGCATCTTCGAGGCCGAGGTGAAGGACGTGCCCACGGCCCTGCGGGCGGTGCGGCGGCTGCGCGAGGCGGGCATCTCCTGCCGGGTGCTGCGCTTTTCCATCCTGCCGCTCTCCGCGGAAGAGACGGCGCTGCTGCCGCCCGACCGCTATCTCAAGGGCGAGCCGCCGCGGCGGATCGCCCGGGCGCTCCGGGGCTGCGACCTCCTGTTCCTCGCCTCGCGGTCCGCGGAGGGTTTCGGCCTGCCGCTCCTCGAGGCGCTCGCCGCCAAGGTGCCGGCGGTCGCCTCGCGCATCCCGTCGACGGTCGACATGGCCGAGGGGGCCGCGGCCCTGGTGCCGCCGGGGGACGACGCGGCGTTCGCCGGCGCCGCGATGGATCTCCTCGCCGAGCCCCAGGTCTGGCGGCGGGCGCGGGCGCTGGGCTTCCAGGCCTCCCGCCGGTTCCTGCCGGAGGCCGTCGCGCCGCGCCTTTTCAAGGCGATAGACTGGGCCCGGGAACGCGCTTTGCAGAGCTCGGCGCCGTCGTCTTGACCGCCGTTTCGACCGCATGAACGAGAACAGCATCGAACTGTCCGTCGTCATCCCCTCGTACAACGAGGAGACGCGCCTCGGGCCGGGGCTGCGCCAAGCGCTGGAGTACCTCGCCCGCCGCGGGACCTCCTACGAGCTGCTGGTGGTGGACGACGGCAGCCGGGACGGCACGTCACGGGTGGCCGAAGCCTTCGCCGACCGCGGCGTGCGCGTGCTCCGCCACGAGCGCAACCGCGGCAAGGGCGCCGCCGTCCGCACCGGCCTCCTGGCCAGCCGCGGCCGCAGGGTCCTGGTCTCCGACGCCGACTTCTCGACGCCGATCGAGGACGTGGAGAAGCTCGAGCCGTTCCTGCGCGACGGCACCCCGCTGGTGATCGGCAGCCGGGGGCTCGCGGACTCGCAGGTCCGCCAGCGGCAGCCGTTCTACCGCGAGATGATGGGGAAGACCTTCAACCGGCTGATCCGGATGTTCGGGGTCCGCGGCATCCGGGACACGCAGTGCGGCTTCAAGCTGGCGCGGGGGGACGAGGGGCGCGCGCTGGCCGCGGAGCTGAAGATCGACGGCTTCGCGTACGACGTCGAGCTGATCTGGCTGGCGCGCCGGCGGGGCTACGGCGTGGCGGAGGTGGGCGTCGTCTGGGTGAACTCCCCGGACTCCCGGGTCGATCCCATCCGGTCCTCGTTCTCGATGCTCCGCGACGTCATCACCATGCGGCTCCGGCACCGGGGCGAGAGGTGACCGCGGAGATCCGGTCCGCGCTTCCCGCCGACCTTCCCGCGCTCGCGGCCTTCTTCGCGGACCGCTTCGGCCATCCGTGGACGCCGGAGGAGTGGATCTGGAAGTACCGCTCGCTGCCCGGCGAGGCGCGGAGCCTCGTGGCGGTGGACGCCGCGGGGACCATCCTGGCTCATGGCGGGGCCCTCTGCCTGCCGGCCCGCCGGCGGGAGGGGGAGGTGGGGATCTGGCAGCTCGTGGACTGGGCCGGCACGGCCCGGCGCCGAGGGTTGCGGCCGCCGCTGGTCGAGCTGGGCCGCAGCCTCTTGGCCGACCTTCCCCGCGAGGGGGACGCGCCCTGGATCTTCGGCTTCCCGAGCGAGCGCCACTTCCGGCTGGGCGAGCGCGCCTTCGGCTACCGGCCGCTCGCGGCGTTCGAGGAGCTGGCCGGCCCGCTGCCCCGGGAGCCCGTTCCCGCGGGCGTAACGATCGCGGCGGGGGATACCTGCGGCGACTGGGCGGAGGCGGCCTGGGAGGCCTGTGGGATCGACGGCATCCGCCGCTCCGCGGACTTTCTCAACTGGCGCTACTACGCCCGTCCCCACCGCTACTACCGCGTCTACCGGCTGGCCTCGGGGACCGTCGAGGGGTTGGCTGTCTTCGCCTACGTCGTGGGCGGGGAGGCCTGGGCCGCGGAGCTGTGGCTGCCGCGGGAAGGGGAGTGGTACCCTTCCCTGCTCGCCGTGGCCGCCGATCTCCGCGCCGCGGGTCTCCAGCAGTGGCGGTTCTGGCCGCCGCCCCCGGATCTCCGGCTGGATTCGACCCTCGCCGCGCTGGGCCTCCGCCCGACAAGCGAGCGCCGGTTCGTCGGCTGCCGGGGACGGACCGACGGCGGCGGCTCCCCCGATCCGGCCGATCCTGTCGCCGCCGCCCGGGGCTTCTTCTATGCGATGGGGGACTACGACCTGGTCTGATCGGGCTTGCGGCCGGCGGCGGCGATCGTGGTCGCGGGGAGCCAGAGCCGGCGGCCCTCCCAGGCGGCCGGCAGCCGGTGGCCGAGCTTCTCGCCGATCAGCTCGAGAGAGAAGGCGCTGGCGTAGGGCAGGGCCCGCACACTCCCGAGGCCGCCGCGCTCGAGCAGCGCCGCGAGGGTGCGGCGGTCGAAGTACGTGACGTGCTCCGGGACCTTGAAGAAGGGCCAGCGACGGCGCATCAGCGGGCGCCAGAAGCTCCCCATGTCGGGGGTCGCCAGCACCAGCCAGCCGCCGGGCCGCAGGTGCCGGATGAGCGTGCGCAGGAAGCCGACGGGATCGTAGATGTGCTCGATGACGTGGATGCAGGCGATGCAGTCGAAGAGCTCATCCGGGGCGAGCCGGTCGGTCCCGCCCAGCAGGAGGCGGTCGGCGCGGCCGCGCGCCCTGGCGAGGGCCGCCGGCGAGTAGTCGGTGCCGGTGCGGTGGTCGAAGAAGTCTTTCGCCTCGTCGAGAAAGAAGCCGTAGGCGCAGCCCACCTCGAGCAGCTTCCCCCCGGTCATGCCGCGGCGGCAGAGCTCCTGGAGAAACCGGCGGAAGGTCGGCCGCAGGGTCGGCTCCTGGGCCTGGTAGCTGGAGTAGCCGGCCTCTCCCCCCTCGAAGTAGGCGTCGTCGGCGTAGCTGGCGCGCATCAGGGGCTCGGCGAGCCGCGGGCAGAGGTACCAGAGACGGCAGCTCCGGCAACGCGCGACGGCGAACGGCGGGAGCGCGTAGACGTTCTCGTCCCGCTCTTCGCCGCCGCAGAGCGGGCAGGCCGGACGCTCAAGGGCGTCGGGAGGAACCATGAACGATGGAGCTTGGACCGGGAGCATGAGAAGTCTGGGACGTCCTGCATTCCGTCTTGGGAGCGGCGGGTAGTCTACCCTCCGGAACCGGCCGCGTGAACCCTGCCCTGCCGCTCCTCGCCCTGCTGTCGCTCGCCGGGCTGCTCCTGCGCCGGCGGGAGATCGGCATCCCCTGGGCCGCCTGCGGGCTCGTGGGCATGGCCCTGCTCTGGCCGGCCCTCCGCCTCCCGGACGGCATCCCCAGCCCGGCTGCGTCGCTGGCCGCGGAGGCCCCATGGCAGGGGATCGCCGATCCGGTGGCGGGGAATCCCAACCTGCGGGACATCACTCTGCAGGTCCAGCCCTGGCTCCTCTTCCTCCGCCACGAGCTGCGCGCCGGCCGCCTGCCGTTCTGGGACCCCCACCAGTTCTCGGGCAGCCCCTACTGGAGCAACGGCTCGGGAGCGCCGCTCTTCCCGCTCCATCTCCTGTTCGCCGCTCTGCCGCTCCAGCTCGGCTGGATCCTGCTGCCCTGGCTGCGGATCGTGATCGGCGGCTGCGGCGCCTGGAGCCTGGCCCGGGAGCTGGGCGCCAGCCGGCCCGCCGCGCTGCTGGCGGCGCTGATCTTCCCCCTCTCGGGGATGATCACCAGCTTCCTCCTCTTCCCGATGGGGAACACCCACGCCCTGGTGCCCTGGGTGCTCCTCGCCGTCGAGCGGCTGGCGAGCGGGCGCGGGACCTGGCTCGGCCTCGCCGTGGCGGGCGGCTTCCAGATGCTGGGCGGCCATCCGGAGACCCCCGTGTTCACGGCGTTGCTGGCGGGCGTCTACCTGCTGGCGCGGGGGAGCGCCCGCCCGCTCGTGGCCTGGGGGCGGTTCGTGGCCGGCTGGGGAGTGGCGGCGGCGATCTCCGCCGTCCAGCTCCTGCCGCTCTACCGGACCCTGACGGGGAGCGGCAAGTGGCTGCACGCGGCGGCGGCGCCGGCCGCCCCCCTCGGCAGCGTGACCGCGGTCCTGCTGCGGCTGATCCTCCCCGACCTGTTCGGCAACCCCGCCCAGGGCACCTGGTGGGGACCGTTCAACTTCGCGGCCACGGCGGTCTACGCCGGCGCCCTGACGATCCCCCTCGCCGCCGCCGGACTGGCCGCCGCGCGGGGGGACCGGCGCTGGCGGGCGGTCGCCGCCATGACGCTCTTCGCGCTGGTCGCCGCCTACCAACTGTTCGGAATGCGCGCGGTTCTCCTCGCCTTGCCGGCGATCAACCGGGGGCTCCACCACTACATGAAGTTCGGCGTCGAGCTGGGGCTCGCGCTCCTGGCCGCCGCCGGCTGCGACCGCTGGCTGGCAGGCCGGGGGCGCGGGCTGCTCGCTGGAGCCGGCGTCACGCTCGGCCTCCTGGCCGTGGCCTGGTGGCGGTTCGGCGCCGGCTTCCGCGCCCACGGCCTCCTCGGCGTGGAGGCTGGCTGGACGGCGGCGATCGCGATCCTGGCGGTTCTTCTCGCGCTCTCGCTCCTCCTCCCCGCGGAGCGGCGCTGGGCCGTCTGGCCCCTGCTGCCCGCGCTGCTCGCCGTCGACCTCACGGCCGCGCACGCCCGCACCAACCCCGGCCTCTCCAACGCCCGGCTCTACCCGGTCACCGGCGCCGTCCGCTTCCTGCAGGGGCGGCCGGAGCGGGTGGCGGGCCTCGGCGACGCCCTCCATCCGGACGCGGCCATGGTCTACGGCCTCTACGACGTGCGCGGCGACAGCCCGGTCAAGCTCCAGCGCTACGAGGAGATCTATGGCGAGATGGGCACGGCGGACCCGGTCTACTTCTTCCCCATCCGCGACTGGACGAGCCCCTGGCTCGACCGGCTGGGGGTGCGCTGGGTCGTGGCGGGGCCGGCCGAGGACGCCCCGTCCGGCCTCGGCTGGAAGCTCGCCTACGCGGGACGGGACGCGCGGGTCTACGAGCGGCCGGGAGCGAGCCCGCTGGCGCGCCTGGAGGTCGGCGGGCAGGCGCGGGTCGAGACACGGGTTCCCGGCCGCTGGCGGATCTCCTGGCGGGCGCCGGTCCGCACCCGTCTGGTGGTCGCGGAGACCTGGGACCCGGGCTGGCGGGCCACCGCCGGCGGCCGTCCGGTCGCCATCGAGCCGCTCCAGGGCATCCTCATGACCGTGCCCGTGGGGCCGGGCTCAGGGTCCGTCGAGTTGCGGTACCATCCCGACGGCTTCGTCCCCGGGTTGGCGTTGAGCGCGCTGGGCTTGTGCCTGGTGACCGCCGGCGGCGCGCGGCGCTGGGCCGGCGCGAGGCGGGGCCGTCCGGAAAGCAGACAGGATTGATCGATCGTCGACGGATTCCACTCTTCGCCCTGCTGGTCCTCGCCGCCCTGGAGGCGGCCGGCTGCCACCGGTCCCTGCCGCGGGAGCTCGCCCTGCGCGAGGCCGTCGCCGCCAGGCGCTACGCCACCGGCGGCCACGATGGGAACGTCGGGAGCGCCGGGCTCTGGTTCCACCGCCGGCCGGAGATCCTCCCCTTCGCCTTCGACGGCGAGCGCCGCACGGCCGTGCTCACCTCGGTGGACCCCTGGCGCTGGACCGGTGTCGTCCCGCGCCGGGGGGAGCTCCACGCCGGGGTGCAGATCCTTCCCGACGGCTGGAAGGTCATCCGCGGCCTGCGGGCCTGGGTGGTGGCGCGGAGCGGCCACGACCGCGAGGTGATCGACGTGGCGCGGACGGCCGATCGCCAGCATCCCCGCTGGCTGGACTTCACGGCCGATCTCTCCCGCTGGGCCGGCCGCGAGGTCACCCTGGAGTTCCACGCGGCGCTGGACGGGCTGCCCCCGGAGCACCGGCACACCAACGTGGTGGCCTGGGGGCCGGTCCGCCTCTCCGCCGGGCTGGGAAACGAGACGCGCCAGCGTCCCAACGTCCTCTTCATCCTGGTCGACACGCTGCGCTCCGACCACCTCACCCCCTACGGCTACGGGCGCGACACCTCGCCCAACATCGCGCGCACGCTGGCGCGGCCCGGCGCCGTGGTGGAGACCGCCTACTCGCAGGCTCCCTGGACGCTGCCCTCCGTCGTCTCCTTCCTGACCAGCCGCTATCCGGGCGAGATCCTGGGGGACGACGCCGCGGCCTACGGCATTCCGCCCGGGACGCCGGCCCTGGCCGAATCGATGGCCCAGCGGGGATACGTCACCGGCGGCTTCTTCGCCAACAAGATCCTGCACGCGGGGAACGGCTTCGCCCGCGGCTTCGACACCTTCTACAGCCCGGCCGGCGACGCGGCGGCGGGCGGCGAGGAGGGGCCGGACGCGGCGGACCTCACCGGCCGGGTCCTCCCCTGGCTGGAGGCCCACCGCAACCAGCCGTTCTTCCTCTACGCGCACTACATCGATCCCCACGATCCGTATGACAATCCGGAGATCGTGGACAACCGCTCCCCCTTCGAGCCCCCCTGCCCCGGCTGCATCTCGGGCCGCCACATCCAGGGGGTCTACGCGGGCAAGCTCCAGCTCCACGATCCGGCGCGCGACACCGAGCACCTGAAGGCCCTCTACGACAGTGAGATCCACTACGCGGACCGCTTCATCGGCAGGCTGATCGACGCCCTGCCGCCGGACGTGCTGCGGAACACCCTGATCGTGCTGACGGCCGACCACGGCGAGGAGTTCCACGATCACGGCGGCTGGAAGCACGGCTTCACCCTCTACGACGAGCAGATCCACGTGCCGCTGCTGGCGCGGTGGGACGGCCACATCCCCGCCGGCTCGCGGCTGCGCGGCACCGTGCGGCTCCTCGATCTGGCGCCCACGCTCGTGCGGGCGGTGGGCGGCCGGGTGCCGCCCTCCTGGGAGGGGGTGGACCTCTTGCCCGCGCTCACCGGCCGGGCGCCCCTGCCGCGCCTCGCCGCCTTCGCCCAGCACATGATGATCGGCCCGCTGCGGACCGCCGCCGTGCTCGACGGCCGCAAGCTCATCCTGTTCAATCCGCGCACCCCGTTCACCCCCGCCAACGGGCTCGACGCCTATCTCTGGACGCAGGACCTTCACCGCCTCCGCCGCGCCGAGCTGTACGATCTCGCCCATGACGTCCACGAACGGCACGATCTCGCCGCCGCGGCGCCGGGAGAGGTCGGCGCGCTCCAGCCGATCCTCCACCGCCAGCTCGACCGCCAGTTGCCGGGCCTGCGCGTCGTCGCCTCGGGGCTCCCGGCCGGCGCGCGGGCGCGGGGCACGATCGTCCTCGAGCGTCCGCCCACCCGCTGGGAGTCCTACTTCCTGGCGCCGGATGACCGCGTCGAGCTGGCGGGCAACCGCGTGAGCTTCGAGCTGGGAGGGGAGACGCTGGAGAAGGGCTTCCTCCTGGAGGGGCTGGAGGGGCTGGCGGGAGACACCGGCGGCGTCCGGACGCTGGAGGCGAGCCTGGACGGCCGGCCGCTCCAGATCCTCGCCGGGCGCGCCCGCTACGCGGGCGGCGCGCTGGCGCCGGCGGCCCTCACGGCGGACGATCTCCCCACCGCGAAGGGGCCGGCGCTGCTCGTCTGGCGGCCCGGCCGCCGGCGCGCGCCCTCCGCCAATGCGGCTCCCAACCCCGAGACCGAGCGCCGCCTGCGGGCGCTGGGGTACATCCAATGAACGGAACCTTCCAACCTCCCGGCTGGACCGAGCGCGTGCGGGCCGCGAGCGCCCTCGTGCTCGCCCCCCACCACGACGACGAGGTGCTGGGCTGCGGCGGGCTCATCGCCCAGCTCGCCGCGGCGGGCGCGGCGGTGCGCGTCCTCTTCCTGACCGATGGCGGCGGCGGCGGGGGAGCGGAGGCGGTGGCGGCGGGGGACCGCGACGCCTACCGCCAACGGCGGCGCGAGGAGGGGACGCGCGCCTGCGAGATCCTGGGGCTCACCGGCTGCGACGCCCTGGACCTCCCCGACGGCGCCCTGGAGCACCACCTGGAGGAGGCGGCGGAGGGCATCCGCCGGGCGGTTCTGACCCAGCGGCCCGAGCTGCTGCTGGTCCCCTCGCCGCTCGAGATCTCGCGCGATCACCGCGCCGCCTTCGCCGCCCTCCACCGGCTGCTCGCCCCGCTGCGGGACGGCCATCCGGACCAGGAGCCGTTCCGCGGCCTGCGCGTCCTCCTCTACGAGGTCAACCATCCGGGCCATCCCGACCTGCTGGTGGACGTCGGGCAGGAGCGCGAGCGGCTGGAACGGGCCATGGCGGCCTACGCCAGCCAGGAGGAGCGGCACCCCTACTGGAACGCCGGGCTGGGGCTGCGCCGGTTCCGCACCCTCAGCCTGCCGCCGGGCGTGGAGCTGGCCGAGGGCTACCGCCGCCTGCGCGCCGAGGACTTCACCACCCGCAGCCCGGCCCAGCTCGTCCGCCATCTCGGCGGGTTGCCGGAGATCCACGAGGTGCGCGAGGGACCGCGCGTGTCGGTGATCGTCCGCACCCGCGACCGGCCGCGCCTGCTGGCGGAGGCCCTCGACAGCCTGGCCGCCGGGGAGTACCGCCGCGCCGAGGTCGTGCTGGTCAACGACGGCGGCGAGCCGCCCGCCGTCCCCGCCGGCTACCCGCTGCCCGTGGTGCGCCTCGACCTCGCCGGCAACCGCGGGCGGGCCGCCGCCGCCGAGGCGGGGATCGCCGCCGCGACCGGCGACTTCGTGGCCTTCCTGGACGACGACGACCTCGCCGCCCCCGAGCACCTGGCCACCCTGGCCGGGCTGGTCTCGGCCGCCGGCGTGCGCGTCGCCTACACGGACGCGGCGGTGGCCGTCTACGAGCTCGACGCCGGCGCGGACGCGGACGCGGACACCGGCTGGGTCTGCCGCGAGCGCCGGCTCCCCTACAGCCGCGACTTCGATCCCGACGTCCTGCTGATCGACAACTACATCCCCTTCAACACCCTGCTGATCGAGCGGTCGCTGTTCGCCGCGGCCGGGCCGTTCGATCCCTCGCTGCCGTTCTTCGAGGACTGGGAGTTCCTGATCCGCCTGTCCGGCCTGACGCCGTTCCACCACCTCGCCCGGGTCACCTGCGAGTACCGGCACTTCCGCGGCGGCGGCCATCACGTCTTCGGCGAGCGGCCGCGCGAGCGCGCCGATTTCCTGGCGGTCAAGGCGCGGGTCCTCGCCAAGCACGCCGGACGCCTGGGACCGGAGACGCTGGCGCGGGCGGTCGACACCCTGCGGGCCGAGCTGGTGGAGGAGCGCGAGGGGTGGGCCGGCGCCCGCCGCGACCTCGCCGCCCTGCGCGGCGACTTCGCCGCCCTCTCCCAGGACCACCAGGAGGTGGCCCGCGCGCGGTTCCTCTGGGAGGAGCGCTACCACGCCGCCAACGGCGAGGCGGCGGCGCTGCGCGACGAGCGCGAGGTCCTGCGGGTCGAGATCCTGCGGCTGTCGGCCGACGTCCAGCGCCTCACCGCCGACGTCCAGCGGCTCGCCGCCGAGACCCAGCGCCTCTACGACGACGAGGGGAAGCTCCGCGCCGCGGTGGACGACCAGACGGCGCACCTCGGCCGCACGTATGCGGAGATCGAGCGGCTGAACGGGATCCTCCGCGAGATGGAAGCCAGCCGCGCGTGGCGGCTTCGCCAGTGGTGGCAAAAAAGCACCAGCGGTAGCAACGAAGGCAGATGACCCGCATCGCCCTCCTCTCCAGCGAGCCCGTGCGGCCCCTCATGGCGGGGATCGGCATCCGCTATCTCGAGCTGGCGCGGCGGCTGCCGGCCCATGGCATCGACGTGGTCCTGGTCTCGCCCGCGGCGCCGGAGGAGGCGGCGGCGCTGGGTGGCCTCGCGGCCATCGAGATCCGCCGCTTCGAGCGGGGACGGCTGGCGGCGCTCCTCGGGGATTGCGCCGCCGCCGTGGCTCAAGGGCAGGCCGCCAACGATCTCCTCATCGAGATGCCCGGCCTGCCCGTGGCCATCGACCTCTACGATCCCTGGCTGATCGAGAACTTCGCCTACGTGCCGACGCTCGGGCTCGACCCCTACCGCAACGACCACGCGACCTGGGTGCTCCAGATGTCGCGCGGCGATTTCTTCCTCTGCTCGTCCGAGGAGCAGCGCACCTTCTACCTGGGGTTCCTCACCGCCCTCGGCCGGGTGAATCCCGAGCGGATCGCCGGCGATCCGGACCTCGCGACGCTGATCGCGCCCGTCCCCTTCGGCGTGCCGGATGAGCTGCCTCCCCACCGTCCGGTGCTGCCCCCCCGCGCCGCCGGCGAGCGGCGTCTGCTCTTCGGCGGCCTCTACGACTGGTACGATCCCTGGACCCTCCTCGACGCCCTGGCGGCGCTCGACCGGCCGGACTGGACGTTGCTCTTCATCCGCAATCCCAACCCCGAGAGCACGCCCCAGCGCCTGTTCGCCGCAGTCGAGGCGCGCTGCCGCTCGCTCGGCTGGTGGGGGAGCCGCGTCCGGGTCCTGGACTGGGTCTCCGCCGAGCGGCGCTTCGACCTGCTGCGGGACGTCGACCTCCTGGTGGCCCCGCACCGGCCGAGCCTGGAGACGCGCCTCTCGCTGCGCACCCGTTTCCTCGACGCGCTGGCGGCCGGCTGCCCGGTGGTGACCAGCGAGGGAGGCGCCATGAGCCGCCTGCTCGCCGAGCACCACGCCGGCTGGGTGGTCCCGGTGGGCGACGCGCCGGCGCTGGCGCGGACCCTCGCCGCGGCGCTCGACGATCCCGGCGCCCGCCGCACCGGCGCGCGGGAGCTGGCCGCCGGCTTCCGCTGGGACCGCGTGCTGGAGCCCCTGGTCCGCTTCTGCCGCGAGCCGCGGATCGACGCGACCAAGGATCGCTTCGCCCAACGCCCGGCGACGGTGGCGCCGCCGGACCGCTTCGCCTTCCGCCTGCGCCGCAAGATCCGGGTCTGGAGGGGGATGGCGTGACGCCGGGCCGCCCGCTCCGGTCGATCCGCAAGGTCACCGTCGCCGTCCTCTCCTGGAACGGCCGCCGGCACCTGGAGACCTGCCTCGCGGCCCTGGCCGCCCAGCAGGACCCCGGCGTGGACTGGGAGATCCTCGTCCTCGACAACGGCTCGACGGACGGCACCGCCGCCTGGGTGCGCGACCGCTGGCTCGGTGAGCGGGGAGAGAACCGCCGCGTCCGCCTGATCGAGAGCCCCGTCAACCTCGGCTTCTGCGGCGGCAACAACCGGCTGGCCGCCGAGGCGGACGGCGACGCGGTCGCCCTGCTCAACAACGACACGAACCCTGAGCCGGGCTGGCTCGGCGCGCTGGTGGAAGCCCTGGCCTCGGCCCCCGCGGACGTCGCCGCCGTGTCGGGCAAGATCGTCGACTGGAACGGCGACCGCCTGGACTTCGGCCGCGGCGTCATGACCTTCGACGGCCACGCCTTCCAGCTCGACTTCCGCCGGCCGCTGGCCCAGGCGCGGGTGCCGGCGGCGGGCGAGGAGCTCGCCTTCGCGTGCGGCGGCAACCTGCTGGTCCGCCGCGCCTCGTTCCTGGCGGCGGGCGGCTTCGACGACAGCTACTTCGCCTATCTGGAGGACGTGGACCTCGGCTGGCGCCTGTGGTCGGGCGGCGAGCGGATCGTCTTCGCCCCCGGCGCCGTCGTCCATCACCGCTCGAGCGCCACGAGCGATCTGCTGGGGCTCTACAACCGCGGCTTCCTGTTCGAGCGGAACGCCTTCCTGACGGCGTACAAGAACTACGAGGACGGCCTGTGGGAGAAGGTGCTGCCGGCCGTGATGCTGACCCTGCTCTCGCGCACGCAGTCGCTGCTGCTGGCGAACCCGGGGATGGAGACCCTGCGGATCGATCCCTACGCCGGCCACATCGCCAATACCGCGCCCGGCGCGGCCTCAACGGCTCCGCCGCCGGCGATCGAGCTGCCGCCGGCCACCACCTGGGAGGGGTTCTCGATCCGCTGGCGGGAGTATGGGCCGCGGGAGTTCCTGCGCCGCGGCCTGCGCAAGCTCGCCGCTACGCCGCCGGCCACCGCCCCGGCGGCACCCCTCCTCGCCGACGAGCGCACCATCGCCCAGTTCCGCGCCCTGCACTGGCTGACCGGCCACCTGGACGCCGCCGCCACCGCCCGCGCCGCCGTCCAGCGCCGCCGCAAGCGCCCCGACCGCGAGATCTTCGAGCGCTTCCCGGCCTATCTCGTCCCCACCTACCCGGGAGACCGGGAGCTGTTCGCCAGCCCCGGGTTCCAGGCCTGGCTGCCGGCGGAGCTGCCGGTGGTGCGGGCGGAGATCGGGGAGATCATGGAGTTGGGGTGAAGGGCCGGCGGGCCTTTATTCCTCGCCCTGAAAGGGCGAAATTTGAATAGCCTGGGGTTTCAACCCCAGGTAGGAGGCTACGCCACCACCTCCTCCTCCCGCACCGCCAGCTCCTGCTCCACCTCCTCCGGCCCCGCGGTCTTGACCCAGCAGCGGAGCACTTCGGCGACGCTCCAGGCCTGGGCGGCGCAGCCGCGGGGGGTGTAGGGCGGCTCGGCGTCGAAGACCTCGCTGATCGAGCCGACGCACGCCTCGCCCATGTGCCGCCGGAAGCCGTCGAGCAACAGTCGCGCCCCGGCCCGGTCGTCGGGGTAGGCCTTCATCCACGCGTCCACGAACGGGCCGATGAGCCACGCCCACACGGTCCCCTGGTGGTACGCCGCGTCCCGGGCGCGCAGGTCGCCGAAGTAGCGCGGCTTGTAGTCCGGGTGGCCCGGGGCCAGCGACCGGAGGCCCACCGGGGTCAGCAGCTTCTCCCGGACCACGCCCATGACGGCGGGCCACCGC
>DASWRX010000251.1:0-2125 GCA_036402955.1 Thermoanaerobaculia bacterium
GCAGGCGGTCGATGAACCAGAGCCGCTCCTGGGCGAAGGAGAGCGGCAGCGGGTGCAGCGACGACGGCCGGCGCGGGATGCGGTCCGCCGGCGCGACCGCGCGCTCCTTCTCCTTGCGCCGGCGGAGCTGCTCGAACAGGAGCACCCGCTGCTCGCGCGACAGCCCCGCGAGACGGTCCTGGGGGGACGCCGGATCGGTCATGACGTCTCCAGCAGGGCCCGGAGCAGGCCTGCCAGGAGTTTCACTTCGCTCTCCTCCTTCAGGATCGATCTGTGATCGCCCGGGAGGTCGAAGATCCGCAAGCTCCCGTTCACCAGCTCGCCCCATCCCAGATCAGGGTCCCCCTCCTTCACCCCGATCTCGCCGGTGGCACGGAAGAGGTGGAGATCGCCGCCGTAGGGAGCTGGCTCATAGGTCGAGAGGGAGTTGCGGTTGGCCCGGAAGCGTTCGAAGAGGCGGCGCAGCTCGGCGGGCTCCAGGTTCGGCGGCAGCATGCCGACCCGGCGACCGAGGTCCAGGGCCATGGCGAGAGCGGTGTCCGCGTCGAGGCCGGCGGGATCCATGGGCGGGAGCTCGATCCCGGGGGGAAGCTCGACGACGTCGTGGAGCTCCGCCAAGCCGTAGGCGAAAAGTCCCACCATCTCCGTATCGCTCATCCTGGCCTCACCCGTCCAGCGCGCGGGCGAGGCGGCGTCGAGCATCGCCAGGACTTCGGTCGTCTCCCCCTGAGCCTCCAACCGCCGGGCCATCTCGTAGGCCACGATTCCCCCCATGGACCAGCCGGCGAGCCGGTAGGGTCCTGCCGGCTGCAGTCCCCGGAGAGCGGCGATGTAGCAGTCCGCCATTTCGCGAACCGTTTCCAGGGGGGGATCGGGCGACTGCAGGCCGTAGACCGGCTGGCCGGCGCCGAGATGGCGCGCCAGCTCGCGGTAGACCACGACCTCGCCTCCCACCGAATGGACGCAGAAGAACGGCCGGCGGCCGGGAGAGCCGACTTGGAGCGGCACCAGCACGCCCCGCTCCGGAGCGGTGGGTCCGGCGATCCCGCCGCTCTCCTCTCCGAGCCGCCGTGCCGCTCCGGGGTGCCGCTCGCGCACGTGGTCCGCCAGCGTCGACACCGTCGGATGGTCGAAGATCGTCACCACGTGGACGGTCTCCGACAGGGCCTCCTGGAGTCGGTGGACGAAGATCGCGCTGGTGATCGAGGTACCGCCGAGGTCGAAGAAGTCCTCGTCGATCCCGATCTCGCGGTCGGCCGGTAGCCCCAGGACGTCGCGGAACTGGCTGGCGAGGAAGCTCTCCAGCGCGTCGCGCGGCGGCACGCGGTCCACGGCGGACGCGATGGCTTCGAGCGCCGGGAGCGCGCCGCGGTCGATCTTGCCGTTCTCCGTCAGCGGCAGGGACTCCAGGAAAACGAAGGCCGCCGGGAGCATGTAGTCCGGCAGCCGCCTGGACAGGGCTCGGCGGAGGTCGTTGGCATCCATCGCCTCCCCGGACCCGTAGGCCACCAGGCGGCGTTCGCCGCGGCCGTCATCGATCGCCAGGACCACGGCCTCGCGCACTCCCGGCTGCGCGGCCAGCGCGGCCTCGATCTCACCCAACTCGATGCGGAAGCCGCGGATCTTGATCTGCTGGTCGACGCGGCCGAGGTACTCGAGATCGCCCCGGGCCGTGTGGCGGGCCAGGTCTCCCGAACGGTAGAGGCGCGCGCCCGGCTGGCCCGAGAAGGGATCGGGCACGAAACGCTCGGCGGTGAGGTCCGGCCGCCCGAGGTACCCCTGAGCCAGCCCGGCGCCGCCGACGTGGATCTCGCCCGGGACGCCGATCGGCAGCGGCTGCAGGCCGGAGTCCAGCAGGTGCAGCGAGAGGTCCGGCAGGGGCTGGCCGATCAGGCTCCCCCCCGCGAGGTCGGCCCTGCGGACGGGCCGGTAGGTGACATGGACGGTCGTCTCGGTGATGCCGTACATGTTGATCAGCCGCGGTCGCTCGTCGCCATGGCGAGCGAACCAGGACGCGAGGCTCGCCGGCTCCAGGGCCTCGCCGCCGAAGATCACCCAGCGCAGAGAGAGATCGGGCGCCGCATCGCCGAGTGCCGCCTCCTCGGCCCACAGGAGCTGGCGGAAG
>DASWRX010000252.1:0-3859 GCA_036402955.1 Thermoanaerobaculia bacterium
GGCGACGCTGACCGACGTGCGGCTGCGCGGCCGCGGCGTCTCGGGGAAGGTCTACGAGGGGGAGTCGGAGCTGGGGCTCTCGGGCGAGGAGCTGGAGACGGTGGAGCTCGACCCGGCGGCGCCGCCGGCGTTCCCGGCGGCCGTGGCGGCCCTGGAGCAGGCGGACCTGATCTTGCTCGGCCCCGGCTCGCTCTACACCTCGATCCTCCCCAACCTGCTGATCCCCGGCATCCGGCAGGGGCTCGCCAAGGCCAAGGCGCCGGTGGTGCTGCTGCTCAACCTGATGACCCAGCCCGGCGAGACCGACCGCATGATGGGCGCCGACCACCTGGAGGCGCTGGTCAAGCACGCCGGAGCGGGCGTCGTCGACGCCGTCCTGGTCAACTCGGCCGCCATCCCGGCGCCCCTGATCTCCCACTACGCCGAGACCAACTCGGAGCCGGTGGCGGTCGATCGCGCCGCCCTGGAAGCGATGGGCGCCACGGTCCACGAGGCCGACCTCCTCGCCGCCGATGGCGACCTGATCCGCCACGATTCCGAGAAGCTGGCGGCGGCGGTGCTCGCTTTGACGAAGAAGCTGGCTTTGACGGAGGAGAACGATCCATGCCCACCCCCCGCCCACGCGTCGCCGTGATCCTCGCCGCCGGCAAGGGGACGCGCATGAAGTCCGCCCTGCCGAAGGTGCTCCACCACGCCGCCGGCCGGCCGCTCCTGCAATGGGTGGTAGACGCGGCGCGCGCCGCCGGCTGCAAGCGGCTCCTGATCGTCGTCGGCCATGGCGCCGAGCGGGTACGCGAGGAGATTCAGGGCGAGGACCTCGGCTGGGTGCTCCAGGCCGAGCAGCGGGGCACCGGTCACGCTCTCGCCCAGGCCGAGGCGGAGATCCGGGGGGACGCCACGGTCCTCGTCCTCTCCGGCGACGTCCCCCTGCTCCAGCCTTCCACGCTCGACCGGCTGGCCACGGCCGCCGGCGAGGGTTGGGGCGCCATGGCCGTGGCCGAGCTTCCCGAGCCGGGCTCGCTCGGCCGGGTGATGACTGAGGATGGCGCCTTCCGGGGGATCGTCGAGTTCAAGGACGCCACCCCGGAGCAGCGGGCGGTCCGGCTGATAAACGCCGGGATCTACGCCCTTCCCGCCCCGGCCATCTTCGACTACCTGCGGCGCCTGAAGACCGACAATGCCCAGGGCGAGCTCTACCTCACCGATGCCGTCACCAACGCCGCGGCCGACGGCCGTCCCGTGCGCCTGGTCCATCTCGCCGATCCGGACGAGGCGCTGGGGGTCAACGACCGCACCGAGCTCGCCCGCGTCCACCGGCTGCTGATCGGCCGGCACCTGGTGGCGCTGATGAAAGCGGGGGTGACGATCCTGGAGCCGGAGCGGACGTCGATCGAGCCGGGCGTGCGGATCGGCGAGGACACGGTGATTCATCCCGGGGTGTCCCTGCTCGGCCGGACCTCGATCGGCCGCGACTGCGTGATCCACCAGGGGGCCTGGCTGCGCGACTCGGTGGTGGGCGACGGAACAAACGTCGAGCCCTACAGCGTTCTGGAGGGCGCCGAGGTGGGGGATGGCTGCCGGGTGGGACCCTTCGCCCGGCTGCGCCCGGCATCCCGTTTGCGTCGGGGAGCGCGGGTGGGCAACTTCGTCGAGATCAAGAACTCCGAGCTCGCGGAGGGCGCCAGGGCCAACCACCTCGCCTACGTGGGCGACGCGACGGTGGGCGAGGGGGCCAACATCGGCGCCGGCGTCGTCACCTGCAACTACGACGGCGCGCAGAAGCACCCGACCGAGATCGGCGCCGGCGCCTTCATCGGCAGCGATACGATGCTGGTGGCGCCCGTGAAGGTGGGGGCCGGCGCCTCGACCGCGGCCGGATCGATCATCACCAAGGACGTGCCGGACGGGGCGCTGGCGGTCGGGCGGGTGCGGCAGAAGAACCTGGAAGGGTGGGCTGGGGGGCTCCGCCGGAAGCGGCATCTTCAGAACGCTCAGAACGCTCAGAAAGGGAACGAGTAGCCACTATGTGCGGAATCGTCGGATACGTTGGACAGCGCGAGGTCGTGCCCCTCCTGATGGACGGCCTGCGCCGTCTGGAGTACCGGGGCTACGACTCGGCCGGCGTGGTGGCGGTGCGCGACGGCGCGTTCCAGACCGTCAAGGCCGAGGGCAAGCTCGACCGTCTCAAAGAGAAACTGGAGAAGCAGCCGCTCGCCGGCCACTACGGCCTCGGCCACACCCGCTGGGCCACCCACGGTCCGCCGAGCGAGCGCAACGCCCATCCCATGGTGGACTCGCGCGGGCGCCTGGCGCTGATCCACAACGGCATCATCGAGAACTTCCTGCCGCTCAAGAAGCGGCTGATCGCCGCGGGATGGACCTTCAAGTCGGACACCGACACCGAGGTGGTGGCGAACCTCATCTCCTCCTATCTCGAGGGCGGCGACCTGCGCGCCGCGGTGACCCGCGCCGTCAAGGAGCTGGAGGGGATGTACGCCTTCGCCGTGGTCTCCATCGAGACCGCCGGCCAGGAGATCGTGGCCGCCCGCCAGGGTCCGCCGCTGGTCATCGGCCTCTGCGAAGGCGAGCAGTTCCTCGCCTCCGACCCGGCGGCCCTGCTCGCCTACACCAAGGACGTGATCTTCCTGGAGAACGGCGACATCGCCCGCCTCACCCCGGCCGGAGTCGAGATCCAGGACCGCGCCGGCAAGCGGATCGAGCGGCCCGTCCAGCGCCTCAACTGGGATCCCATCCAGGCCGAGAAGGGGGGCTACAAGCACTTCATGCTCAAGGAGATCCACGAGCAGCCGCAGGTCGTGCAGGAGACCTTCGCCGGCCGCGTGGACTTCGAGCGCGGGGAGGTCCTCCTCGACACGGTGAAGATGTCCAGGGAGGAGGTGGAGAAGATCGAGCGCCTGCACCTGCTCGCCTGCGGCACCTCCTGGCACGCGGGGCTGGTGGGCCGCTTCCTGATCGAGGAGATCGCGCGCCTGCCGGTCGAGGTCGACTACGGCTCCGAGTACCGCTACCGCGACCCGATCGTCTCCGACCGCGTGCTCGCCGTGGGCATCTCGCAGTCGGGCGAGACGGCGGATACCCTCTCGGCCATGGAGGCCGCCCACGAGCATGGCGCACGCCTGTTCTCGGTCTGCAACGTGGTGGGCAGCCAGGCGACCCGCATCAGCGACGGGGTGATCTACACCCACGCCGGCCCGGAGATCGGCGTCGCCTCGACCAAGGCCTTCACCACGCAGCTCGTGGCCCTCTACCTGCTCGCCCTCTACCTGCGGCAGTGCAAGCACGGCAAGCTCGAGCGGCACTACCTGGACGAGCTGACGCGGCTGCCGCAGGCGGTCGACGACGTGATCCGCCGGCAGGAGTCCCACATGGACGAGCTGGCCCGCAAGTACCAGAAGGCGCAGAACTTCCTCTACCTGGGCCGGGGGATCAACTACCCCATCGCGCTGGAGGGGGCGCTCAAGCTCAAGGAGATCTCCTACATCCACGCCGAGGGCTATCCCGCCGGCGAGATGAAGCACGGACCGATCGCGCTGATCGATGAGAACCTGCCGGTGGTGGCGATCGCGACCGGCGATCAGCTCGCCGAGAAGGTGAAGAGCAACATGCAGGAGGTGAAGGCGCGGGACGGCATCGTGATCGCCATCACCGACCGCGACCCCGAGGAGCTCGGCGGCATCGCCGACGACGTCATCGAGGTGCCCTCGGTCTCCACCCGCCTGCAGCCGATCGTCAACGTGATCCCGCTGCAGCTCCTCGCCTACTTCATCGGCGTCCGCCGCGGCGCGGACGTGGACCAGCCGCGGAACCTGGCGAAGAGCGTGACGGTGGAGTAGGAGGG
>DASWRX010000253.1:0-36566 GCA_036402955.1 Thermoanaerobaculia bacterium
CTCGCCTCGTCCGGCTCCGGTGCCCAGCCGGCCCCACTGGGAGACCGCCACCGCCCCGCCGCCCAGGGCCAGGCCGAGGACGATGGCGATGCCGCCCAGGCGCGGCACGGAGCCCGCCTGGAGCCTGCGGTCTCCCGGGTGGTCCAGGGCGCGCAGGGCCACCGCCAGGCGCGTAATGGGCGGCACCATCAGATTGGTGGCGAGGCCGGCGACGAAGGCGGCGCCGAAAGCGTACAGCAGGATTCCATCCATGCAGCGTAGCTCCGATGCGATCGGCGGCCCGTGGGCGCGCCCGAAATTGCTCTACTGATCGCTAGTTAGCTGAGGGCTATGGTAGCGCAGAATCCCGGGTTTGTCTCGCCCTTTCTTCGGCGATCTCTTCCAGCGCCCGGGCCACTCCCGCCGCGTCGCCCACGTCGACCCGCCGGTAGCGGCCGGACGGCAGGTGCCGGGAGGCCAGGAGGTGCAGGTCCGACCGCGGGCTGCCGATGTAGAGGAGGCTGCGGCCGGACTGGAGGCAGCCGTAGATCTTGGAGGGGAGCACGTAGCCCACGAATTCGTCGCGCAGCGTGACGAGGTGGGCGTCGGGCGTCACCAGCAGCCGCGGCAGCAGCTCCAGGGGGACCGGCAGGCTGCGGTGGCAGGGCAGGCCCTCCGCCTGCAACGCGGCGGCGACGCGGTCCGCCCGGGCGCCGGTGGCGTTGAGCCAGAGGACCACCCGTCCGGAGCCCGCGCGGTGATGCAGGCGATAGCCCGCGACGAAGGTCTCATGGTCGTGGGCGACGCCGAAGTTGCCGGAGTAGAGGAGGATCGCGCGGCCTGCGAGCTCGGCCGGCGGCTCCAGGGGAGCGGTCCCCGGTGGGATCGCGACCGGCGAGGGGTCGCGCTTGAGCACGATGCGCTCGGGGTCGATGCCGATCTCCAGGAGCCGCTGCCGCTGGTCCTCCCCCAGCACCTCGAAGCGGTCCACGCGGCGGCGCAGGGCCACCGTCCAGCGGTGGAAGAGCCGGAGCGGCGCCGGCACTCTCGCCATCTCAGCCCCTATCTCGGCAATCATGCATTCGGGGTGGAAGTCGGTGATCCGGTAGGTGAGCCGCTTGCGCAGCAGCAGGTTGAGCGGCGCCAGGAGCTGGATCAGGAACGGCGGGCTGCCGGTGAACAGAACCTCGTCCGCCCGCCGCAGCTCCCGCCAGAGCCGCCGGACCAGCGCCAGGTCGGTGCGGGCCGTCCACAGCGCCCGGGTGCGGAGGTCCGCCCGGTCGTAGGTCCGGGCCCGCAGGCGGACGATCCGCAGCCGGCCGTCCCCTACCGCCTCCTCCGCGACCGAGTCGGCGGTCGAGGAGAGCCCGGCCAGCACCACCTCCTCGCCGCGGGCGGCGCGCTCGCGGGCGAACAGGAGGCTGTACTGGCCCACCGCGCCGAAGTCCGGCGGCAGCCAGTCGCAGAGGTAGACGAGCCTGTGCGGCATCGGTGTTGCGGTTGCACCGTAGGGGCGCAGCATGCTGCGCCCCTACCGCTCGGTGAGCATCTCCTCGAGATAGCCGCTCACCGCCTCGCGCTGCCGGCTCGAGAAGTACCAGTCGATCGTGCGGTGCAGGCCGTCCATGAACTTCATCCGCGGCTCCCAGCCGAGGATCTCCTTGGCCAGGCGGTTGCTCGCCACGCGGTTGAGCGGTCCGGTCGGCATGTGGGGGAGGAGCCTGATGTCGGCCTCGTGGCCGGTGTAGCGCAGCACCTCGCGGACGGCGTCGATGACGCGGGTGCGCTCCTCGGTGCCGAGGTTGACGGCGGTGCCGTCGTCGATCTTCTCGGCGGCCAGCGCCATGCCGCTCACGATGTCGCCGACGTAGGTCCAGTTGCGGATCTGGCTGCCGTCCCCCCAGACCTCGAACGGGTCCTGGCGGACGAAGGCGCGGGCGATCATGGCGATCACCGCGTGGTTCTCGACCCCGCGCTCGCCGTAGACGGTGAAGAACCGGCAGGAGGCGGACTTGAGGCCGAGGTCGCGGGAGTAGGCGCGCAGCGTCATCTCCGTCATCAGCTTGGCCCAGCCGTACATGTTGTCCGCCTCGTAGGGGGGGCCGACCATCTCCTCGGTCAGGTAGAGCTCCTTGGCGACGTCCTGCTGGAGATAGTTCGGGTAGACGCAGCCGGAGGAGGCGAAGACGAACTTCCCCACCCCCGCCTCGTGGGCCGCCTTGATCAGCATGCCGTCCATCGCCAGGTTCTGCGAGCAGGCGGCCTGGTGGAGGTCCACGTAGCCGCGTCCCCCGTGGATGGCCGCGAGGTGGAAGACGACATCGATCCCCTCCGCCATGCGCTGGGGCACGCCGGGCTGGAGGAGGTCCTCCTGGTGAAACTCGACGATGCCAGCGTCGATGTGATCCTGGATGTTGGCGAGACGCCCGCTCGTCAGGTCGTCCACGACGCGGATCGACCGCGCGCCCTTGGCGACCAGGTGATCGATCAGGTGGGAGCTGATGAACGAGGCGCCACCGGTGACCAGGACCTTCTGCTGATTCCAATCCATGCTCTACTTCTCCTCCGTCCCTCGGGAAGGGCGCAAGCCAGACTCGTCGGAATGATCGAAAGAGTGTAATCGGGAAGAGCGGAATGCGCAAAACTCTACGCGAGCCGGGGCGTCGGGTCGCCACCCTCCTGGGCCGCGCCCACGTGGACATGGGCCTCGCCTGCCTGGGCAGCCTGCTGCGCCATTCGGCGGACCCGCTCCATCTGCGCGTCCACGAGGACGGCACGCTCGGCGAGGCGGACCGCGACCGGCTGGCGGCGGGCTTGGGGGAGATCGAATTCGTCCCGCGCGCCGAGGCGGACGAACGGGTGGCGGACCTCCTCGTCCGCCGTCCGGCCCTGCGGGCCTTCCGTGAGGGCAATCCGCTGGCGCTCAAGCTGATCGACATCCCTCTGCTTTCCGAGGACGGCGAGCTCGCCTACTGCGATTCCGACGTCCTCTTCCTCCGCCCCTTCTCGGGCCTCTTCCGCTTTCCTGGCGAGGAGACCGGCGCGGTCTTCATGAGCGACCGGCAGAACGCCTACTCGGTGCGCTCCTGGCACCTGCTGTCTCAACCGCGGCTGGCGTTGCCCTGCCGGGTGAATTCGGGGGTCCTCCTCTTCCGCACGCGCTTCTACGATCCGGACCTCCTGGAGTGGTACGTCTCGCGGCCGGACTTCGGGTTCGCGCCGGTCTGGAGCGAGCAGACCGCCTGGGCGCTGCTGGGCTGGCGGGCCGGCTGCCGGCTCTGGGACCCGCGGCTCGTCCGGCTGCCCCTCCTCGGGGAAGAAGCCGGGGAGAACGAGCCGGGCGACGCCGTCGCGCTCCACTTCGTCAGTCCCCTGCGGAGCCTGCTGCCGCGGTTCCTGGAGCGGGCCGCCGGCGGCGCGGGCGAGCCGCCGGTCGCCGTGGGCACGGTGCCGGCGCGCCGCTGCCGGGCCTGGGACCTCGCCTGGGCGGAGGCGCGGCGGCGGCTGGCGCGGGTCTAGCCGGAGGGATCGAGCCAGCGGGCGAGCTGGCGCAGGTCGTCGAGCAGGGCGTCCGGGGACCAGGGCGCCAGCAGCTCGGGGGTGCGGAGGCCGCAGCCGACGGCCACCGTGCGGAGGCCCAGCGCCCGGCCGCTCGCCACGTCCACCTCGGTGTCCCCCGCCAGGACCGATCCCGGACCCCAGGAGATGCCGGACCGCCGCAGCAGGGCCGCCTTGGCCTGCCGCGTGCCGTCCCCCGGACCGGCGATCACGTGCTTGAAGTAGAGGGGCAGCATGAGCGAGGTGACCTGCCGGTCGAGCCGGTCCCGGTGCTCGCGGAGCGTGACGATCGCGAGCCGGCCCAGGTCTTCCAGCTCATCGAGGACGTCCGCCATATACGGCCAGGGCTCGTCGAGCTGCAGGACCTCGGACCCCTCGATCTCCTGGCGCCGCTGGGCGTCCGCCTCCCGGGCGGTTTCCGGGGAGAGGCCGCAGCGGATCAGGATCTCCGTTTCCGGGACGAGGTTCCGCTTGGCCTCCCAGTAAACGGAATGTGGAAAGGGCCAGCCGCCGTGGCGCTCGACGATATCCTGGTGGACGCGGTGGTAGCGCGCCGAGACGTCGAGCACCGTGCCGTCGAGGTCGAGAAAGATCCACCGCTCGCCCGTCATCTCCTGAACCCCTTGCCGTCGAGCCGCGCCGCCAGCCAGGGCCTGAGCATGGCGTACCAGTCCCGGCCGGGACGGATCTTCGAGTAGCGGCCGGCTTCGGGGTAGCGCATGGTCACCGGCACCTCGACCCGGCGCAGCCGCCGGTCGAGCAGGACCTTGGCGTAGACGTAGTACTCGAAGCCGTAGGTGTGGAGCCAGGGAGCGCGCCAGTCGAACTCCGCCCGCCGCAGGAGGTCGAGCCGGAAGGCGCGGAAGCCGCAGGTGGCGTCGCTCAAGGTCACCCCGGTCACGGCGCGGACGAAGAGGTTGACCAGGGGGATCGACCGGCGGCGGAACCCCGGCAGGTTGGGCGAGCCGCCGCCAGGCAGGAAGCGGCTGCCGTTGACGTAGTCCGCCTCGCCGGCCAGGATCGGCGCCAGCAGGCGCGGGATCTCGGCCGGCAGCATCTTGCCGTTGGCCGCCATGGCGCCGAAGATCTCGTACCCCCGCTCCAGGGCCCAGTCGATCGCGCAGATGTAGGCGTAGCCCACCCCCAGGTTGCGCGGCAGGTCGATGCAGGGGTGGCCGCTCTCCCGGATCAGCGCCTCGGAGCCGTCGCTCGATCCGTTGTTGACGAGGAGCAGCTCGACGCCCGGCGGCGCGGACTCCCGGAATTCGGCGAGCACCCGCGGGAGCTCGCGGACCTGGTTGAAGACCGGGGCGAAGAAGAGGACTTTCATCACGGCGCGAAACACTATAATCCCCGACCCATGACGTCACGACGCATCCTGGTGACCGGCGCGGGCGGCTCCCCCTCCACGAACTTCGTGCGCTCGCTGCGCGAGTCGGGGGAGACGTTCCATCTGATCGGAGCCGACTGTAACAAGTATTACCTCCAGCGCGCCGAGACGGACGAGCGCCACCTGATCCCCGAGACGTCCGATCCCGATTACATCGCGATCCTCAAGGGGCTCGTCGCGGAGACCGGCGCCGAGCTGATCTACAGCCAGCCGGACCAGGAGATCCTCGCCATCTCCGCGCACCGCGACGAGATCGGCGCCCGCACCTTCCTGCCGGCTCACCGCACGATCGAGATCTGCCAGGACAAGTACGAGTCCTTCCGCTGCTGGAAGGCGGCCGGCCTCGCCGTGCCGGAGACCCTGCTGGTCGCGAGTGAGGCGGACGTCGAGCGGGCCTTCGACGCCTACGGCTCGCCGGTGTGGCTGCGGGCCGTGGTGAGCCCGGGCGGCGGCAAGGGGAGCTTCCGGGCCGAAAACCCGCGCGTCGCCCGCGCCTGGCTCGACTTCTGCGAGGGGTGGGGGAACTTCACCGCCGCCGAGTGCCTCAGGCCGGACTCGATCACCTGGACGGCGCTCTACAAGGACGGCGAGCTGATCGTCGCCCAGGGGCGCAGGCGCCTCTACTGGGAGTTCGGCAACCGGGCGCCGTCGGGGGTGACCGGCATCACCGGCACCGGCGTGACCGTCGCCGATCCCGATCTCGACGACCTCGCGCAAGCGGCCGTCGCCGCGATCGACCCCCGCCCCAACGGCATCTTCGCGGTCGACCTCACCTACGACCGGCGCGGCGTGCCCAACCCGACCGAGATCAACATCGGTCGCTTCTTCACCACCCATCTCTTCTTCACGCGGGCGGGCCTGAACCTGCCCCACATGTTCGTCAAGCTGGCCTTCGGAGAGCCCTGTCCGGAGCCGTCGAAGAAGCTCAACCCGCTGCCGGTGGATCTCGCCTGGGTCCGCGGGATGGATTTCCTGCCGGTGCTGACCGACGTGGCGGCCATTGAAGGGTCGGCAGCGGAGCTTGAGGAGCGGCGGCGGCGGCTCCAGACGTAGGGCCGTCAGCCCGCCAGCGCGTCCTTCAGCGCTGCCGCCACCCGCTCCTGCTGCTCTTCCGTGAGGTGAGGGTACATCGGCAGGGAGAGGATCTCCGCCGCCGCCCGCTCGGCCTCGGGGAAGTCCCCCGCGCGGTAGCCGAGATCGCTCAGGGCGCCGTGGAGGTGGAGGGGGACCGGGTAGTGGATGCCGGCGCCGATCCCTGCGGCGTTCAGCTTCGCCAGTACCTCGTCCCGCCTCGGCACGCGCACCACGTACAGGTGCCAGACGGGCTCGTTGCCGGGGAGCGTCCGCGGCAGCTCAACGCCGGGCAGGCCGGCGAGGAGCTCGTCGTAGCGCGCCGCCGCTTGCCGGCGGGCCGCGTTCCAGGCGTCGAGACGCTTCAGCTTGGCCGCGAGCACCACGGCCTGCAGCGTGTCGAGACGCGAGTTGAAGCCGATCTCGGGGTGGTGGTACTTCGTCTCGCTCCCCCAGTTGCGCAGCTTGCGGAGACGCGCGGCGATCTCGTCCGACGCGGTGACGACCGCGCCGGCGTCGCCGTAGGCGCCGATGTTCTTGCCCGGGTAGAAACTGGTCGCGCCGGCCACCCCGAAGGCGCCGCTGGGCCTGCCGTTCCGCCGCGCCCCCTGCGACTGGGCGCCGTCCTCGATCACGGCCAGACCCCGGACTGCGGCCACCTCGGCGATCGCCTCCATGTCGGCCATCTGGCCGAACAGGTGGACGGGTAGTACCGCCC
Organism: Thermoanaerobaculia bacterium; assembly: GCA_036402955.1. GTDB lineage: Bacteria > Acidobacteriota > Thermoanaerobaculia > Multivoradales > UBA5704 > DATARR01. The sequence goes on from DASWRX010000253.1 coordinate 6,717, forward strand.
GGGTGCGCGGTCCGATCGAGGCCTCGATCCGGGCGGGATCGAGGAGCTGATACTCGTCGCAGTCCACGATCACCGGCCGGGCGCCGGCGCGCACCACTCCCAGGGCGCTGGCGATGAAGGTGTTGGCCGGCACGATCACCTCGTCGCCGGCGCCCAGCCCCAGCGCCCGCACGCTGAGCTCGATGGCGTCCGTGCCGTTGGCGACGCCGACGCAGTGAGGGGCCTCGCAGAAGCGGGCGAACGCCGCCTCGAACTCGCGCACCTGGGGGCCGAGGACGAACGCCGTGTCCGCGATCACTTGGGCGAAGCCGCGCGCCACCTCGTCGGCGACCTCGGCGTGCTGGGCTTTGAGGTCCACCAGGGGGATCTGCGGGCCGCTCATACGGCCTCCTTGCCGCCGCCGTTGCGGATCGAGCGCGAGATGGCGTCGAGCACGCGCACTGCGGCGGCGCCGGTGCGGCCGTCCGAGAGTGGCCTGGCGCCGCTGGCGACGCACTCGAGGAAATGGTCGCACTCGGCCTTGAGCGGCTCGCTCATCGCGACCTTCGGGATGCGGATGTCCCCCTCGCGGATGCTGGTGCGAAAAGAGGCGAAGGTGTCGATGAAGCCGGGCGTGCTGCGCTGCTCGGTCACCTGCCTGTCATAGAGCCGTAGGGGCTCGGAGAGGTTCATGTCGTCGAACGTCAGCATTCCCTTTTCCCCCACGACGGTGATGTCGCGGACCTTTCTCGGGCTGAGCCACGAGACGTGAAGATTGACCATGACGCCGTCCGGATACCAAAGGTTGGCGAAGACGGCGTCCTCGACGCCTGGGTTGATCCAGGAGCCCCCTTGCGCGGCGGCGTGGAGCGGGACTACGCCCAGCCAGTCGTTGGCGATGGCGACGTCGTGGGCGGCGAGGTCCCAGGCGGCGTTGACGTCCATGCGGATGGGCCCCAGGTTGGTGCGGATCATCGAGATGTAGAAGAGGCGTCCGAGCTGGCCCTGGTCGAGGTACTCCTTGATCCGCCGGATGGCGCCGTTGAACAGGAAGACGTGGCCGGTCATCAGGACGAGGCCGCGTTGCTCGGCGAGCTCGCACAGCGCCTCGGCCTCCTCGACGTTGGCGGCGATCGGCTTTTCGACCAGCGCGTGCTTGCCGGCCGCGAGCGCCGTTGAGGCGAGGTCGTAATGGGTGATGGTGGGGGTGGAGATCACCACGGCGTCGACCTCGGGGTCGGCGAAGGCGACCGCCGGATCGGCGGACACCCGCAACCCCGGGTAGCGGCTCTCGGCGAGCCTCAGCCGGGCCTCGTCGCGGTCGATCACCCAGGCGACCTCACTGGTCGTGTGGTTGTGGAAGTTGCGGATCAGGTTGGGGCCCCAGTGGCCCGCGCCGATGACCGCGATGCGCAGGATACGGTTGGGTTGGCTCATGGCACCTCCAGGTCGCTGCACCAGATCTCCACGTTGGAATGGGCCGGCACGGGGGCGGGCCGCCAAGGCCGGGCCTGGGGGAAGCGGGATTCCAATCGCGGCAGCCAGCCGCTTCGCACGAGGTCGCGCGCGGCGACGATCACTACCCGCAACGGGCGCGAGGAGCGCAGCGGCATCTTACCGCGCAACTCCCCGGCGTCGAGATACCGGGCGCCGAGCGGGGCGGGGAACGTCCCCACCGGCAGCGTGCGGAAGGGGAGATCGAGCCCCATCACGTAGGACGAGCCCCAACCGGCGGGGCCGGCCACGACCACGAGGTCGCGTGGCGAGCGCAGGGCCGCGGCCACGGCGGAGCGGACCGCGGGGACGTCGCGGGAAGAGAGCTCGGGCGTCAGCAGGCCGCTGTCGGTGGCCGAGCCGCGAAGGGGGAGCCGGTCGCGCAGGTCCCGTTTCGCCAGCTCCGCGGTGGCAAAGACCAGCGGAGCGCCGAACAGGAGCGCCGTCAGGAGCGCGGTGACGCGCCTCTCCCGCGTGAGGGCGGCGGTCAGCACGAAGGGGTAGGTGAGGGGGAGGACGCAGGCCGCGAAGCGTGTCTCCTTGGCCAAGTAGTCGTAGCCGACGAGCAGGGAGACGGCGGCGAGGACCAGGTAGAACCCCGCCACGGCGATCGCCGCGAGATCACCTTGGGCCCCGTGCCGGCGCCGCCGCTCGTGAGCCAATGCCCAGGCGAGCAGGGCCGTCCCAGGAATGCCCAGGAGCGACTTGAAGAGAAGGCGGTCGTCGTTGCCGAAGGCGCGCAGGAAGGGCAGGTGGGCGTCGCTGAAGTAGGTCAGATGCGTGGCCCAGAGGTCGGTCTGGAACAGGCCGAGGCCGGGAGCGCCGGCGAGCGAGATGGCGACACGGGTGGGATGGAAAGCCTGAGGGTCGTCCACCGCCCAGGTGGAGCGAGCGCCGGTGGCCGTTTCCTTCAGGTTCTCCGAGAGCTGCAGGTTGAGCAGGAAGAGCGCCGCGACCGGCAAGGCGAAGCCGGAACCGAGCGTGGCAAGCCGGAGAAGCCGGCGCTCGCGCAGCAGCCGCCATCCCGCGAAGACCGCGAGCGGCAGGACAGCGAGAAACAGCGAGTAACGTAACCAGTAGGAAGCGCCGAAGGCGATCCCTCCCAGGAAGAGCGGCGACTCCCGCTCGCGCAGGCGCAACGCCAGGGCGGCGAGCCAAGGCCCTGCGGCGTAGGCCAGCAGGTCAGCCGAGCGGAGCGAGGCCGCGCCGCCGAGGGTCGCCGCATAGCCGAACAGGGCGAGGGCGACGAGGAGCCGCAGCCGAAGCGGCGGCCGTGGCTCGAAGCGGTCCATGAGACGCAGCCAGCCGGCCGTGCCGGCAAGGAAAAGCAGGAAACTCGTCGCGCGCAGGGCCGCCGAGAAGGGGAGCACCGCGGCGAGCGGCGCGTAGAGCAGGGGGAACCCCGGTGGCCACCAGGTGCTCCAGACCAGCCGGTCGCGGCTGAGGTCGACCGGGTCCGGCACGCGGAGCATGCCCGGGGCGGGCGACGTGCCGTGCAGCCACTGGAGGACTGAGCCGAGCTGGAAGGCGGTGTCCGTGTCGACCCGGTAGGGTACCGCCACCGCTGCCAGGAACACAGCGGCCGCGAGGATGAGCACCAGCGCGTAGGGAGGCCAGCGTTTCAAGGAGTGGGTTCCAGGCGGGAGATCTCGTCGCGGATGACCTTCAGGGTTTCCGCGGGAGTATAGACGTTCGACCTCTCTCCCGGCTCCTTGCCGAGGCTGCGGCTGAGGCCCGGGTAGCCCCACTGGGCCTGGTGCTGGCGCGCGGAGGGGAAGGATTCTCCCAGGGTCACCACGACCGGCTTGCCGAAGGCGGCTGCAGCGTGCATCGGCATGCTCGAGTTGGAGACCACGAGGCCGGCGGTCGCGATCAGCGCGAACACCTCCCGCAGGCCGAGCGGCTCCGAAAACGTGCGGACGGCCGGGGCCGCCGCCGCGACCGTCGTGGACAGCCCCTCCTCGTTCGGGCCGCCGAGGACCAGCAGCGCGGCGTCCGGCAGCCCGGCCGCGACGGCGGCGAAGCTCTCGATGGGCCAGCGCCTCGCGGCCACTCCTCCGCCGGGGGCGAGCACCACCCGAGGGCTCCCGCCAGCCGCGCTCCACCAGCGCTCCGCGGCCTCCCGCTCCTTGCGGGAGAGGAAGATCTGGGGCCGCACGGGGGGCAGATCGGAGGCGCCGAGGATCTCGGCGAAGCGCAGGGCGGCGCGCCCGACGTGCTCGTCCGGATCGAAGCTCACCGCTGACTGCGCGGCGGAGTGGCCGCCGGCGTAGCCGCGCACCCCGAGCCGGTAGGGGATCCCGGCCCGCAGCAGGAGGAGCGATCCCCAGGCGCTGCCGAGCACGTCGATGCCCACCTCGAAGCGGCGCTCCGCGAGCTCGCGGACCTCGGGAGAGGAGCGCAGGTAGGCGAGCCGGCCCAGGGTGCCCGCCTCGCCCTGATACTTGTTGAACCAGGGAGCATTGACGGACAGCGTCTCCGAGAGATGGGGATTGCCGCGCAGCACGCCGCGATTCCAGTCCCCCACGCCGGCGGCGATCCAGGCCTCCGGAAAGCGGCGTCGAAGTGCGTCGAAGAGGGGCGTCACCACCAGGAGGTCCCCGACGTCGTTGTTGCGCAGCACGAAGATTGCCCGTGGGGTCTGCGGCCTTCCGGGCGAGCCGGGGGCGAAGGCTGCGGCGGCGCGGACCGCGCCTTCGAGCACGCCGCCGGCGATCCGGCGGGTTGTCTGGCGGGTGGCGCGCAGCAGCGGTCTCATCGCTCGAAAACCTGCTCTTCCCAAGCGCGGGCGATCGCTTGCCAGGAGAATCGTGCACGGTAGCCGTTCTCCTCCAGGTCCTCGAGCGGGGTGGTCTCGATCTGCGCCGGCGATGGGAAGGTGCGGAGCGATAGCGGAAAGTATGGCCGGAGGTCGGCGACCGCCCCGGCCTCGGTGGCGAAGACGGTCAGCCCGGATTCCAGCATCTCGGTCAGGCTCAGCCCCCATCCCTCGATCGTGCTGGTGAAGAGCCCGGCGTCGTGCCCGGCGAGGAGCCCCGCCAGCTCGGCGCGAGCGAACGCGGGAACGATCCGAACGCGGCCCGAGCGGAGCCACTCCGGGGTTAGATTCCGCGCGGCGGTAGGGCCGCACCCAGCGAGAGAGAACGTGTCGTGAGGGTGAGACTCGAGCCGCTCGCGGAGGAAGCGGAGCAGACGATGGGTTCCCTTCTGAGCGCTCCAGCGGCCCATCCACAGGAAGCGGATGCCCTGCCCTGCCCTCCTCTCGCGGCCCCGACGTACCGCGGCCAGGGTCGCCTGGTCGCCGGGCGGCAGGGCGCAGACGTAGAGCCCCAGCTTGCGGTTCCACTGGGGGAAGTGGCGACGCATCCAGGCGAGCTCGAGCGTCCCCAGACAGAGGATGCGGCTCGCATGACGCCAGCCGCTGAGGATCGCGGCGGCGCGAGGGATACCCAGGGCGGCGTTGACCAGCGCCCGCGGCGAGGGCCGGTGGGCGACGTCGCTACGGAGGTCGAGGAAGAGATAGCGCAGCTCCGGCTGCACGCTGCGCACTACGATCCGGCCGTAGCGGGCGAGCCGCGCGCTCGCCGAGATCGCCGGGGTCTCGATGACGTCGAACGGTCCGTGGCTCTCGACGAAACGCTCGATCGCCCGCGTCTGACGCCGCCAGAAGTTCCACCACCGGGTATCCGCCAGGGGCTCCGGCGACCACGCCTGGGCGTCGTGCCCGCGAGCTCGCAGGGCTGCGGCCAGGTTGAGGGCGATCTGCGCCGCCCCGAGCTCGGCCGCCAGGGGCGGATGGCTGACCAGCAGGATCCTCATGAAGTCATGGCTCGTCGGGCCGGTAGGCGACCGCGTCCGGGCCCTCGAGGGCGACGCGGTAGCCGAGTGAGATCAGGTGCTCCACGCAGGCATTCCGCTCCGGGCGGCTCAGGTGCTTGTGCTCGAAGCCGATGATGCGCGCCCGCAGACCCGCGCCGTGAAACAGCTTGAGGATCTCGAAATCGTAGCCCTCCGCATCGACCTGGAGGAGATCGATGCGGGCTGGACGCACCGGTGCGAGCAGGTCTTCGAAGGTCAGGCATTCGACGGTCTCCATCTCGATCCTGCTGGCGATGTCGGGAATGACGTCCCCGTGCCTGAGGACGACCTCGCGCCGGAAGGAGGCAAGCTGGGGAGCCCAGAGGGGCAGTGCGGCATCCCCGGCGCGCAGCTTGTAGAGCGTCCGGGGTCCGGAGACTGCGGCCACGGCCACGTTGCGCAGAACGAGCCCGGGCCGGTCCTCGTAGTTCTTCGCGAGCTGCCGGAACGCCTCTCGCTGAGGCTCCACCAGGATGCCGCGCCATCCGTGCTCCCTCACGATCTCCCGCAGCGGATCGTTGGCCATGCCGTCGAAGGCACCAACCTGGATGAAGAAGAAGTCCTCCCTCGGGTGCCTCCACAGGTAGTGGGCGATGACGTGCTCCAGGCCGACGCGCAACTCCGCCTCGCGACGGAAGATCAGGGGCGCCGGCCAGCGCCGGATCTGCAGGCCGGCGGCCGCGAGAGCCGAGCGGAGGAGCCGGGTGACGAGGGCGTTCATGGGGTTGGAGAAAGCCGCGTCATCACCACATCCCCCAGCACCAGCCGGTCCATGCGGGTGCGCAGGAAACAGTCGAGCGCCTCGGCCGGGGTGTTGACGATCGGCTCGTTCTCGTTGAACGAGGTGTTGACCACCATCGGCACGCCGGTGCGGCGCTCGAAGGCGGCGATCAGCGCCCAGTAGCGAGGGTTGGTCCGCCGCGACACCGTCTGCAGCCGGCCGGTGCCGTCCACGTGGGTCACCGCGGGCACCAGGTGCCGCTTCTCCGGGCGGATGGGATAGACCTTGATCATGAACGGGTCGGGAACGTCGATCGTGAACCAGTCGCCCGTGCGCTCCTCCAGGATGGAGGGGGCGAACGGGCGGAACGACTCCCGGCGCTTGATCTTCAGGTTGAGGATGTCCTTCATGTCCGCCCGGCGCGGGTCGGCCAGGATCGAGCGGTTGCCGAGGGCGCGGGGTCCCCACTCGGAGCGCCCCTGGTACCAGCCGACCACGCCGCCGGCGGCGATCGCCTCCGCGGTCTCCGCCGCCAGGCGCTCACCATCGGGCGCGCTCTCGATGCGGACCTCCCGCCAGTCGCCGTCGCGGCCGCCGGAGCCAGGGATCGCGTCCGCGATCGCCCGCCGGATCGCCTCCTCGCCGTAGGCGGGCCCCCAGTAGGAATGCTCCATGACGAAGCCGTCGCGCGGCGCGCCCAGGAGGGCGTGGTGGGTGTAGAGCGCGGCGCCGAGCGAGGTGCCGGCGTCGCCGGCGGCCGACTGGATGAAGACCTCCTCGACATCCGTGCGGTCGAACAGCCTGCCGTTGGCGAGCGAGTTCATGGCGCAGCCGCCGGCGAGGGCGAGGCGCTTCAGGCCGGTGCGGCGCTGGAGAGCGTGCACGAGGGCGAAGAAGCGCTCCTCGTAGACGCGCTGCAGGGAGGCGGCGAGGTCCATGTGCCGCTGCGTCAGCTCCTCGTCGCGCTGGCGCGGCGGCCCCAGCAACTCCGCGAGCGCCGGGGTGTAGACCCTCCCCAGCTCGGGTGAGCCCTCCTCCCAGTTCATTTCCACCCCCTCGGAGAGATGGCGGAAGTAGCGCAGGTCGAGCTCGAAGGTGCCATCCGCCCGCGCCGGGACCATCGTCCCGAGGTGGCCGGCGAAGGTGGGCTCGCCGTAGGCCGCCAGGCCCATCACCTTGTACTCGTCCCCGAAGCCGAGGAAACCGAGGAACTGGGTGATCGCGGTATAGAAGAGGCCGAGCGAGTGGGGGAAGTGGACCCGCTCGAGCACCTCGATCGAGCCGCCGCGGCCGACCGCCATCATGGTCGAGACGAAGTCGCCGAAGCCGTCGACCGTCAGGCACATCGCCTCTTCGAACGGCGAGCAGTAGAAGGCCGAGGCGACGTGCGCAAGGTGGTGCTCGACCGCGTGGAGGGGCGCCGCCGCGCCGCCGAGCGCGGTCGCGATCCGCTCCTCCAGCGAGGCGACCTGCCGGAGGTTGCGGGCGCGGCCCATGGCGCGGCGCAGGCTGCGCGGATGGGAGAGCGCCAGCAGCGCCTTGCGCGCCAGATAGGCCCGGGGCTGGCGAGCTACGGCGAGGGCGGTGATCCCCTCCAGGCCGGTACCCCCCTCGAGACCGCCGCCGTTCATCTCCTCCAGGCAGAAGCGGATCGCCCGCTCGGGGAAGCCCGCCCAGTGCTTGATCCGCCGGAAGCGCTCCTCCTCGACGCCGGCCACGAACCGGCCGTCCACCACGGCCGCCGCCGAGGCGTCGGCGTGGTAGACGCTGAGGCCCAGGATGCGGCTCAAGCGTCCTCCTCCCGCATCATCTCCTCCAGGCGGATGTCCACCACCAACCGGAACCAGAAGGCCTGGAGGAAATGGAAGACGAACCCCGTCCTGCCGTCCAGGATGCCCAGCAGGAAGAAGTAGCGGTAGAGGAAGTACAGCATGGGGCGGAGGAACAGCGGCATGCGGTAGTAGCGGTCCTTGAGCCAGAGGATTCTCTCGTCCGGGGTGCCGAAGAGGCGCGGGGTCGCCTTCCACGGCAGGCCCCGCCGGCGGCGCTCCAGCTCTTCCCGGGCGAAGGCTTCAGCATAGCGGAGATGCTTCTGGAGATAAAACTGAATCGAATCCTCCTTGAGATTCCACTCCTCGAGCGGCGCGCGCAGGCGGCCGAGGGGGCCGCGCACGTAGACGCGGGTGTCCTGCTCGACCGGGTCGAGCTCGGAGCGGCTGCGCCGGAAGAGCTTCAGGAGGACCTTGCCGCCGTAGCCGCCGAAGCGCAGCGGCCGGCCGCGGAAGATCTGCCGGCGGCGGATGTAGAAGCCGTCCTCGCGCACCGCGTCCGGCCGGGCGAGCAGGGCCGCGAGCTCCGCCTGGAGCGCCGGCGTCACCGCCTGGTCGGCCTCCAGGATCAGCACCCAGTCGTTGCGCAGGGGGAGGTTGTCGAGCCCCCACTGGAAGATCCACGGGATGATCCGGCTGTGGTCGTAGGCCAGGGTGTGGACCTCGGCGTATCCCTGAGCGATCTCGACGGTGCGGTCGGCGCTCTCGGAATCGAGCACGAAGATCTGGTCCGCGAAGCCGTGGACGCTGCGCAGGCACCGCTCGACGTTCGCCTCCTCGTTGCGGGTGGTGACGATGACGGAGAGGGGGATCATGACGGCCTCGCGACTCTCTCCGCGGCTGCCAGCGCTGCTGCCAGGAGACAGCGCCAGGTGGCCGGGTAGTCCCAGCGGGCGAGGATCGCGGCGCTGCGCTCGCGCACGCGCTTGGGGGTGAGGGCGAGCGCCTGGCCGATCCTGTGGGCCAGCATGCCGTCGTCCCCGACCGGATAGACGAAGCCGTTGCCACCGGGCTCGACGAGATCGTAGCCGGCGCCGACGCGCGAGGAGGCGACCACGGGCAGCCCGCAGGCGAGAGCCTCCTGGACGGAGACCCCCCAGCGCTCCTCGCGGGCAGGGTGGACGAACAGGTCCGCCGCCGCGTAGAGGGCCGGCAGCTCAGGATAGGGAACGTAGCCGGGGAAGCGCACCCGCGACAGCCGCTTCTCGCGGACGAAGCCCGCGAGCGCCGGGCGGGCGGGGCCGTCCCCGGCGAGCACCAGCCAGACGTCCTCCTCCTCGAGACGGGCGAAGGCGCGGAGGAGATCCCACGGCGCCTCCCGGTCGTTGAACTTCGCGAGCCCCAGGACGACCCTGGGTCCCGCGGGTACGCCGAGCCGCTCCCGCGCCGCCGCGCGCTCCCCGGGTGAGAGGCGGGACCGCCGCGCGAAGCTCTCCACGTCCACGGCGTAGGGGAAGAGCCCGGCGCGCTCGGGGGGGACGCCCTGGGCGCGGAGGTAGTCGAGGGTCAGGCTGCCGGTGCCGAGAAAGAGGTCGTACGTCCGTTTCATATAGGTTGCGAAGAGGAGCCGTTTGGCCAGTTTGCGAGAGGGAGAGGTGTCCCAGAGAACCGAGTCGAGACGCAGGGCCGTGGCCACCCCCGCTCGTCTCGCGGTGCGGGCGCCCAGCCGATAGATCCCCTGGGTGTAACCGTTCGCGATCAGCAGGTCGCACCGCCCCGGCCGGAGCCGTTCCGCGAGCCAGCGGGCCGCACCGTCAGGCGGGCAGACCTCGTGAGGATAGCCGCCCAGCAGGTCGATCCCCCAGGAGACCGGCGCCCTGAGCTCCGGATCGAAGACCGGAGCCGTCACGCCCTTCCCGGTGAAGAGCACGCGGAGCTCGTGCTCCGGGTCCCGGGCGGCGAAGCGGTAGAACGGCGCCTCGAACTGCGTCGGGCGTTCGACGAGAAAGGCGATCTTCACGAGGCGGCAATCCTCTCGTAAACCTCCTCCATCTGTCGCGCCACCGCCGCCCAGCCGAAGCGCTCGCGGACCAGCTCCGCGCCGCGCCGGCCCATCTCGTCGAGCTTGGCGGGACACGCGAGGAGGCCCCGCAGGTCCCGCCCGAGGTCCGCGGTGACGATCCCCGCCCCGACCGCGCGGACGGTCGCGGCGAGGCCCACCTCGGGCGTGACGGCGACCGGCCGGCCGGCGGCCCAGGCTTCCAGCACCACGTTGCCGAAGTTCTCCGAGCGGGACGGCAGGACGAGCGCCGCCGCCCGGTGGAGCAGCGCGGCCTTCTCCGCTCCGTGGACCGCGCCGAGGAAGCGGACGCGCTCCGCCACGCCGGACTCGTGGGCGAGCCGCTCCAGACCGGTGAGGATGCCCTCCTCGTCATTGCCGGCAACCGCGAGGACCACGCGGGGGATTGCCGTCAGCGCGGGGATCAGCCGGTCGAGCCCCTTCTTCCACGAGAGACGTCCCAGGAAGAGGAGGAACGGGAGACCCTCCAAGAGGGTGCGCACGGCGGGCGAGAGCGCCTCCAGGTCGCCGTCCCAGGGCGTGGGATCGATGCCATTGGGCACCACTTCGAAAGGCGGCAGGGGGAGGTCCAGCCGGGCCGCATCTTCGGCTTCGAGAGCGCTCGTCATATGCAGGGCCGCGGCCCGCTCGATCGTCCGGCGCTCGGCGAGGAGCATCCAGGCGAGCTTGCGCCCGCGGCCGTGCGCGCGGATCAGCTCCGGCACCAGCATTCCCCGCGGCGAGAGGAGGTAGGGCACCCTGGCCCGCTCGGCCGCCCGCGCCGCCGCCGAGGTGGGCCAGAGGAAGACAGAGTGGAGGTGGACGGCGTCGAACCGCGCGACCTCCGCCCGCATCGCCGCGGCCAGCCCGGGGGCGACGTAGAGACGGCGGGGAGGGAGGACCGGGAAGTACCGGACCTCGACTCCGTCAACGTCCACCGGCCGGGCGAGGGGGACGTCGAGGACCCCCTCCCCGTGGACGTCGGTGGTGAAGACGGTCACCTCGTGCCCGCGTGCCGCCAGGGCCTTGCACAGCCCGTGGACTGCGAGGATCGGGCCGCCGTGGCGCCAGGCGGGGAGGTAGGTGGGAAGGACGTGGAGGATCTTCACAGGATCTCGCTGAGAAGGTCCACGAACCGCCGGTGGTAGGCCGGCCAGGTCGCGGACTCCGCCGCCCGGCGGCAATCCGCCTTCATCGCGCGGACATCGTCCGGATGTCCGGCGCACCAGGCCATCCGTCCGGTAAGGGCGTCGGCGTCGTCCACCGGCACGATCCAGCCGGCCTTCCCCTCGGTCACCAGGTCCTTGGCGCCCACCATCTCCGTGACGAGGACGGGGAGGCCCGAGGCGAGCGCCTCCGCCACCACCATGCCGTAGGAGTCGTTGCGCGAGGGGAGCACCAGGAGGTCGGCCCGCCGGAGCTCCGCGGCCAGCTCCGGCTGCGGGAGCGGTCCCAGGAGGTCGATCCCGTCCATTCCCCGCCTGTCCATCCGGCGACGATCCAGCAGATGGGCCGAGTCCCCGCGAGGCCCGATGAGGCGCAGCCTTGCGGTCGCGTTGCCGGCCCTCACCCGGTCGAACGCCGCCAGCAGCAGGTCGAACCCCTTGCGGTGGATCGTCGCGCCCGAAAAGAGGAAGGTGAAGCCCGCGCCGGCCCGCTCTCCGTCTGGAGAGAACAGCTCCAGGTCGGCCCCCAGCGGCACCGCGTGGACCTTCTCCGGCGGCACGCCCGCCGCGACGTAGGTCTGCCGGGCGAGCTCCGAGACCGTCAGGATGGCGTCGGCGAGCGCGATCTCCGCCTCCTTGACCGCCACGATCCGGCGGTGGAGGCGGGGAGAATCGGTGGTGCCGTGCAGGCGGTCCTGGGCGGCGTGGTGGATCGACGGCGCGTCGAGCAGGGTCGCCATCCTTTGCCGGCGGGCTTCCCGGAAGGTCGCGAGGGCCGAAATCTCGCAAGCGATCACGGCGTCCGCTGCGCTCCGGTGCAACCCCCGCGCCACCCAGCGGTCGAACAGCCGGCAGGCGGCGAAATCGTTCCAGGCGGCGGCTCCCGCCGGCAGCAGGGCGTCGCCCGCCCGCCGCAGGGCCGGGGTCCAGGGGTGCCACCGCGCCCGCCGGGGATCGAGCGGCACCGGAGCGTAGCGGGCGAAGCGCGAGCGGAGGCGGGCGGGCACCCGCCGCGCATGCTCCGCGACGGCCGGCACCCCCGACCAGTAGCCGGCGAGCATTCCGCCCTCCTGGAGCGCCAGCGCCGCCTGGTGGGAGTGCTGCCGGCCCGGATGGGTTACCAGGATTTTCATCCGGTCACCGGCAAGGCCGGCTCCGGGAGCGGCTCCCGCGCCGCTGGACGGGGGATGGCCACGCCACGCGCGGACTTCTGCGCGGTCTCGCGATCGAGTCGCACCACCAGCATCAGGAGGCCGCCGAAGAACCAGTAGTAGATGTCGGAGGTGACGTCGAAAACCACTCCCCCGGGGATCGCCGCCAGGAAGACGAGGAAGCTCGCCGTTGCCAGCGCGCGATGGAAGCGGGTGCGCAACGCGCGCGCCTGACCAAAAGCATAGAGAGCGAGGTAGAGCCGCACGAAGTAGACGAGAAGGAACCCCAGTGGCCCGAGCTCCAGGATGATCCGGCCACTCTCGACCTCCACGGCCAGCCCGTGCAGCCAACTGTAGGGCACCACGCCTGGGGCCAGTGTCGCCGCGGTCTGATGGGTGGCGCCGATGCCGAAGCCGAGGAGGCCCGCCTCGGGGAGTAGCTCCCAGGGACTCAGAAGGGGCGCGTTGACGCGGCTGGCAACGTCCGCGACCCCCGCGGCCCGCCCGAGGAACGCATCGATCGCCTTCCCTCCTGTTGCGGCCAGGACCCCCGCCACCAGCGCGAGGACGATCACCAGCCGGCCGAAGGCGGCGCCGCCGCCCCGCTCGCGGATCACGGCGAGCCACCAGTAGAAGGGGAAGAGCACGATCAGCAGCAGCACCGGTCCGCGCGAGCCGGACATCAGCATGCCCAGCAGCGTCATGCCCAGAGCCCCGAACAGCAGCAGATGTCTGCGGAACCGCCAGCGCCCGGCCGCCAGCAGCGTCAGGATCAGGATGACCGCCGTCAGCAGGTAGGCCGTGTAGCCGGTGATGAACGAGAAGGTGCCGGTCACCCGCACGTAGGTCGAGCTTCCGAAGGTGGCCACATAGGCATCCTCGCTGCTCCGCGCGTAGGTGTTGAGGGCGCTGGTCGAGGGGCTGAAGAACTGCGCGATTCCCAGCAGGCCGACCGGAATGGCGAGCAGAGCATAACGCCGCAGGAACGTGTAGAGAGCCGCGTCGTCAGGGAAGGCCGCTGGCACCACGAACAGCAGCGGTACGTAGAAAAAGTAGGCTTTGAAGCCAAAGATGCCGACCAGCAGATTCGGCAGCGCGGGATTGAAGATTTGCAGCAGACCGAGCAGGACGCTTAAGGCCAGGGGCGCGTAGAGGATGGGGAGTGCCGGCAGGCGCCGGCGCAGGCCGGGCCCGTCGCGCAAGGAGCCCGCATAGACCCCCAGAAGCAGCACGTCCTTGGCGAAGTAGACCAGGTCTTGGGCGCCGGGGACGAGCCACTTGCGGATCGCCCCCTCGAAAATCAGCAGCACCAGGACGAGCTGCACGGCGACGCGCCAGCGCCTCAGCGCCCAGACCGCCGCCGCGCCGCCGACGAGCACGATGAGGATGCGCAGGGTCACGCCGAGGACCCCCGCGCGGCGCCCTCGATCTCCCGCCGGTAGGCCGCCGCCGCCCGCTCGGCGGTGTGGCGGGCTAGATGGGGCCCGGCCTGCTCCAGATAGCCTGCGTCCAGCTCCGGCTGCCGTAGCAGGCGGCCGAGCGCGCGGGCGAGGCCGGCCGCGTCCCCGTTGCGGAAGGTCTCGCCGCAGGGACCGATCGCCTCCTTGAGTCCGCCCCCCTCCGACCCGACCACGACGCAGCCGCAGGCGATCCCCTCCAGCGCCACAATGCCGAAGGGCTCGTCGTACCGCGAGGGGACGACCAGGATGCGGTGGCGGTTCAGGAGCCCGACCAGCTCCTCGCCCGTCCGGAGGCCCAGGAAATCGACCTGGCCCGCGAGGCCGAGCCGCGCCGCCTGCTCCTGCAGCCGGGGCGCTTCGGGACCGTCACCCACCATGGTCAGCCGGACGTTGAGCCCCTCGGCGGCGAGCCGCGCCAGCGCGTCGAGAAGGAGATCGGCCCCCTTGTCCGACACCAGCCGGCCCACGAAGGCGAGATCGCCCGTCCGCTCGACGTCCGGCAGCCGGCGAAAGAGGTCGTCGCGGTAGGCGTTGGGGATCACCACCGACGGCGCCGCCAAGTCGTCCGCCACGGCCCGGCTGACCGCGATCGAGGAGGCGGCGAAGCGGAGGAGCCAGCGCTTGAGCCGGTCCCGCCAGGCGATCCGGCCGTCGCCCTGGCGGTACCAGCTATGGTGCGAGACCACCCATGGCCGGCGGACGAGCAGAAGCGGCCAGAGCCCGCGCAGGCTGACATTGGCCTGGTAGAACACATCGCACCAGCGGGTCCATCGCAGGAGCTCCCTCAGGGAGGGGTTGCGGATGACGCGGTAGGGCAGGAGCTCCTCCCCCGGTCCCGCGGTGATGGTCACCACGGCCACCTCGTGCCCGGCCCGCTGGAGCTGCTCAGCGCGCTGCGCGGTGGCGATCTCCAGACCGCCGACGTCCGGCAGGAAGGCGGGGGAGTAGACCAGGATCTTCATGCCTGGAGAAGCTCCTGGAAGCGCTCCGCCTGGCGTTCCAGCGAGTGCCCCTCGTACCAGCCGCGCGCGGCGGCAGCTATTTCTGAGGGGTCGCCTTCTCCTGTCGAGTATGGAAGATGGTCCACCGGGTGGCGGTCCCAGGCGCAGATCGGCAGGACTCCGTGCGCGCAGTAGGCGGCGAAGATGGTCGACTTCGGCAGGAAAGCCGGCGGATAGGCGAGGAATCCGGCGGCTGCGCCGAGCAGGATCTCGCTCACCTCTCCTGCTGGCAGCAGGCCGAGCGGGCGGATGGGGATCCCGCCCGCCTCGGCAGGAAGAGGGAGCGGCGGTCCGATGTCCCAGATCTCCTCGACCTCAATCTTCCCGGCCGCCCGCGCCAGGGCGGGCAGAAACCTTCCATAGGCGCGACTGCGGACGCCAGCGCCGCCGAAGACGACGAGCCTCCGTGCGCGCTCGTCCGAGGCGGGAACCGCGACGGGCTCGCCGACGGTCGAGAAGACGGGAAGCACGGCGATCTCCCGGCCGGCCGACCAGGGGCGGAGCATCCCGGCGTAGATGTCGAGGGTGGTCGCGAGCGCCTCGCTCCGGCGCGCCAGCCTGGCGGCCAAGCGGCGCTGGGTGGGACGCAGCCAGAACGAGCTCCGCCAGGGGGGGCTCGAAGCCCAGATCTCGTGGAACAGTGTCACCAGCCGGCCATGCCAGCAGGTGAGCCCTTCGACCAGCCATGCCGGGTCGCCCCGCCGCTGGTAGCCGTAGTTCGCGTAATGGAGGAGCACCGTGCCTCCCTCGCCTGTCTCTTCGAGCGCGGCGAGGAGATCCGCTGCGGTCCGCGCCGGGATCGCCCGGGCTCCATACCTCTCTCCGGTCCAGGCGGGATCGCCGACCAGGAACCGGGCTTCGCCACCGAGGGCTCCGGCGAGCGCCACCGCGTAGGTGCCCACCCCTTCGTAAGGAGGCGGCAGATGAGGGACGATCTGGAGGATCCTCACCCCCCGCCCCCCTCTCCCGAGGTGTAGGCCTCGAAACAGCGGTCGACCACCCTGTCCCAGGTGAACCGCCGCTCGACCGTTCCACGAGCGCCGGCCGACAGGCGCGCCCACAGTTCCGGCTCGCGGCGGAGCCGGAGGATCGCCTCCCGGATCGCCTCCGGCCGGTTGGGCGGCACCAGCAACCCGCCGACCTCCGGCTCCACGATCTCAGGGAGCGACGCGGCGTCGGAGGCGATCACCGGGCAGCCGCGCGCCATGGCCTCCACCAGCGCCAGGCCGAACAGCTCATGCGCTCCCGCCGAGCCCCGCTCGTCCAGCGGCGTCGGATGGACGAGCGCCATCGCCTGTCCGAGCCGCTCGACCACCTCCGCGTCCGTGAGGGCGCCATGGAAGCGGACGTCCTTCCCGGCGCCCAGAGCGCACAGACGCTCGAGGTACGCCAGATCCGGAGCGGGACCCACGACGTGGAGGGGGACCTCCAGCGGCAACCCTTCGATCAGGAAGTGGATCCCCTTGTGCGGCAGCACCCGCCCGAGGAAGACGACCGAGCCGTCGTGCCGGGGCGCGGACCGCGGCGGGTACCGGTCCAGGTCCACCCCGCCGTGGATCACCCGGTGCCGCCGGTTGCGGCCACGGAGCCCCCGCGCCGCGTACTCCGAGATCGGCAGATGGGCGTCGATCCATCGGGATTGATCGATCTGGTAGCCCGGCGTCCAGCCCCCGCCGCCGAGGTCGGAGACGAAAACCCGGCTCCCCCACAGGCGGCCGAAGAGGGCGGCGAGGAAGGTGGGGAGCACGAAGAACTGGTGGCAGTGGACGACGTCCGCGCCGCGGATCTCTCCCAGCAGGCCCGGCGAGAACGGGGTCGCGCGGTCGCGGGTCCAGCTCTCCAGGACCACCCGCTCGTAGCCCGGCCGCGGGCTCTCCCGGAAGGCTCGCCGGCCGAAGCTGACCAGCTTCACCCGCTCCACCTCCGCCCGGCCGGCCATGGCGCGCGCCAGCTCCTCAGCGAAGCGCTCGCCGCCGCCGAGCACGGACTCGGGAGCGAAGTAGGTGGGGCTCACGTGGACCACGTTCACTTCCAGTGCACCCACTCCGGCCGGGTGAATCCGACGGCCAGGATCGCGAGCTGCCCCGCCAGGGCCGCGGCGCTGCCCAGGAGGTTGAAGGTGAGCACGCCGGCCGTGGTGGAGAGCGGCAGGAGCGCCACGAGCAGCGCTTGGACGGCGATCAGGCTCCCCACGGCCAGCCCCTGCCAGCGGGTCCAGGAGCGGGCAAGGTTGACGTTGACAGCGTAGCCGTCGAGCAAACTCAGTCCTGCACCGCCCACCACCAGCAGCAACTCGCGGTGGAGGCCGGAGTAGTGCTTTCCCAGGAGGAACAGGAAGAGGTCCGGAGCGATCGCCGCGGCGGCGAGCATCGCCAGCGCCACGGCGGCGAGGGCGGCGCCGAACTGGAGGAAGCGCCGACGGTAGAGGCGGTCGTCCATAACCCGCGCCAGCCGCGGCAGGAAGACCACGCCGGTGAGGCTGGAGAAGATCCCCACCAGGAGCCCCAGCCGACCCAGCGCCCCCACCTCGGCGATGTTGCGCGTGTCGCCGAAGGTGGCTGCCAGCCAGATGGTGAGCGGTCCCTGGACGGCGAAGTACAGGGCGCTCGGCAGGGTGGGAAGGAGGTAGCGGAGGATCTTGCGCCGGTACTCCCCGAGGTCGGCCCGGAGCGCGCCGGCGAAGTCCGGCCGGGCGAGGGCGACCACCACGGCCGAGGCGACCGCCGAGGTGAGCACCCCGAGCCAAGCCTCCAGCCGGGCCGCCGCGACCAGCGCCGCCGCCAGCAGCAGGCGCGTCAGCCCACCGGCGATCTCCGCCCGATAGGAGAGGCCGTAGCGGTCCTCGAGCCGCAGGGCGAGCACGCGCAACGACGCGCCGATCTGGAACCAGACGCAGAGCAGCATGCCGCCGGTCGCCAGCAGCGACTCCGTCAGCCCGAACCCCTTGGCGCCGGCCGTGCGGGGGAAGATGGCGACGACGGCCGCCGCGCCCAGCAGGAAGGCCACCCGCCGTAGCGACAGCACGGCCGCGAGATGGGGGCGGAAGTCGCTCCCCTCCCTCCGCGTCTGGTGGAAGAAGTAGACGAGCGAGGTGGTGCTCCCCAGGTCGGAGACGAAGTTGAAGAAGCTGATCACCGAGAACGCCAGCGTGTAGAGCGCGAACTCGCGCACCGGCATCAGATTCACGAACAGCAGCCCGGCCGCGATCCCGGCGAGCTGGGTCAGGGTCTGGGCGGTGAAGTAGGCGGAGAGGATCTTCGTCCAGGTGGCGAGCCGGGAGCGGAAGGCGCCTGTCCCCTGCGAGGGGACGGGAGAGGGGCCGGGGGTGAGGGTGCTGACCGGGGCCTTCATCGCGTCTCCACTCCGAACTCCTCCAGCACCCGCGCCGCCAGCCACCGCGACCGCTCGCCCGGCCGCCGCGCCGCCAGCTCCGGCCGCATCCACTCGGCGACCGGGATGTAGAACCCCGTCTTCGGCCGCGCCAGGACCGCCTCCGGCAGCTCGGGGGCCGCCCGCCGGACGAGCGCCGCCTTGCCTTCGCTCCGCGCCGGCTCGAAACGGTTCGCGGCGAGCCGCTGGCGCAGCCAGGCGTCGACGAGGGGGACCCGCAGCTCGACCGACCAGGCCATCGAGGCCCAGTCCGCGTCGCGCAGGAGCTGGTTGCGCATGTAGCGGGCGGTCTCCAGGGCCTGCACGGCCGTCCAGCCGTCGACGACGTGGCCGTTGCCGGCCGCGAGAGCTCGGGCGGCGTCCGCCACCGGATCGTAGCGCCGCAGCCCCTCCTCGGCGGCGTCGCGGCCCATCAGACCCGGCAGCTCCTCGGGCAGGAACAGGCCCCGGCGGAGGAAGTAGGCGCCGGGGAGCGTCTTCCCGTAGCGCAGCAGCCCGGCGAGCTTGGGGCGATCCGCGGCGACGGCTCTCGCGGCGACGGGCCAGAGGGCGGCGAGCCCGGGGAGGCGGCCCGCCCGGCGCGCCGCGCGCTCCAGCCGGGGAACGCCGGCGAATGAGGGATAGCTGCCGAAGATCTCATCCCCACCGAGGCCGGAGAGGGCCACCTTGAGACCCATCTCGTGAGCCGCCCGGCTCACCACCCAGGTATTGAATCCGTCGATGCTCGGCTGGTCCATGGCGGCGATCGCGCCCGGCCAGAGATCCGCGAGGTCGGCCCGGCCCATCCGGCGCTCGACGTGGCGCGTGCCGAGGCGCCGCGCCACCTCGGCGGCGAGCGGCGCCTCGTCCTCCGGCGTCCCCTCCAACGCGTCGAAACGGAGCGTGAAGGTCGCGGGGGGCTCGGGGAGGTGCCGCCGGGCGAGCGCCGCGATCAGGCCCGAATCGAGCCCCGCCGAGAGAAAGACGGCCACCGGCACGTCCGAGACCAAGTGCGCCCGCACCGAGTCCTCGACAGCCTCCGCCGGCGCCATGGCCATTGTTGCCGGTGCTGCCGCCGAGCCGGTCGGGACCGGCTCGCCGACCTGTCCGTCGCGGACGGTCAGGCAGTGCCCGGCGGGGAGCGCCCGCACGGCCCGGCGGAGGGTGAGCGGCTCGGGGACCGATCCCCAGAGCAGGAAGCCGGCGACTCCGGCGGGATCGGTCTCCAGAGAGATGCCGCCCCCGCGCTCCAGGGCTTTCACCTGGGAGGCGAAACGGAGGCATCCGCCAGCGGTCGAGACGTAGAGCGGCTTGATGCCGAGCGGGTCCCGCGCCAGCAGCAGGGTCTTCTCCCGTTCGTCCCAGATCGCCAGGCCGTACATCCCGCGCAGCCGGGAGAGCATGGCCGTTCCCTCGCGGGCATAGAGGGCGAGCACGACCTCGGTGTCGCTCCGCGAGCGGAAGCGGACTCCCTGCCCCTCCAGCTCCCGGCGCAGCTCCCCGAAGTTGTAGATCTCGCCGTTGAGCACCATCCGGAGCCGTCCGTCCGCCGAGGCCATGGGCTGCGCGCCCGCCGCCGAGAGATCGAGGATCGCCAGCCGCCGGCTCGCCAGGGCTACCCGGCCGTCGTCCGCGATCCAGGCCCCGGCGCCGTCCGGCCCGCGGAGAGTCATGGCGTCGCGGGTGCGGAGCAACTCGTCGCGGTCGATCGCGGGAGCCGATTCGGAGAGCCGCAGGATGCCGTTGATGCCACACATCAGCTCACCAGCCTCTCCAGCAAGGGGGTCAGCCGCTCGCGGAACCGCTTGACCCCGAACTCCTTGCGCCAACGCTCGTGGCCGGCCTCGCCCATCCGCCGGGCCTCGCCGGGGCGCTCGATCAGCCGGGCGAGGCCCTCCCGCAGTTCCTCCCGGTCGTCGGGATCGACCAGCAGGCCAGTCTTTTCGTCCGCCACGATCTCCTCGGCGGCGCTGTCCCGGGCGGCGAGCACCGGCTTGCCCGCCCGCATCGCCTCCAGGTAGACGAGCCCGAACCCCTCGCCGCGGCTGGGCATCACGAAGCCCGCGCAACGCCGGTAGAGCTCGGCGAGCGTGGCCTCGCTGAGGAAGCCGGTGAACGTCACCCGGTCGCCGACCTCCAGGGCCGCCGCCTTCTGCTCCAGCCGCGCGCGGTCGTCACCGTCCCCGGCCACCACCAGCCGGCTCCCTTCGACCCCTTTCAGCGCCTCCAGGACCTGGTCGTGCCCCTTGTAGCGCTCGCGGGGGTCCATACGCCCGGCGATCAGCAGGAATCCCCGTCCCAGGCGGCCGAGCAGGGCGGCGTCCACCGCCCCTTCCGGCCGGCGCTCCTCCAGCGCCAGGGGGAGGACCGTCGCGCCGCCGAGCGGAGCGAACGGCCGGGCGCGCTCGAGGGTATAGGAGGAGATGGCGAAGACCACGGTGGCTTTGGCCAGCGCCCGGCGGCGGTCCCATCCGAGCAACCGCCAGACCTCGATACCATAGAGAGGAAGGAGGTAGGGGGCGCGCAGTGGAGCGGGCAGGTAGCTCTGCGTCCGCGACAGTCCCAGCAGATCGAAGACATACACCGTTCTCCGGTCCTTCAACTGATCCTTTAGCTGGTCTTTCCATACGGCGAGCGCCAGCGCCCGTTGATCTCCCGCGAAGCCCTGGATGGGCACGCTGCCGTCCGGCAGCCCGGTACCATCGAGCGACAGGAGGCGGAAGCCCATCCCCCGCTCCCGCGCAAAGGCGGCGCACCCGCCGGCCAGCAGTCGGCCGGCCGCGGCGCGCCCGCCGCCGTCCAGGCCGAGGCCGGCGGAGACGAAGACGAGATCGCATCGGGGCTTCAGCTCGAACAGACGCGAAGGGAAGAGATCGGCTTCGCGCTTCAGGATGGGCACGTCGGGTTTACGGCTACTCCAGAGTCAACCACTATTTTTCACCAGGGGCGCGTAGGAGATTGTTGCAGAAGAGAGGTTTGGAGGCAAGAAAAAAGGCAGCCGCCCGGTGCGCGACCTGCCGCCGGGCACGCGGACGGCCGCCATGGAGGTGGCTCACTCCCAGCGGACGATCAGGTAGCCGCTGGGAATCCAGCTCGAGGGCTGCAACAGCCTTTGTCTAATATCTAAATTTTGTTGATGGGCCGGGTCCTGCCCGTCCTCTTCCCCCCCGCCATTGCGGCCCGGGCCTGCAGCAGCGCCGCCATATTCTCGCCGATCCAGCGCTCGGCCCGCGGGAGATTGCGATAGAGGCGCTCGCGGCGGCGGAACTCGGGGGTGTGGAAGAGGCGCTTGCCGCCGTGGACCTCGGGAGGCATGTCGGCGTGGAGCATCTCGTGGTAGACCACGGCCTCGATCACGTAGCGCGGCACCTCGGGGTGGTCCAGCACGCGGTGGAGCCGGATCAGCCGGTCCTCGTAGGAGTAGCTGCCGAGCTGGAGGCTGGCGCTCCGGCGGCGGCCGCAGCGGGAGGCGACCGCGGACTTCCCCCAGGTGATCGCCACCGCCAGCCGCCCCTCGAAGTAGCGCTCGTTCAGGTCCGCGAAGACCTCGCGCAGGTCGAGAACCACGCCTTCCGGACGCAGGACCAGCTTGCGGGCGCGGGCGGTCGAGCGATGGGCCGAGAAGTGCTCCCGGATGACCACCAGCGCCTCCCGGGCGCGGTCGCTTCCTCGCTTGCTCTCGACGAACGTGGCGACCGCCTGCAATACCTCCTCCGGCGCTTGGGTGAAGGAGTGGTGGATCCGCAGCTCGAGCGGCGCCCGGCTCCCCATCTTCCCGGAGCGGACACTCAGGATGGTGCGGCGGTTGTCGGTCAGCTCCAGGGAGCGGAGCCGGCCGCCGGTCATGCGGTTGAGCTGGCGGAGGAGGTGGAACCGCAGGGCGTTCGGGTCAGCCGGCGCCGGACGGGGAGGCGCCGCCGCCGGGACGGGCACCGACCGCAACCCGAACAGCTCGAGCTGCACCGGACGACCGGCTTCGGAGCGGGCCGGACGGTTCCGGCCGGGCGCGGTATGCCTGGAATCTCGCGGAATCTGCTGCGCCGAGGATCTCATCGTCGAACTTCCCGGGAGACTCTCCCAGGACCCCGGAACGGAGGGTAGGCGGACTCTACCACAGGGCTCCAGGCCGGCGTCAGCCGTTCCACCGCTCTCCCACCGCCATCGTCCGCACCCGACTGCGGTCCGCGCCGGTCCGCTCGAGGACCGCCTCCAGCACCTTGGGAGCGAGGTCGACGGGCTCGTCGGTAAGGTCGAAGCAGCCCCAGTGCATGGGGATCATGGTGCGGGCACCGAGGTCGAGGAAGGCTTGGTACGCCTCCTCGGGATCGGCGTGCTGGGGGCGCATGAACCAGCGGGGCTCGTAGGCGCCGATGGGGAGGAAGGCGACGTCGATGGGCGCGAAGCGGCGGCCGAGCTCGGCGAAGCCGTGATAGTAGCCGGAGTCGCCGGCGAAGTAGTAGCGCCGGGTCCCGGAATCCAGGAGCCAAGAGCACCAGAGCGTGGAGTTCCGCTTCATGCCGAGCCGGTTCGACCAGTGCTGGGCGGGCAGGCAGGTCAGGGTCCACCGGCCGTGGCGGGCGCTCTGCCACCAGTCGAGCTCGGTGACCTGCCGCTCCCGCTGGCGGAAGAACCCGCCGAGTCCCAGGGGAACGAACCAGGGGATCGTCGCCGGCAGGTGCCGGACGCTCCAGTCGTCCAAGTGGTCGTAGTGGTTGTGGGAGAGGACGGCGAAGGCGTCCGGCGGCACGGCCCCGAGAGGGATGCCGGGCGGGGAGAGGCGGCGCGGAAGGAGGGCCCGCTCTCCGAAGTGGGGATCGGTCAGGAAGACCTCCCCGCCATCCTGGACGGCGAAGCTCGAATGCCCGATCCAGGTCACCGAATCCGGCTGCCCCCTGTCCCGCAGATAGGGGCCGTCGTTCGCCACCAGGGGAATCCGGGGCGGAGCGCTCTTCTCGTATTCCCGCTCCTTCTTGCCAAGCTTCCACCGCAGCAGGTCGGTGAACCGGCTCCGGAAGGGCGCCCAGGGATTAAAGAAGTTGCCCGGCTCGCCATGCGGGGCGTAGAGGAGGTCGGGGGAGAGGGCCGTCCTCATTCGGTTCTCAGCGGGGAACCGTGCCGGCCGGTCCGCCGCCCAGGAACGCGGCGCGGATTTCCTCCATCCGCTTGCGGTTCACCCCGAAATCGTTGCGGCCCAGGCGCGAGGCGGAGCGGAAGTGGATCCGCTTCGCCGCGTCGTCGAACAGGATCTCGACATCGTCCACGAAATGGAAGACCGCGGAGCGGCACTCCGCCTTGAGATAGTCGGGCTCCTCGCGGACGATCCGGGTCCGCGGGTGATTGCGCAACGCCTGCACCATCCGCTCCCGCGCCGCGGCGAGGGGCCCGGTGTAAAGGATGGGCTCCATGCGCTGCGGTCCAGGCGGCGCCTGGGTCGAGACGCAGTTCGGGGTGCGGGGGCAGGGGGCCAGGCGGGGCGTGGCAGGGCTCGCGGTCATAGCCAGGCATTGTAGGACGCTCCCGGGGTCTTGCTCTATACTATGTGTCCCTCGCGAGCGAGCTGTCACGCCTGAGGCGTTTTCGGCACTTAAGAGGAGGGACGATTCCGTCCGGCACCTGGGTATCCTCTAGCCTGCCGGGGGAGGAATCATCCGAAACCAGAGGAGATGACCCCATGAGCTGGGAAGACAGAGAAGACAATACCATCTACAAGGTGGTGGTGAATCACGAAGAGCAGTACTCGATCTGGCCGGCCCACCGCGAGAACCCCTTGGGTTGGAACGACGTCGGTAAGTCCGGCCCCAAGCAGGAGTGCCTGGACTACATCAAGGAAGTCTGGACGGACATGCGCCCGCTCTCGCTTCGCAAGAAGATGGAAGAGATGGAGCGCGAGCGCAACCAGCAGGCCAGTTAGGAAGCCAATCCGTCGCCTGGAGTCGATCCTACGTTGAGACCGAGCGGCAATCCTGCGGAGCGGTGGCTGGCCTACCGCGAGATGAACCCTCGCGCGCGGCTGCGGATGTTCTGCTTTCCCCATGCCGGGGGAGGTGCCTCGACCTATCGGGGGTGGTCGGCTTCGTTGCCTCACGACCTCGAGGTCTGCCCGGTGCAGCCCCCCGGCCGGGAGGGCCGCCTGCGCGAGGCGGCGTTCACCGAGCTGAAACCCATGGTCCCGGTGCTCGCCGACGCGCTCCAGCCCTATATGGACCTGCCGTTCGTATTCTTTGGCCACAGCCTGGGCTCGCTCGCGGCGTTCGAGCTGGCGCGCGAGCTGCGCCGGCGCGGCCGGGCCCAGCCGCTGCACCTCTTCGTCTCCGGCCGTTGCGCGCCGCACCTGCCGCCCCGCGACGAGCCCATCCACGCCCTGCCCGAGCCGGAGTTCATCGAGAAGCTCCGGGAGCTCAACGGCACGCCGGAGGAGGTGCTCGGGCACGAGGAGCTGATGAAGCTGCTGATCCCCATCCTGCGGGCCGACTTCTCCGTCCACGAGACCTACCAGTACGTCGAGGAGGAGCCTCTCGACATGGGGATCTCCGCCTTCGGCGGCCTCGGCGACGTGGACGTCCGGCGCGAGGACGTCGAGGGCTGGCGGCAGCACACCCGTGGGCGTTTCCGCCTGCGAATGCTGCCGGGCGATCACTTCTTCATCAACAACAGCGGCAGCAGGGACCTCCTCCTCGAGTCCGTGTCGCGCGATCTGGCGGAGCTCTCCGCCACGGCGCTCCCCGGTTCCCGGTGACAGGTCCTTGGTGACCGGTTTTCCGCCGCGCTCGCCGACCTCCGGGATGGCGCTCGGACCGGGGGAGATCCACATCTGGTCCGTCCGGCTCGATCCGGCCGCGGCCGACGTCGAGCGGCTGGGGCGCTCCCTCTCGTCCGACGAATGGGAGCGCGCCCATCGTTTCCGCTTCGACAAGCACCGGCGGCAGTACATCGTAGGGCGCGGTGCCCTGCGGACGCTGCTCGCCGCCTACGCCGGTGGCCGGCCGGAGGCGGTCCGCTTCCGCTACGGCCACCGCGGCAAGCCCTTTCTGGACACGCCGCTCGATGCCGGAGGCCTGCAGTTCAACCTCTCGAACTCCGACGAGCTGGCGCTGGTGGGCTTCGTGGCCGGTCCCGAGATCGGGGTGGATGTCGAATACCTGAAGCCGATGCCCGACTGCGAGCAGATCTCCGAGCGCTTCTTCTCGGAGAGCGAGCGCAAGGAGCTGCGGAGCATCCCGGGTCCCCGCAAGGAGGAGGCCTTCTTCAATTGCTGGACGCGGAAGGAGGCCTACCTCAAGGCGGTGGGGGAGGGGCTCGCCGCGCCGCTCGACTCCTTCGACGTGACCCTCGCCCCGGGCGAGCCGCCGCGCATGCTCACCCTTGAGGGCGACGCCGAGCGGGCCGCCCGCTGGTTCTTCCACCACCTTCGCCCGGCCGAGGATTACGTCGGCGCCGTGGCGATCGACGGTGGGGAGTGGGTGGTGAAGATGTGGAGCTTCGCGGGATAACGGCCCATCCGGCACGGAAAGCCGTAAAATGGTTCGTTCAAGGGCTTTCCGATGAAAATCCTCCTCGTCACCTCCCGCTATCCCTGGACGCCGCGGCGGGGAGACCAGATGCGGGCGGTCCAGATGCTCGATTTCCTCTCGGACGAGCACGAGGTGACGCTGCTCGCGCCCAGGCCGGGCAGGGACCAGCCGCTGCCGCCGGAGGGGGCGCCCTACCGGGTCGAGCTCTACCGGCCGGGTCGGTCGGCGATCTTCTCGGGGCTGGCGCGGGCGGTGGTCAAGCGCCTGCCGCTCCAGACCGGGCTGTTCTACCAGCCGGACCTCGGGCGCCGGCTCCGCGAGCTGGCGCCGCGGCACGACCTCGGTATCCTCCAGCTCGTCCGCCTGGCCATCCACGTCAACGACTTCGGCGACACGCCGATCGTCGTGGACCTGATCGACAGCCTGTCGCTCAACTTCTCGCTGCGGGCCGACGTGGACCGCCCGTGGATGGTGCCCCCGCTCAAAATCGAGGCGCGGCTGCTGGCGGTGGCGGAGCGGCGGCTGGCCGAGCGGGCCGCGGGGATGATCGTCGTCTGCGAGCGGGACCGCCAGGCGCTGGCCAACCGCCTGCCGCCGGAGCTGGCGGCCAAGGTCGCGGTGGTGCGCCTGTCCGTGCGCGAGCGCAAGGTCGATCCGCCGCTCGACGCCGAGAAGCTCTGGCGCGAGGGTGACAAGGGGCCCGTCCTGGCGCTGACCGGAAACCTCGGCTACTTCGTCAACGTGGACGCGGTCACCTGGTGGCTGCGCGACGTCTGGCCGCAGCTCCGCCGGGTGCGGCCGGACGTGCGCCTGGTGGTGGCGGGAGACCGGCCGACGGCGCGGCTGCGCCGCGAGGTGGCGGCGGCCGGGGCCCGGCTGATCGAGTCGCCGCGCGATCTGCGCTCGGTGATCGCCCAGGCCACGCTCTCGATCGCCCCGATGCGCTGCGGCTCGGGCGTGCCGATCAAGGTGCTGGAGGCCTGGGCGGTGGGCGTGCCGGTGCTCGCCTCCTCCTGGGCCGTGGCCGGTACCTCCGGCCGCCAGGGGGAGGATTTCATCCTGGTCGGCCAGCACCCCGTGGAGTGGGTGACCGCCGTCACCGACCTGCTGGGAAACCCCTCCGCCCGCCGCTGGCTGATCGAGAACGGCCGCCGCCGCCTGGCAAGCGACTACTCCCGCGAGGCCGTGCGACGGCAACTGCTCGACACCATCCGGGCGATCGCGCTGGCGCCGGCCCTGTCGGAGATCCCGGTGCCGGACGGCGCCGCGCGGCCGGCGTAGGGACAAGCCCCGCCCCGGTGTTTCCTTCGGTCCAGTTTAGGTGCAGTCTCCGTAGTAGCCGCAAGTCACGTTCGTGTATTGCGCATGGTCGTCCCAGATCGAGCACCGTGTGTTGCAGGGCGTATCGGGGGTGCAGACATCAAAGCAGGCCGGGTAGGGATTCGCGGAGGCGTGGGAGGCCCAGAGGGTGAGCGCGAGGGTCAGAGTACACAGCAGCAACCGTCCAGCTTTCATATTGATCCTCCTTCGTTGTCGTTCCTTCCGTATTATACATAGTTCGGCAAGAAGGATCATGCTGGCTCGGCCCCGAGGGCTGGACGAGAGGGACCGGGAAGGCTCGCTTTTTGCTTCCCCTTCCTGGCAGGTCCCGGTGCGTCCGGGCTCGGCCATCATCTGGAGGGAGTCGTCATGTGCGGCATCGCGGGGATCTTCAACTTCCGCTCGGGACGGCCGGCCGCTCCGAGCGAGCTGCGGGCGATGGGCTCGTGCCTCGCCCATCGGGGTCCGGACGACGAGGGTTACTACGAGGAGGGCCCGCTCGGGCTCGCCCACAAGCGCCTCACCATCCTGGACACCTCGCGGCGCGGGCGGCAGCCGATGTTCACCGAGGACGGCCAGCTCGCCATCACCTTCAACGGCGAGGTCTACAACTTCCTCGAGCTGCGCGCCGACCTCGAGGCCCAGGGCCACACCTTCCAGACGCGGACGGACACCGAGGTCATCCTCCGCCTGTACCAGATCGAGGGCGAGGGCATGCTCTCGCGGCTCAACGGCATGTTCGCCTTCGCGATTTGGGACCGCCGGACCAGGCGCCTGTTCATCGCTCGCGATCGCCTGGGCATCAAGCCGCTCTACTTCACCCTGAGCGCGGACGGCATCGCCTTCGCCTCCGAGATCAAGGCTCTCTTCGCCGTTGCGCCCGGGCGGCCGAAGGTCAACCTGGAGATGCTGGACGCCTATATGAGCGTCGGCTACGTGCCGACCGAGCAGACCCTTTTCCAGGGGATCGAGAAGCTCCAGCCGGGCTGGTGCATGACGGTCACCCAGGACGGCCCGCGCCTGCGCCAGTACTGGGATCTCGAGCCGGTGACCGAGGAGATGAGCGAGGACGAGTGCGTGCGCCGCTCGCTCGGCCTGCTGCGCGACTCGGTCCGCCTCCAGCTCCGTAGCGACGTCCCGCTGGGGGTCTTCCTCTCGGGCGGCGTCGATTCGAGCGCGGTGGTGGTGCTGATGCACGAGATGGGCATCCGCGACATCCGCACCTTCACCGTGGCCTACGACTTCGGCCCCGAGTTCGACGAGACCCGCTACGCGCGGCAGGTGGCGGAGAAGTTCGGCACCATCCATCGCGAGGTCTTCGTCACGCCGCAGGAGTTCCGGGACTTCATCCCGTCGCTCGTCTGGCACATGGACGAGCCGGTGACGGAGTCGGCGGCCATCTCGCTGTTCTTCGTCTCGAAGCTGGCGCGCGAGGACGTGGTCGTGGTGCTCTCGGGCGAGGGCTCGGACGAGGTCTTCGGCGGCTATCCGATCTACAAGTACATGGCCGCGCTCGAGCGCTACCGTTCGCTCCCGGCGCCGCTGCGCCAGAGCCTGATCAATCCGATGCTCAACCGGCTCGGCGGCAAATGGAACAAATACACCGAGCTCTCCAACCAGCCGCTCGCCAAGCGCTACACCGGCGTCTCCTTCTACGAGACGAGCCCCAAGGACGCGCTCTACCGGCCCGAGATCAAAAACCTTTTCAACGGCAGCGCCATGCCGGGCCTGATCGGCCGCTATTACGAGAAGACCGAGGGGCTCGATCCGCTGCTGCGGATGATGGTTCTCGACGTCAAGAGCTGGCTGCCGGACGATCTCCTGATCAAGGCCGACAAGATGACGATGGCGACCTCGGTCGAGCTGCGCGTGCCGTTCCTCGATCACCGCCTCGTCGAGCTCGGCGGCCGCATCCCGCCGCGGTTCCGCATCAAGGGGTGGGAGACGAAGTACATCCTCAAGAAGGCGCTGGAGCCGTATCTGCCGAAGGAGATCCTCTACCGCGGCAAGATGGGCTTCCCGACGCCGCTCGCCCGCATGTTCCAGGGCGAGCTGCGCGGCTACGTCGCTGGAGTGCTCGAGAGCGACCGCTTCATGGACCGCGGCTATTTCCGTCCCGAGGCGGTGCGGACGATGGTGCGCGAGCACGCCGAGGGGACGCGGGACCACCACCGCGTGCTCTGGCAGCTCCTGGTGCTGGAGGAGTGGCACCGCAGGTTCATCGATGGTGAGACGGCCGCCCCCGCGGCCGTCTCCTAGAGGCTCGAGGCCTATGCCGTCTGCTGCCGCGCCATCGGCGCCTGCGGCGCCGTCTCCGCCGCCGCGGGCGGGCTCAGCGTCTCGCCTTCGAGCTTCCTCCGTCCCAGCACGGCGAGCATGTGGCGGGCCTCGTTGTCGAGGGTCACATCGCGGAGGTCGAGGTAGCCCTCGCTTCGGAACAGCTCCATGATCTCCGGCACCGTGTGGCGGTACTGGAAGCGCGGGCTGTAGTTGTCGAACATCTGGACGGCGCGCTCGCGGGCGGTCGCCCGGGGTGGCGCGGGCTCGCCGCGCAGGAAGTGCGCCAGCCGGGAGAGCGCGGCATGCACCGGGGTGGTCACATAGCAGAGCCCATAGAGCAGGCCCATCGGCATGCGGGTGGTCGCCGCCCGCAACGACACGTTGATGGCGTGGATCCACGCCGGCCGGCGGCGGTAGAGCTGCACGTAGAGCCTGCCCCCCGGCTTGGGCGCGCGGCTGATCGAGCGGAAGGCCCGGTAGGTGCTCGGCGTGTGGTGCAGCACTCCCGAGGTGTGCACCAGGTCGAAGCTCTTGGGCAGCAGCGGGAACTCCAGGATGTTCCCCTGGAGGTAGTGGACCTTGTGGGAGACCGCGAAACCCTTCTCGAAGAGGCGGCGGCGCGCCGGCTCGACGCTGCGGCTGAAGTCCATCGCCACGATCTCCGGACCGTACTCGGCCACCGCCCGCGTCAGCTCGCCGTTGCCGCAGCCGC
>DASWRX010000254.1:0-2866 GCA_036402955.1 Thermoanaerobaculia bacterium
CGGTGAGCCGCGCGGCGACGTTCGCCACGGCCGCCCTCCTGACGCTCGCCTGCGCCGGCGCCGCCGAGCCGCAGCGAGGACAGCGTCCCGCCCAGGCGCCGGCCGCTCCCGAGACGATCGTCCAGCGGTCGGTCCCGGGCCAGTCCGGCGGCGAGATCCGCCAGGTGGCCCGCGACGCCGCCGCCTGGCGCGCGCTGTGGGCGGAGCTGAGGCAGGGAGCCTCTGACGGCCTGCTTCCCACGGAGCCGCCGGCGGTCGACTTCAGCCGCGAGATGGCGGTCGCGGTGGCGATGCCGACGCAGAGCTGCGTCTCGCGGGTCACCATCCGCTCGATCCAGCGGACCGGCGGCGAGGTGGTGGTGAATCTCCTCGAAGCGCCGCCCGCTCCCAACTGCCGCTGCATGGTGGCCTCGCGGCCGATCCACGCCGTCCGCCTCCCCCGCATGGAGGGCACCGTGCGCTTCGTCGCCGAGCGCGGGCAGACCCCCTGCGGCGGGCATCAGCCCGCCTGACGGCTCCCCTCGCGAATGACCGCGAAAGCCTGGATCCGGACTCTCCTGCTCGGGGCGGTCGTCGTCCCCCTCGCCCTGTTCGCGCGCTGGGGCGGGGATTCCGAGCAGAAGGGCTCGCGCTTCCATCCCTGGCCCGACGCCGTGGAGTACGCCGCCGAGGCGCAGGCGCTCGCCCACTCGGGTCAGGTCTTCCTCCAGATCGGCCCCTACCGCGTGCGCCCGCGCTTCCCCCCCGGCTGGCCGCTGCTGATCGCCGCCGGCGTCCGGCTGGGGACCGAAGGACAGAATCTCTGGCGGATCACCGCTCTCTTCGGCGCCGCCCTCGCCTGGCTCCTCGCCGCGGTGACGGCGGGCGCGGTCGAGGCGCTGGGCCCTCATCACCCCGGCCCTCTTCTCCCATCCCCTCCCCCCTCCCTGGCCGGGAGAAGAGGGAGAGATTGGAAGGATTTGTCTGAAAGCCCCCTCTCTCCCGGTGAGGGAGGGGGGAGGGGACGGGAGAGAGGGGGTTGGGGGAGTGAGGGCCCAGCGCTCCTCGCCGGCCTGCTGGCGGGGTGCGTCTGGGCGTTCGCGCCCATCGCCGTGGGTCTGGGACAGACGTTGATGAGCGACGAGCCCACGGCCCTGGTGAGCCTCGCGGGATTGCTGCTGGCGGGTCTGGCGTTCCTGCGGAAGGAGAACCGCGGCGCCTGGAGTCTCGCCCTGGCGGGCGGGCTCGCCTTCGGCCTCGCGGCGGCGATGCGGTCCATCGTCGCGGCCCTGATGCTCCTCCCCATCGCCTGCTTCCTGATCGGCGGGCTCCGCCGGAACGGCTGGCGGCCGACGATTCTCCGCGCTCTCGCCTGGACGCTCGGCGCGGCCATGGTCGTGGCGGTGACGGCCTGGATCGTGGCGCGGTCCGGCTGGCCGGCGTGGCAATGGGCCGGCTACGGCTTCTGGATGCCCCAGCGCTTCGACCACTGGTGGAGCACCTTCAACCTCCGCTTCGCCCTGCGGCCGGACGCGACCTTCCGCCAGGAGATCGAGGGCCGGCCCATCTCCCATCTCGAGCTGGCCCTCCGCGTCCTGCTGGGGATTCCGGGGCTGCGGGTCCACCACGACCTCGGCTTCGTCTGGCCGCTGGCCGGCTGGGCGGCCGCCATCCCCCTCTACCAGATGGCGCGGCGGCGGACTCCAGAGGTGGCGGCGTGGACGGCGGCGGGCCTGCTGCTCTGGACCCTCGGGCACGTGGCCCTCTTCTCGCTCTACTTCTATCCGTCGTCGCGCTTCTACCTGGCGCCGCTGGCCCTCTGCCTCGTCCTGCTGGCGACCGCCTGCGGCGTCGGGCTGTCGCGGCCGGAGGGCCGGGCACGGTGGCCGGTAGCCGCCGCCGTGGCCGCCGTGACCGCCGTGGCGCTGCTGGCGGCGTGGGGATTCGCCGAATTCCGGCGCGAGCCTCTCCCGGACCTCGACACCGAGCGCACGCGGGCGCGCTTCAACCGCTGGCTGGAGATCGGCGACGAGCGGCGCGCCAACCGGGTGATGCCCTTCGATCCCGTCCACGCCCAGGCGCTGGGGCTGCTGACGCCCGAGGTGGCCGCGCAGGTCCACGCCTGGGGAGAGCTGCCGGACACCGTCGAGGTCCGGCGGCTCAGAATGAACGGCTATCTCCGTACGTTAGAATCCCCGAGGAGGTAGGAATGACCGTCACGCTCGCCACACCCGCAACCAAGACCGAGGTCGAGCCGCTGATCATCGCCGGCCGCGCCTTTCGCTCGCGCCTGTTCCTGGGCACGGGCAAATATCCCGACTTTCCGACCATGGCCGCCGCCCTGGAGGCGTCCGGCACCGAGGTGGTGACCGTGGCCCTGCGGCGAGTGAACCTCGGCGATAGAGGCCAGGGATCGCTGCTCGACTTCGTGGATTCCGAAAAGTACCTGCTGCTGCCCAACACCGCCGGCTGCTACACCGCCGACGAGGCCGTCCGCACCGCCCGGCTGGCCCGCGAGCTGGGGGGCTGGGACTGGGTGAAGCTGGAGGTGATCGGGGACAAGAAGACCCTCTTTCCCGACAACGTGGAGCTCCTCAAGGCCACCGAGACGCTGGTGGCCGAGGGCTTCACCGTCCTACCCTACACGAACGACGACCCGGTGGTCTGCCGCAAGCTCGAAGAGCTGGGAGCGGCGGCCGTGATGCCGCTGGGGGCCCCGATCGGCTCGGGGATGGGCATCCGCAATCCGGCCAACCTGCGGATCATCCTGGAGCAGGCCACGGTCCCGGTGATCGTGGACGCGGGCGTGGGCACCGCGAGCGACGCCGCCCTCGCCATGGAGCTGGGGGCGCACGGCGTGCTGATGAACACCGCCGTGGCCGAGGCC
>DASWRX010000255.1:0-10693 GCA_036402955.1 Thermoanaerobaculia bacterium
TTGACCGGGCACCAGATCGGAACCTCGTCGGTCTCCTCCGCCCGCACCCGCGCAGCGGCTTCGGCGAAAGCGGCCAGCCGCTCCACAAAATCGGGCGACCAGATGTCGAGCCAGTCCGGCTGGCCGTAGTGCCAGAGGTCCCAGATCACCTGCACCCCGGCGTCGCGGGCCGCCCGCACCATGGGGAGCAGCGAGGCGAAATCGTAGCGGCCGGCCGAGCGCTCGATGCGGTGCCAGCGCGCGCCGTCGCGCACGGTCCCGATCCCGATCCGGCGCACGCGGGCATAGTCCAGCGCCGCGAAACGGTCGTGCCCCGTCGCCGCGATCAGGTCGAGCCGCCTGCCGTCATTTCGCCGCTGGCAGGAGCTCTCGAACCCCGCCATCCAGAAACTTTTGAAGCTCACTCGTCCATGCTCCTCCGTCCATACGCCTCGCGCGGCTAGGGGGTGCAAGATGCGGACCACTGAGAGGCTCCCGCGGAGGGAGATCGAGGCGGGAGGCGCCTTCGCGGGAAAGAGAAAAAGAAACGCGGGAAAGGGATACCGGCGGCCTTGCAAGAGCTACACAGAGGCGCCGTCCGTTTTAGCGTTCCAGTCTTGCTTTGAAGGGGCACACTTAAAGTAGACGGGCAGCCCGCCGCGATCGTGGTGGTCGCGCCGGATCGCCTGCCCGGGAGGGGATCCCATGTCATCCAGAGCTTTCCGCACGTTCCGCAGACTCGCCGCCGCCCTGCTCGTTGCCGCCGTCGCCGTCCTGGCCTGCGCCGCGCCCGCGAGCGCGATGGAGATCGGCCGCAACCGGTCGTTCCATGCGGCCGGCGATCCGGCCCCGAGCCACCCCTGGCGGAGCTTTTTCTCGTTCCTGCTGCAGCTCTTCGAGGAGGCCGGCGGCGGGATGGATCCGAACGGCCTCCACTAGTCCGTCCACCCGCCGGACGCTACCGTTTTCTCGCCGGCGCCGATTTCTTCGGCGCCGGTGTCACTTTTTTCGCCCTAGCAGCAACTTAAAGATATGGGGCGGTGTGCCGGACGGATCGCCCCGCGATGGAGTTTTTCTGGGGAGACGCTGATGAACCTGGGACACCCTGGCCGCAAAGACCTCGAGCGATTCTCGCGCGGCGAGACTGCCGCCGCCGAGGAACGCTGGATCGAGGACCATCTCCGCTCGGGGTGCGCCCTGTGCCAGCGGGAGGTGGACGACCTGCTGCGGCGCCTGCTCCAGGTCGGCCCGGGGGTTCCGGCCGCCGTCTCTCCGCTGGCTCCCATCGCTCCCATCGCTTCCGGTGGCGGCTCCGGGGAGGATGCCGGCAATGCCGCCGACCACGACGACGCCTGGGACCGCCTCTTCTCCTCGCTCGAGCAGCGGCTCTCCCTGGCCACGGCGGAGCGGGACGAGGCTCCCGCCCTGCTCGCCGAGCTGTTCGGCCGGCCGGCCGGGGAATGGTCCGTCCTCCTCCATCTCGACCACCACCTCCAGACCCTCGCCGTCTGCGAGCTGCTGATCGAGAGCAGCTTCGAGGAGGGGTTCCGCGACTCCGCCCGCTCGATCGAGCTGGCCCGTCTCGGCCTCCTGCTCGCCGGGTTGCTCGACGGCGAGCGCTACGGCCGCTCCGTCGTGCAGGATCTGCAGGCGCGCGCCTGGGCCTACCTCGGCAACGCCCGCCGCATCGGCTTCGACCTCGCCGGCGCCGAGGAGGCGCTCGCCCGCGCCGAGCGGCTGGCCGAGGGGGGCTCGGCCGACCCGCTGGAGGAGGCGCGGATCCTCGACCTGCGCGCCTCGCTGCTCAGCGACCAGGGCCGCTTCGAGCAGGCCGCCGAGCTGCTCGACGTGGTGATCGACATCTATGACGATCTGCGCGAGCCGCACCGCAAGGGTCGCGCGATGGTCAGCAAGGGGCTGTTCCTCGGCTACTCCGGCTGGCCCGAGGAGGCCATCCGCCAGATCCGCAAAGGGCTCGGCCTCGTCGATTGGGACCGCGAGCCGCGCCTGGTGCTCGGCGCCCGTCACAATCTCGCCTGGTTCCTCAACGACTGCGGGCGCCCCGAGGAGGCCCAGCGGCAGCTCCAGCGCTTCCGCCACTCCTACGGCGAGTTCTCCGACTCCTGGACCGAGCTCCGCCTCGGCTGGCTCGACGGCCGCATCGCCGTCCGCCTGGGCCGCCTCGACCAGGCCGAGTCGACCCTGCGCGAGGTGCAGCGGCGCTTCCTCGCCGAGGGGCACGGCTACGACGCCTCGCTGGTGGCGCTCGACCTCGCCCACCTCTACCTGGAGGAGGGGCGCAACGCCGAGGTGCGGCGGCTGGCGGCGGAGATGCTCGACGTCTTCCTCTCCCAGGACATCCACCGCCAGGCGCTCGCCGCGCTCGCCATCTTCCAGGAGGCCGTCGAGGGCGACAGCGCCACGCCCTGCCTGGTGCGCGAGATCTCCTCCTATCTGCTGCGGGCGCGCAAGAACCCGCGGCTGCGGTTCGAGAAGGCGGCGGCGTAGGCTTGGAGGTCGTTCCCGCCGCCATCGCCCGGCGGCTCCTGCTGGGCGCCCAGGGGCTGCTCGACGATCCGCGGCGCAAGGCGACGCCGGACGTCCTCTACGACCTGATCGAGCGGATGGGCTTCGTCCAGATCGACTCCATCAACGTCATCCAGCGGGCCCATCACCTGACGCTCGCCGCCCGCCTCCAGGGGTACCGGCCGGCCCTGCTCGAGCGTCTCCTCGAACGCGACCGGCGGCTCTTCGAGCACTGGACGCACGACGCCTCGGCCATCCCCACGGTCTGGTATCCCTACTGGAAGGTCCGTTTCGAGCGCTACCGCCGGCGCGTCCTCGAGCACCCCTGGTGGATGGAGCGCATCGGTCCGCAGCCGGAGCGGGCGATCGACCACGTCCGCCGGCGGATCGCCCGCGAGGGGCCGCTGATGACGCGCGACTTCGAGGACGAGCGGCCCGAGCGGACCGACAAGGCCTGGTGGGGATGGAAGCCGCAGAAGGCCGCGCTCGAATACCTGTGGCGCACGGGGGAGCTGGCGATCGCGGGACGGGTCAACTTCCACAAGGTCTACGATCTCGCCGGGCGCGTCCTGCCGGAGGCCCACGCCGCGCCGCGGCCGGAGGACGGGGAGCACGCCGGCTGGGCCTGCCGCTCCGCCCTGGAACGGCTCGGGATCGCCAGCCCGGACGAGATCGCCGGCTTCTGGCGCGCCGTCTCCCTGGCGGAGGCCCGCGCCTGGGCCGTGCAGGCCGCCGAGCGGCGGGAGATCGTCCCCGTCCAGGTGGAGACCCTCGACGGCTCCCGGCCGCGGACGGCCTACGCGGTGCCCGACTGGGAGGCCCGCGCCGCCGCCCTGCCGCCGGCGCCGCCGCGCGTCCGCCTGCTCTCCCCCTTCGATCCCATCCTCCGCGACCGCAAGCGCACCCTCCGCCTGTTCGATTTCGACTACCGCTTCGAGGCCTTCGTGCCCGGCGAGCAGCGCAAGCACGGCTACTACGTGCTGCCGATTCTGGAGGGGGAACGCCTGGTCGGCCGGCTCGATCCCAAGCTCCACCGCGAGCAGGGGCTGCTGGAGGTCAAGGGGCTCTGGTGGGAGCCGGGCGTGCGGCAGAACAAGGGGAGGTGGGCGGCGCTGGAGTCGGCGCTCGACCGGCTGGCGCGGTCCGTGGGGGCGGAGCGCTGGGAGATCGGATCCTAGGCGATTACCGCCCCGCCCGCTCCAGCGCCCGCTGCATCAGCAGGTCCTGGCTGCAGCGGGGCTCGGCGCCCGGCGCCGGACGGCGCTGGACGTAGCTGCCGTCGGCCTGCATGTCCCACGCCTTGCAGTCGTCGGCGAGCTGGAGGTCGAGGATGTCCTTGATCTCCTCCTGCGCCCGCGGGTCCTCGATCGGCACCGCCGCCTCGACCCGGGCGTCGAGGTTGCGGGTCATCCAGTCGCCGGAGCCGATGTAGTACTCCGGCCTGTCCCCGTTGGCGAAGTAGAAGATGCGGGCGTGCTCGAGCAGCCGCCCGACGATGCTGATCACGCGGATCGTCTCGCTCTTGCCCGGCAGCCCCGGCCGCAGCCGGCAGATGCCGCGCACGATCAGGTCGATCTCCACTCCGGCGGTCGCGGCGTCGTAGAGCGCGTCGATGATCTGGCGGTCGTCGAGCGCGTTCATCTTGGCGATGATGTGCCCCCCTCTCCCCGCCTTGTGATGCTCGACCTCGCGGGCGATCATCTCCAGGAAGCGCCGGCGCATGCTGCTCGGCGCCACCAGCAGCTTCTTGAACTGCGGCTGATAGACGAAGCCGGTCAGCATGTTGAAGAGCTGGGCCACGTCCTGCGCCAGCTCCTCGTCGGCGGTGAACAGCCCGAGATCGGTGTAGAGCTTCGCCGTCTCGGGGTTGTAGTTGCCGGTGGCGACGTGGACGTAGGAGCGCAGCGCCTCCTTCTCCTGGCGCACCACGAGGGTGATCTTGGCGTGCGTCTTCAGGCCCACCACGCCGTAGCAGACGTGGGCGCCCACGCTCTCCAGGGCCTCCGCCCACTCGATGTTGGCCGCCTCGTCGAAACGGGCCTTGATCTCCACCGTCACCGCGATCTGCTTGCGGGCCTCGGCGGCGCGGATGATCGCCTGCATGTTGGGCGACTCCGGCGAGGTGCGGTAGAGCGTCTGCTTGATGGCGAACACCGCCGGATCGTCCGCCGCCGTCTCGATGAACCGCTGCACGCTGGTGGCGAAGGAGTCGTAGGGGTGATGGACCAGGATGTCCCCGGCGGCGATGGCGGCGAAGATGCCGGGATCGTCGTCCAGCTCCGGGTGGGAGAACCGCGGATGGGTCACCGGCGTCCACGGCCGGAAGCGCAGCGACGGCAGCGGCACCGCGCCGGCGAGCGACATCAGGTCCTTGAGGGCGAGAGGGCCCTCCACCTCGTAGACCTCGGACTCGGCGATCTCCAGCTCCTCGAGCAGCAGCTCGAGCATCCAGCGCGGCATCCCCTTCGCCACCTCGAGCCGCACGACGGTCGCGAAGCGGCGCTCGCGCAGCTCCTCCTGGATCACCTCCAGCAGGTCCTCGGCCGTCTCCTCGTTGCGGTGGACGTCGGCGTTGCGCGTCACCCGGAAGGGGTAGGACTCGACCACCTCCATGCCTG
Organism: Thermoanaerobaculia bacterium; assembly: GCA_036402955.1. GTDB lineage: Bacteria > Acidobacteriota > Thermoanaerobaculia > Multivoradales > UBA5704 > DATARR01. Next base: position 5,124 of record DASWRX010000255.1, read on the forward strand.
AGAACAGCCGGTCGAGGTTGTGGGCGATCACCTCCTCCAGGGGCACGAAGCGGAGCGTCTTCGGCACCTGCACCCAGCGCGGCAGGATGTGCGGCGCCTTGACCCGCGCGAAGCGCGGCGGCGCCTCTCCCGGGGACTTGATCGAGACGGCGAGCGACAGGCTGACGTTCGAGATGAACGGGAACGGGTGGGCGGGATCGACGGCGAGCGGCGTCAGCACCGGGAAGAACTGGCGGTCGAACTCCTCGGAGAGCTGGCGGCGCTCGCCGGCTTTGAGCTCGTCCCAGCTCAGCATCTCGAGGCCGTGCTGGCGCAGCGCGGGCAGCAGCTCGTGGTTGAGCAGCCGGCGCTGGCGCGCCACCATCGGCCGCGCCTTGGCATTGATCGCGGCGAGCTGCTGGAGGGGCGTGCCGTCCGTGCCGGGGTCCAGCTCGCGCACGTTGCTGGCGAGCTGCTGCTTGAGGCCCCCCACCCGCTTCATGAAGAACTCGTCGAGGTTCGAGTCGAAGATCGCGATGAACTTGAGCCGCTCGAGCAGGGGATTGACGGCGTCCGCGGCCTCGTGCAGCACGCGGGCGTTGAACTCCAGCCACGAGAGCTCCCGGTTCAGGAGATCGGTGGCTTCGACGATTCGCTGGAGCGGCTCCATGCGGGAACGTTGCGGTTCGGACACGGGACATTGACCTCCGGCGGAGCGGAGAACACTCGTCCGCCCGGCAAGCCCAAAAGTCTGTCACATCCCGGACGGAACCCCGAGCGACCGCCGTGTGACAACTCGATCCCGGGTCCCTTGGCCGGTCTAGAATGGCCCGGTGAGCGCGACGCCGACCGTGGTCGTCCAGACCCTCGACCATCCCCCGGGGATCGTGCCCGGCCGCGAGCGGCTGGCGGCGATCGACATCGGCTCGAACTCGCTCCACATGGTGGTGGCCGAGGCCCAGCCCAACGGCGGCTACCGCCTGATGGGGCGTGAGCGGGAGATGGTCCGCCTGGGCAAGACCGGGCTCGGCGAGGGCGCCCTCTCCGAGGCGGCGATGCGGGACGGTCTCGAAGCCCTCGCCAAGATGACCAGCATCGCCCGTCTCCGGGGCGCCGAGCGGGTGGTGGCGGTGGCCACCAGCGCCGTGCGCGAGGCGGCCAACGGCGCCGACTTCCTCGCCCGGGTCAAGGCCCTCACCGGCCTCGACGTCCAGCTCCTCACCGGCGTCGAGGAGGGGCGGCTCATCTATCGGGCCGTGCGCGAGGTGGTCGATCTCGGGCCGGACACCGCCGTCATCGTCGACGTCGGCGGCGGCAGCACGGAGTGGATCACCGCCGAGGCCGGCGAGATCGACCAGGTGGTCAGCCTGCCCCTCGGCTCCCTGCGCTGCGCCGCCGAGCTCGCCGGCGATCCGGCGAGCGCCGCCTCGCTCGACCGGCTCCGCCGGCGCATCGACAAGCGCCTCGCCGAGGCCGTGCCGCGCCGCCCGGCCGAGCGGCTCGTCGCCACCTCCGGCACCGCCGTCTGCTGCGCCGACCTGATCGATCACTTCGCCGACCGCCCGTGGAAGGAGGTCTCCGGCGCCCGCGAGGTGCGGGCCAAGGACCTCGCCGCCCTGGTCGAGCGGCTGCGCCCGCTGAAGCGCCGGCAGATCGCCGAGCTGCCCCCCGTCGGCGGCCCCCGCTCGGACAGCCTGCTCGCCGGCGCCGTGCTGCTCCAGGCCCTCGTCGCCCACGCCGGAGTGGAGCGTTTCCTGGTCTCCGACCGCGCCCTGCGCGAGGGGCTGGTGCTCGCCGCCCTCGGCCAGCCGATTCCGCCCGCCGCCGAGCCCGAGGATCTGCGCCGCCGCCAGGTGCTGCAGCTCGCCGAACGCTCCGAGAGCGTCTACCGGCACAATCTGCAGACCGCCCGTCTCGCCGTGCGCCTGTTCGACGTCACCGCCTCGCTGCACGACCTCGGCGCCCGCGAGCGCGAGTGGCTGGAGTACGCCGCCCTGCTCCACGACATCGGCTACTCGATCCACTACAAGGGACACCACAAGCACGCCTACTACCTGATCGCCAACGCCGTGCTGGACGCCTTCGACCAGCGCGAGATCGAGATCATCTCCCACGTCGCCCGCTATCACCGCGGCGCCACCCCCAGGGCGAACCACCCCACGATGGCGGCCCTCAAGCCCTGGCAGCAGCGCACCATCCGCAAGCTCGCCGCCCTGCTGCGGGTCGCCGACTCGCTCGACCGCACCCATGCCTCCCGCGTCGAGGAGATCTACTGCGCCATCCGCGGCCGCGGGCACAAGGTCACCCTGGAGGTCCTCTCCCGCTACTCGGTGGACCTCGAGCTCGAAGCCGCCCGCGAGCACGGCCGTTTCTTCGAGAAGGTCTTCGGTTGCACCCTGCGCCTGCGGCAGGGACTGGAGGTGGCGGAGGCGTGAAGGGGCGTACTTCCAACGCTAGTAGCAATACTTCTTTTTTACAGCCACGTTGGTAAAAATCTCCCGCATCAGCCCTTTCTCCCCTACTTCTGTCACACCCTGGTAACATGCTCGGTCACAAAGAGTTAACAGCACTCTCACCGGCCGTTCACATCCAGACTGTGGAAAACACGCCATGTCAAGCCCCGGAGCGCTTTGTCACAGAGGGATAAGCGAGGCGAAAGTGTAATGTTATCAGTCACTTGGACCACGTTGCACAGCCTCTTGGTCAAAGCGGTGAAAGGCCCGGAAACAGGGGCTTTCACCCTGGTTCCATAGGGGTTTTCCACAGGTTTTTCATCACCTGGTGTGGAAGACTCCGTGGTAGCCTTCCTCCACATGGCACGAGAACGAATTCTGCTCATCGAAGACGAGCCCGACATCGCCGAGGTGCTGCAGTACAACCTCGAGAAGGAGGGCTTCGAAGTGGAGCTCGCCCACCGGGGGGATACCGGTCTCGAAGCCCTCCGGCGCCGCTCGCCGGACCTGATCCTGCTCGATCTGATGCTCCCGGGCGTCGACGGCCTCGAGCTCACCCGCATGCTCAAGCGGGAAGCCGCCACCGCCCGGCTCCCCATCGTGATGCTGACCGCGCGCGGCGAGGAGGTGGACCGCATCGTGGGGCTGGAGCTGGGGGCGGACGATTACATCAGCAAGCCCTTCAGCCCGCGCGAGGTGGTGCTGCGCGTCAAGGCGGTGCTGCGCCGCCGGCAGCCCGAGGAGAACGCCGGCGACCGGCTGGAGCTCGGGGGCATCCAGCTCGACATCTCCGGCCACCAGCTCCGGGTGCGCGGCAAGGAGACGCCGCTGACCGCGACCGAGTTCCGCCTGCTGCGGCTGCTCATGGAGCGGGTCGGCAGGGTGCAGACCCGCGGCCAGCTCCTCTCCGACGTCTGGGGCTACGCCGAGGACATCGACAGCCGCACGGTCGATACCCACATCCGTCGCCTCCGCCGCAAGCTGGGCGCCGAGGCCGACCGCATCGAAACGGTGATCGGCGTCGGCTACCGGCTGAGGCCCTGAAGCGCGGTGCGGCTCCCGCCGAAGCTCCGGCTCGCCCCGTTCTGGCCCGCCCTGGCCGCCGTGATCACGGCGGCGGCCCTGCTCTGGATGATGCTGCCCAGCCTGCTGGAGCGCACCGCCTCCGTCCAGCTCTACGACATGCTCGATCTGCTGGCGCCGATCGCCCGCGACCGGCTCGCCGATCCCCGTCTCAACCTCGAGACCTGGGCCGTCCAGCTCGCGGCCGACAGCGGCATCCGGGTGACGCTGATCCGGCGCGACGGCGTCGTCATCGCCGACAGCTCGGTCGAGCCCGACCGCGTCCGGGCGATGGAGAACCACAGCCATCGTCCTGAGGTCCGCGCGGCCCTCGCCGTCGGCCGCGGCATGAACGTGCGCACCAGCGCCACCACCGGCAACACCTACGTCTACGTGGCCCGCACGCTCTCCGGGCCCGGCGGCGAGGTCATGATCCTCCGCCTCGCCGAGCCGCTCGAGCAGTTGAGCGCCTTGCAGACCCGTCTCGCGGCCGCCATGGCCCTCGCCATGCTGGCCGCCGGAGTGGCCATCCTCTTCACCTCGCTGTGGCTGGACCGCCGCCTCTTCGAGCCCGTCTCGCGCCTGATCGCCGGCGCGCAGGACCTCGCGCTCGGCCGCGTCTCCCGCGTCACGGTGCCGGACGAAGAGGAGCTCGCCGATCTCGCCATCGCCCTCAACCGGCTGGCCGCCGCCGCCGAGCAGCAGGTCGAGGCGGTCAGCCAGGAACGCGATCATCTCCAGGAGATCCTCGCCAGCATGTCCGAGGGGGTGCTCGTGGTCGGCCCCGACGGCCGCGCCCAGATGATCAACCCCGCCTTCTACCGCCTCTTCGATCTGGTGGGGGACTTCACCGGCCGACCCGCCCTGGAGATCATCCGCCACCCCGGATTCGCGCGGCTGATCGAGGACACCCTGCGCCTGGCCAGGCCGCACAGCGCGCAGATCGTGCTCCCCTCGCCCGAGCGGCGGACGCTCCTGCTGGCGAGCGCCGTCCTCTCCGGAGGCGAACGCGGAGCGGTGGTCGCCGCCCGCGACACCACCGAGCTCACCCGCGTGGCCGACATGCGGCGCGACTTCGTGGCCAACGTCTCCCACGAGCTCAAGACCCCGCTCGCCGCCATCCGCGGCTACGCCGAGACGCTGCGCGACGGCGCCCTCGACGAGCCGCCCACCGCCAAGCGGTTCACCGACCGCATCCTCAGCCAGTGCCGCCGTCTCCAGGAGCTGCTCGACGACCTGCTGATTCTCTCCCGCCTGGAAGGCGTGGACGCCGCCCTCGACCGCGAGCCGGTGAGCCTCGACGCCATCGCCCGCCATGCCGTGGATCTGCTGGCGCCGGCGGCGCGCGAGAAAGGGGTGACGATCGAGCTCCTGGACGAGGAGATCCCGCCGGTCCAGGGGGACGCCGGCAATCTGGAGCGCCTGCTCCTCAACCTGCTGGACAACGCGATCAAATACAACCGGCCGGACGGCAGGATCACGGTCCGTCTGGCGTGCTGCGGCGGCGAGGTGGCGCTGGAGGTGAGCGACACGGGGATCGGCATTCCGCCGGAGGCGATCCCCCGCATCTTCGAGCGGTTCTACCGGGTGGACAAGGGCCGCGCCCGCGAGGAGGGCGGCACCGGTCTCGGCCTCGCCATCGTCAAGCACATCGCCCAGGCCCACGGCGGCCAGGTGGACGTCGAAAGCCGCGCCGGCCACGGTTCGACCTTCCGCGTCCGGCTGCCGCTGAGCCCGGCAGGCGGCCCGCGCCTCGATCCCACTGGGGACTGAGCCGCGGGCCGCCTGCAACGCCTCTAGGAGCAGACGTTCCAGGGGTCGCAGAAGCCGATGATGCACTGGCAGGAGCAGCAGTGGTAGTGCTGGGGGCACTGGTCGTCGTACGAACAACTCTGACCGTTGCCGAACCCGGCGTGAGCGGGACGGGCCTGAACGACGGCGATGACGACGGCGGCGAGCAGGAACAGGAGTCGGAACCGGGACATAGAATCTCCTTGTCGATGAGAGATCTTCGAAGTATTTGTGAACTTCGAAGGGGCTATGAATAAATATTGTACATCAAAGTCCGGCAAAGAA
>DASWRX010000256.1:0-26967 GCA_036402955.1 Thermoanaerobaculia bacterium
AGCAGGGATTGGCGGTGCCGGATCTCGGGCCTCCGCCCGTCGGCCGGCCCCAGGACGGCAACGGCCGCTTCCTGGCCGGGATCGGAGAGGTCTGCGGGCACGCCGGCCTGTTCGGCGGCGCGCGCGACCTGTGGCGGCTCGGCGTGGAATGGCTCGCGCCGGGACGTTTGTTGACACCGGAGGGCGTGGCCGGCGCTCTGTCGGGCGGCGGCCCGTTCGCCCTGGGCTGGTGGCGGCGGACGCTCCGCGGCAGCGCGGGGCGGGCGCTCCCGCCCACGGCCTTCGGTCATACCGGTTTCGCGGGGAACAGTTTCTGGATCGACCCGGAGCGGGGGCGGGTGCTCGTGCTGCTCGGCTCGCGCGTCGATCCTTTCGTCGACATGAATCGCTGGCGCCGGCGCTTCCACCGTGTGGCGACCGCGCCCGAACGCTTGCAAGGGAAGAGGGAGACATCCACTCATGGAGATTCGTGATCTGGTCCTGGTCGACGGGGTGCGCACCCCGATGGCCGATTACAACGGCTCCTTCGCCGACGTCTCGGCGATCGAGCTGGCGGCGCACGCGGCGCGCGCCCTGTTCGAGAAGACGGGGATCGATCCCGGGGAGATCGATCACGCCGTGGTGGGCAACGCCCTGCAGACCTCGCCCGACGCCATCTACGGCGCCCGCCACGTGGCGCTCAGGGCCGGCGTGCCGAAGGAGGTCCCGGCGCTCACCGTCAACCGGCTCTGCGGCTCCGGCGTCCAGTCGGTCATCTCGGGCGCCCAGGCGATCCTCACCGGCGACGCCACCACCTGCCTGGTGGGCGGCATGGAGAACATGTCGCAGGCGCCGCACGTCATCTGGGGCGCCCGGCGTGGCTTCAAGCTGGGCCAGGGGCAGCTCCAGGACCTTCTGATGGTCTCGCTGATGGACAGCTACTGCGGCTGCTACATGGCCCAGACGAGCAACAACCTGGCGCGCGACTACGGCATCAGCCGCGAGGAGCAGGACCGGTTCGCCATCCGCTCGCAGCAGCGGGCGGGCGAAGCCTGGACGAGCTGCAAGATGAGTGAGGAGGTCATTCCCGTCGAGGTGGGGAAGGGCAAGCGGGCGAAGCTCGTCGACCGCGACGACCACCTGCGCCCGGAGACCACGATGGAGGATCTGGCCGGCCTGCCGACCGCCTTCGACAAGGACGGCTTCGTCACCGCCGGCAACGCCTCCGGCATCGTGGACGGCGCGGCGATGATGATCTTGAGCACCGCCGAGCGGGCTCGGGAGCGCGGCTGGAAGCCGCTCGGCCGCATCGTCTCCTGGTCCGTGGTGGGCGTCGAGCCCTCGCGCATGGGGATCGGCCCGGCGCCGGCGATCCGGGCGGCGCTCGCCAAGGCCGGAATGGAGCTCGGGGACGTGGATCTGTTCGAGATCAACGAGGCGTTCGCCGGGCAGATCCTCGCCGTCATCAAGGATCTCGACCTCGACGTCGACAAGCTCAACGTCAACGGCGGCGCCATCGCGCTCGGCCATCCGCTGGGAGCGAGCGGCACGCGCCTGCTGATCACCCTCCTCAAGGAGCTCAAGCGGCGGGGCGGCGGCCGCGGCGTCGCCTCGGCCTGCATCGGCGGCGGGCAGGGGATCGCGATGGTGGTCGAGGCCGCGTGATCGATCTCACCGGGCGCCGGGTGGTGGTGACGGGGGGCAGCCGCGGCATCGGCGCCGCGTGCTGCCGCCTGTTCGCCCGCGCCGGCGCCTCGGTGATCCTGCAATATCTGGCGAGCGGCGACCGGGCGGCCGCGGTGCTGCGGGAGCTGCGCGGCATCTCGGACGCCCCCCACTCGGCGGTCCGCTGCGACGTCACCGATCCCGACCAGGTCTGCAAGCTCTTCGACTCCGTCGAGGCCCGCTGGGGCGGGCTCGACTGCCTGATCAACAACGCCGGCGTCTGGGTCCACGATCCGCTGGCGCAGCTCAGTCACGAGCGGTTGCAGGCGACGCTCGCCGTCAACGTCGTGGGCCCCTTCCTCTCCTCCCGCTGCGCCATCCCGCTGCTCGTGGGCTCGGAGGACGCCTCCATCATCAACGTCAGCTCCACCGCCGGCCAGCGCGGCGAGGCTTTCTACAGCGCTTACGCGGCGAGCAAGGGCGCCCTGATCTCGGCGACCAAGTCCTGGTCGTCCGAGCTGGCGCCGGCCATCCGCGTCAACGCGGTGGCCCCAGGCTGGGTGGACACCGACATGACCGCCGAGGCCCTCTCCGGCGAGCGGCGGCAGGCGGCGCTCGCGTCGATCCCGCTCCGCCGGGTGGCGACTCCCGAGGACATCGCCGGCCCCGTGCTCTTCCTCGCCTCTCCCCTCGCCCGGCACATCACCGGCGAGATCCTCAACGTCAACGGCGGGAGCGTCCTGGTTGGCTAGCGTTCCGTCCCTCTGGCTCGCCCGCGGGCACGCCCCGGAGGAGGTCGGGACCGTCGTCGTCGGCGCCGGCGTCGTCGGCCTGTCGACGGCCTACTGGCTGACGCGCTCCGGCCGTCGTCCCCTGGTGCTCGACGCGGACGGCGTCGCCTCCCACGCCTCGGGCAGGAACGCCGGGTTTCTGATCACCGGCACGGCCGAGCCCTACACCGCGCTCGTCCGTGCGATCGGCGAGGCGGCGGCCCGCCGGCTCTGGGAGCTGTCGCGGGAGAACCGCGAGCTGCTGTGCGGCGAGCTGCTCGACCCCGGCCGGATCGATTGCGAGCTCGTCCGCGAAGGGAGCTGGATCGCCGCCCTGGCCGGCGACGCCGGACAGGAGCGGGAGCTGCGCGAGAGCGGCGAGCGGCTGGCGGCGATCGGTCTTCAGCTCGAATGGCGGGACGCCGCCGAGGTCCGCCGGGCGACCGGCAGCGACCGGCTGGGCGGCGCCCTGTTCCAGCCGCGGGACGGCGGCCTCGATCCCGTCCGCCTCTGCCGGGGGATGGCCGGTCTCGTCACCCGGGCCGGCGGCGAGGTGCGCACCGGGGTGCGCGTCCGCGCTCTGGAGCCCGCGGGCGATCGCGTCCGGCTCCTCACCGACGGCGGCCATCTCCTCGCCGAGCGGGTGGTCCTGGCGCTCAACGCCTACGCCCCGGCGCTCCTCCCGCACCTCCACGGCGAGATCCGTCCCGTCCGCGGCCAGATCCTGGCCACCGCTCCGGGACGCCGGGATCTCAGCGGGGTATGGTACGTGAACGACGGCTACGAGTACCTGCGCCAGCTCCCCGACGGCACCTTCATTCTGGGAGGCTGCCGGTGGGCGGCGCGGGATACCGAGGTCGGTTTCGAGGAGAAGCCCACGGCCAGGGTCCAGGGAGCTCTGGAGGAGTTTCTCCGCGAGTCCTTCCCCCTCCTCGCGGACCGCCCCATCCGGCATCGCTGGGCGGGCATCATGGCCTTCACCCCGGACGGGCTCCCCCGGGTGGGAGAGGCGCCGGGCATCCCCGCGGCGATCTATGCCGCCGGCCTCAACGGCCACGGCATGTCGCTCGGTTTCGCCACGGGGAGATGGCTGGCGAGACGAACGGCGGGGGAGGAGAGCGGCGAGCTGTTCCCTCCGGTGTCCGGAGAAGTTGCGGACCCGGAGAAGGCTCAACCGCCCGCCGCCGGCCTGCCTTCCTTATCCCACAGATATCCCAGGCACTTGTAGATCAGCTTCGCCGCCAGGAAGTCGCTCGCCGGGTGCCCGCCGACCGGCGCCAGCTCGATCAGATCCATGGCCACGACGGTCCGGGTCTGGAACAGGTAGCGGAGCAGGCGGAGCGTGGGATACCAGTGGCCGCCGCCCGGCTCGGGCGTCCCCGTCGCGGGGACCAGCGACGGGTCGAAGTAGTCGATGTCGAAGGTGAGATAGATTTTTTCGGGAAGGTCTTCCAGCAGCCGCGGGAACAGCTCCTCGGCGCTGTCGAGCTGGTGCCCCCAGATCACCGGCAGGCGCCGCTCCCGGATGAGCCGGGCCTCGGGCGCCGAGAGCGAGCGGATGCCGACCGCCAGCGTCGGCACCCCTGAATCCACGATCCGCTTCATCACGCTGGCGTGACTGTAGGGCGTGCCCTCGAACTCCTCCCGCAGGTCGGAGTGGGCGTCGAACTGCACCACCCCGATCTCGCCGAACGTCTCGTGGGCCGCCTGGACCGGCGCTTGGGTTAGGCTGTGCTCGCCACCGAGGGTGACCAGGAACTTGCCCTTCTCCATATGGGTCTTCGCCTCGGCCCGCAGCTCGGCGAAGCCCTCCCCCATGTCGAACGCCTCGGGGAGGAAGGAGGGGAGGGTCGCGATCCCCTGGACGTACGGCTCGGCGCCCAGCTCCTCGTCGTAGAGCTCCATCGCCTGGGACGCCCGGAGGATCGCCGCGGGGCCGCCCAGCGTCCCCTTGCCGTACGAGGTCGTGCGCTCGAAGGGGACGGGGAGGACGGCGACGCGGCTGGTCCCGTAGCCGCTCGTCTCGGCGTCGAGGAGGCCGAAGTTGCTGGGCAGGTAGGGCATGAGAGATTCCTGTCGTTGGGGAGCTGGATGACGGAGCGGCGGCGTTTGTAGCATGAACCAGGAGAAAGGAGAAGGATGGAACCCCTGGAGCTTTCCGACGAGATTCGCGAACGGGTGCGGGTGGCGGAGCGCGTGGTGGTGTTCTCGGGCGCCGGGGTCTCGCGCGAGAGCGGTCTCGACACCTTCCGCGGCGCGGGCGGCCTGTGGGAGCGGATGCGTCCCGAGGAGCTCGCCACGCCCGAGGCCTTCCACGCCGATCCGGCGAAGGTCTGGCGGTGGTACGCCTGGCGCTACGCCCAGGCCGCGGCGGCCGCGCCCAACCCCGCCCACCACGCGATCGCGAGGCTGGAAACCCTCTTCCCCTCCGTGAGGGTGGTGACGCAGAACGTCGACGGTCTCCACCAGCGCGCGGGCAGCCGGAGTCTCCTGGAGCTGCACGGCACGATCGCCCGCGCCGTCTGCGAGCGCTGCGGCCGGTCCCGGGAGATGGGCGAGGCGGTCGCCGAATCCGCCGAGCGGCCGCCGGTCTGTGCCTGCCGCGGCAGGTTCCGTCCGGCGGTGGTCTGGTTCGGCGAGAGCCTCCCCGAGGAGGCGATCGTCCAGGCCTACGAGGAGGCGACGTTCTGCGACCTGTTCCTCTCCGTGGGCACGTCGGCCACGGTCTATCCCGCGGCCGGCCTGATCGAGCTGGCGCACCAGGCCGGCGCCTGCCTGATCGAGATCAACCCGGAGCCCACGCCCTTCTCCAGGATCATGGACCTGCGCCTCGCCGCCCCGGCGGGGGAGGCTTTACCGGCCTTGATCGCGGCGATCGAAAGGACCCGATGACCACCGACTACCTGATCCGCGAGCTGCCCAAGGGCGAGCGGCCCCGGGAACGCCTGCTCCAGCACGGCGGCAGCTCCCTTGCCGACTCCGAGCTGCTCGCCGTGCTCCTGCGCACGGGGCGCGTCGGGGTCTCCGCCCTGCAGATGGGCATGGACGTGCTGCGCGAGAACGGCGGGCTCGCCGGCCTCCTCACGGCGACGCCCCATTCGCTGCGGCGCAACGGCCTTGGGGCCGCCAAGACGGCGGCGCTCCTCGCCGCTGTGGAGCTCGGCCGCCGGTTCGCCCGCGAGCAGCTCCTCGACGGCGAGCCGCTCTCCCGCCCGGTGGACGTGGCGCGCTACCTCGCCCTCCGCTACCACACCTGCGACCAGGAGGTGATGGGAGCGCTCTTCCTCGACGCCCGCAGCCGCCTGCTGGGGGAACGGGAGATGTTCCGCGGCACCATCAGCCGCATCGCGGTCGAGCCGCGGGAGATCCTCCGCGAGTGCCTCCAGCGCGGCGCGGCGGCGATCTACCTGTTCCACACCCACCCGAGTGGCGACCCCTCGCCCAGCGCCGAGGATCTCCTGTTCACCCGGCGCATCGCCGAGGCCGCGGAGATCGTGGGCCTCCGCCTGATCGACCACGTCGTCCTGGGGAACCGCGGGCGCTGGGTTTCGCTCAGGGAAAAAGGCGCGTGGTAGCCTTCCCCGCCATGGCGAGCTATCACCTGGATTGCAGCAGCGGCATCGCCGGCGACATGTTTCTGGGCGCCTGCCTCGACCTCGGGATGCCGGTCGAGGTGCTCGCGGACGTCGTGGCCCGGCTCGGGCTGCCGGGGATCTCGGTCGAGGCCCGCAAGGCGTCGCGCGGCGGCTTCGCCGGCACCCGCTTCCGCGTCCTCGCGGACGGCAGGCCGATCGAGGGCCCCGACCCGGAGGAGGTGGCTCACCCCCACGATCATGGGCATCAACACCCGCACGATCATGGTCATGACCACGGGCACCATCATCATCACGGGCCCACGCGGGGACTCTCCGAGATCCGGGAGATGATCCAGCGGAGCAGCCTCACCGGTCCCGTCCAGGAGCGGGCCTTGCGGCTCTTCCAGCGGCTGGGAGAGGCGGAGGCGAAGGCGCACGGCATGCCGGTCGAGCGCGTCCACTTCCACGAGGTGGGAGCGATCGACTCGATCGTCGACCTCGTGGGGGCCGCCGCCGCCGCCGAGCACCTGGCGCCGGCGCGGCTCACCTGCGGCCCGGTGAACCTGGGGAGCGGCCGGATACGGATGGCCCACGGCGAGGTGCCGATCCCGGCGCCCGCCACGGCCGAGCTGCTGCGCGGCGTCCCCGTCTTCGGCGGCCCGGGCGGCGAGCTGACCACGCCCACGGGCGCGGTGATCCTGGCCGAGCTGGTGGACGAGTTCCTGGAGCTCCCCGCCATGACGCTCGACGGCGTGGGGTACGGCCTGGGGAAGAAGGACCTCCCGACCCACCCCAATGCCCTGCGCCTGCTGCGGAGCCGGGAGGATACCGTCCGCTCGCGTTCAGAGGTGATCGTCGTCGAGGCCGAGGTCGACGATCTGCCGGGAGAGGGCTTCGGATTCCTGATGGAGCGCCTGCTCGACGGCGGCGCCCTCGACGTCTTCTTCACCCCCGTCCAGATGAAGAAGAACCGGCCGGGCACCCTGGTGACCCTGCTCTGCCGCCGCCCGCAATTGGCGGAGCTGGCGGGGGTCCTCCTCGCCGAGTCCGGCTCCCTCGGCTGCCGCTACCACGCCGCCTCGCGCTTCGAGGCGGAGCGGGAAATTCTGGAGGTTTCCACGGCGTTCGGTACCGTGAGGATCAAGCGCGCCCGCCTCGGCGGCCGCCCGCTCGCCCTGGCGCCCGAGTTCGAGGACTGCCGCCGGCTGGCGCTCGCCAGCGGAGCCCCCTGGCGCGACGTCTACCGCGCCGCCCTGTCGGCGGCGGGCGATCTCGAATCCTAGAGCTGTTTCATTGGACATGGAATCGAACGAGACATCGACCCCCGCGCAGGGGACGCTCGAGCTGGGGATGGCCGGCAACGGCGCCCTCCGCTGGGCCGTCGCCGACATCACGAACGTCATGGAAGAGGTGCGCGACCGCTTCGATCTCTGGCCGGTGCCGGCCGCGGCCCTCGGCCGCTGCCTGGCCGGAGCGGCCCTGCTGCACCGCCTCTCCACCAAGACGCCGAGCCGCCTGATGCTGGAGGTCCGCGGCGACGGGCCCATCCTCCGCGTCCTCGCCGAGGCGGACGACGAGGGCAATCTCCGGGGCCTGGTGGGGGACGGGCGGGTGCAGGTCCCGGACTGGCCGGGCGGCAAGCTGGGCGTCGGCCGGGCGGTGGGTAAGGGATACCTCCGCGTGCTCCGCGAGTACGAGCAGGGCAACAGCTACCAGAGCCAGGTCGAGCTGGTGAGCGGCGAGATCGGCGAGGACGTGGCCTTCTACCTGGCGCAGAGCGAGCAGACCCGGTCGGCCGTGCTGCTGGGCGTCCTCGGCAAGCCGAGCGGCGTCGCCGCGGCCGGCGGCATGGTCGTCGAGGTGCTGCCGGGCGCGCCGGAAGAGACGGTCGCGCAACTGGAGAGCAACATCGCCGGCATCCGCGGCATCAGCCACCTGATCGAGGAGGGGGGAGCCGGACACGTCGTCGAGCGGGTCCTCGCCGGGCTCGACCGCGAGGTCAAGGAGGTCCTGCCCCTGCGCTACCGCTGCCGCTGCAGCCGGGAGCGCCTGCTCAATCACCTCGCCCTGCTGCCGGCGGAGGACCGCGACTATCTGCGCGCCGACGACGGTGCCATCGAGGCCGACTGCGCCTTCTGCGGCACGCGCCACCGGTTCACTCCGGACGACCTGGCCTGATCCCGGACCTCCCGCGTCCGCTTTGCTACAATCCCCCTCCCCATGACGACCTTCTATCTCACCACCCCGATCTACTACGTGAACGCGCTGCCCCACATCGGGCACATCTTCACGACCACCGTCGGCGACACCCTGGCGCGCTATCAGCGGATGGCGGGGCTCGAGGTCCGCTATCTCACCGGGACGGACGAACACGGCCAGAACATCGAGCGGGCCGCCCGCGCCGAGGGGATCGAGCCGATCGTCCTGGCGGACCGGGTGGTGGCCGAGTATCGCAAGCTGCGCGACCGGCTGGGGTTCTCCTACGACGACTTCATCCGGACGACCGAGAAGCGGCACCACGAGGGCGTGATCGAGATCGTCCGCCGCATCGAGGCGGCGGGGGACCTCTACACCGCCCGTCACGAGGGGTGGTACTGCCCGCCCTGCGAGACCTACTACACCGAGAAGGAGTTGGGACCGGAGAAGACCTGCCCGGTCCACGGCACGCAGGTCGAGTGGAAGTCCGAGGAGAACATCTTCTTCCGCCTCTCGCGGTACCAGCAGCCGCTCCTCGACCTCTATGCGGAGCATCCCGAGTTCGTGCGCCCGGAGAGCCGCCTGAACGAGGTCCGCTCCTTCGTCGAGTCCGGCCTGCGCGACCTCTCCGTCTCCCGCGCCAACCTGGAGTGGGGCATCCCGTTCCCCGGCCGTCCGGGACAGACCATCTACGTCTGGCTCGACGCCCTGACGAACTACGTCAGCGCCCTGGGCTTCGGGGACCCGGGGGATGGCGCGCTGTACAAGAAGTTCTGGGAGAACGGCGACGTCCGGCTCCACCTCGTGGGCAAGGACATCCTCCGCTTCCACGCCGTCTACTGGCCGGCCTTCCTGATGTCGGCCGGCGTGCCGGTGCCGACCGTGGTCTGGGCCCACGGCTGGTGGCAGCGCGACGGCCGCAAGGTGTCCAAGTCGTCGGGCAACCTGGTGCGTCCGGACGAGCTGATCGACCGCTTCGGCGGCGACAACGTCCGCTATTTCCTGCTGCGCGAGATGGTCTTCGGCCAGGACGCGAACTTCTCGGACGAGGGGTTCGTCGACCGCTACAACAGCGACCTGGCGAACGATCTCGGCAACACCGTGAGCCGGCTGGTGACCCTCTCCCGGAACGCCTTCGGCGGCAGGACGCCGCCCGAAGCCTGCGGCGACAGCGAGCTGGCCCCGGTGGCCAGGCAGGCCGTGGAAGAGTACCGCACCGCCATGGAGGACCTCGCCTTCAGCCGCGCGCTCGAGAGCCTCTGGCGGCTGCTCGCGGAGACCAACCAGTACATCGTCAGCCGCGAGCCCTGGAAGCTGATCAAGACCGAGGGTCCCACGCCGGCGCTCGCCCGCATCCTGTGGAGCGGGCTCGAAGCCGTGCGGATCGTGGCCACCGCTCTCCTCCCCGTGATGCCGCGGGTGGCGCCGCAGGTGCTCGCCGCGATCGGCACGGCGACTCCCCCCACCGCCCTCGACGCGCTGCGCTGGGGAGGCACGCCCACGGACGCCGAGCTGCCCGCGCCGGCGCCCCTCTTCCCGCGGATCGACAAGGAAGCCTACCTCGGCGAGGCCCGCGCCCAAGCCCAGGAGAAAGCGAAGACGATGGAGACCGCCGCCACCGACGCGCCCGATGCCCCCAACGTCTCCGAAAAGACGAACCTGATCACGATCGACCAGTTCTTCCAGGCTGAGCTCAAGGTGGCGACCATCGTCGCCGCCGAGCCGCTGCCGAAGTCGAACAAGCTGCTGAAGCTGACGGCCGACCTCGGCGAGGGCTCGCCGCGCACGATCGTCGCCGGCATCGCGCTCGCCTACAAGCCGGAGGATCTGGTGGGCAAGCAGGTGGTGGTGGCGGCGAACCTCCAGCCCGCCAAGCTGATGGGCGTCGAGTCCCAGGGAATGGTCCTCGCCGCCTCGCTCGACGGCAAGCCGGTCCTGCTCCATCCGGGAGCCCAGGTCCCCAACGGCACCCGGGTCAAGTGAAAGACCTCTCGGGCCCGATCGACTCCCACTGCCATCTCCAGAGCCTGCCGCCCGAGGAGCGCGAGCGCGCCCTCGACGCGGCCCGGGAGCGCGGGGTGCGGGGGTTCCTGGTTCCCGCCATCCAGCTGGACGAGGCCGAGGACGTCCTCGCCTTCTGCCATCGCCACACGGACGTCTGGTGCGCCCTGGGGACCCACCCCCACGACGCCTCATCCTGGAAGGATGGCGACGTGGACCGGCTCCGCTCGTATCTCGCCGATCCCAGGGCCGTGGCGGTGGGGGAGTGCGGGCTCGACTTCTTCTACGACCACTCGCCGCGCGAGGCGCAATTCCGGGCCCTGCGCGACCAGTGGACCCTGGCGGTCGAGCTCGGGCTCCCGGTCGTGGTCCACAACCGCGACAGCAACGAGGAGATGCTGGCGGTCGTCCGCGAGCCGGCCTTCTGGGACCTCCAGGCGGATTTCCACTCCTTCGCCGGCGGGCTGGCCATGGCGGAGGAGCTGATCGGCCACGGTTTCTATCTGGGATTCACCGGGATGATCACCTTTCCCAGGGCCGACAATGTCCGCGAGGTGATCCCGCTCCTGCCGCCGGATCGCTGTCTCGTCGAGACGGACACTCCCTACCTCGCGCCGGTCCCCCACCGCGGCAAGCCGAACCGTCCCGCCTTCGTGGTCGAGATCGCCGAGCGCTTGGCCCGCGAGACGGGCGAGACCTACGAGCAGGTCTGCCGGCGGACGGGGGAGAATTTCTACCGATTGTTCCGGAAAGCGGCGGAGTAGTCTTCAGGCCGGGTTCGGCACGTCCACGAACTCGGCCGCGATCCCGAACCGCTCCGCGAGGTGCTCGCCGAGGGCGCGGACGCCCAGCCGCTCGGTCGCATAGTGGCCGGCAGCGAGATAGTGGACCCCGGTCTCCCGCGCCACGTTCATCACCCATTCGGTGACCTCTCCCGTGATGTAGGCGTCGAGCCCCTCCTCGATGGCCGAGTAGAACTCGCTCTGACCGCCGCCGCTGATGATGCCGAGCGTCGAGACGGACGCCCGGCCCGCCAGGTAGGCGAGCGGCTCCTGGGCGTAGACCCGGCGGCAGCGCTCCACGAGCTCCGCGGCCGGAACCGGCTCGGGGAAGCGCCCCTTCACCCCCAGCGGCAGTCCGTCGTGCAGGCCGAAGGGCTCGATTCCCTGGAGCCCGATCTCGCGGCCGGCGACCGCGTTGTTCCCCACCCCGAGATGCCGGTCGAGCGGCAGATGATAGGCGAGCAGGCTCATCTCCCCCCGGATCAGCTCCGCCACCCGGCGGTACTGGAACCCGGTCAACGTGCGGGGCATCCCCTCCCAGAACAGGCCGTGATGGACCAGCACGGCGTCCGCGCCGGCCTCCCGGGCGCGCACGAACAGCTCCCGGCAGGCCGAGACGCCGGTGACGACCTTCCGGATCTCCTCCCGCCCCTCCACCTGGAGGCCGTTCGGGCCGTAGTCCCGTCCGCGGGAGTCCAGGTACTCGTCGAGATAGGAGACGAGGGCGTCGCGGCTCACGAAGTCTGCCATGGGTGAAGTGTAGCCGAGAGGAAAAGAAAAGGGCGGCCCGCGGGCCGCCCGTCACGCTCGAAGAGGGAGGGAAGAAAAGGCTAGCGGTTGCCGCCACTCCGGCCGCCCCGATCGCCACCCCGGCCGCCGCCACCACCGCCGCGGCCGCCCCGGAAGCCGCCGCGGTCTCCGCCCCGGCCTCCACGGTCGCCGCCCCGGCCGCCGCGGTCGCCGCCGCCCTCGCTACGCTCGCCACCGCCACCGGCCATCGCCATCTCCATCCCCTCGTACTGGGAGGGGTCGTAGTCGGGCGACTCCATGATCACGGCCTTGCGGGAGAGCCGGATCTTGCCCTGCTCGTCGATGTTGACGACCTTGACCTCGACCTCGTCGCCCTCCTTGAGGAGGTCGGTGACCTCGCGGACGCGGTACGGGGCGAGCTCGCTGATGTGCAGGAGCCCGTCCGTGCCCGGCATGATCTCCAGGAAGGCGCCGTAGGCCTCGATGCGCCGCACTGTGCCGGTATAGATCTTGCCGATCTCGGGCACCTGCGTCAGGCGCTCCACCATCTGGATGGCGCGCCGGGCCGCCGGCTCGTCGGGCGAGGCGATGATCACCCGGCCGTCGTCCTCGATCTCGATGTTGCAGCCGGTCTCCTCGATGATCGACCGGATCGTCTTGCCGCCGGGTCCGATGACGTCGCGGATCTTCTCCTTGGCGATCTGCAGCGTGTAGAGACGCGGCGCGAACTTGGAGATGTCGGTCCGCGCCTGGGGCATGGCCCCCTCCATGATCTCCAGGATGTGCATCCGGCCGGCCTTCGCCTGCTCCAGGGCGACCTTCATGATCTCCCGCGTGACGCCGGTGATCTTGATGTCCATCTGGAGCGCGGTGACGCCCTGCCGGGTGCCGGCGACCTTGAAGTCCATGTCGCCGTAGTGGTCCTCCTGGCCGGCGATGTCGGAGAGCACCGCGAAGTTGTCGCCGTCCTTGATCAGGCCCATCGCGACGCCCGCCACCGGGGCGAGGAGCGGCACGCCGGCGTCGAAGAGGGCGAGCGAGCCGCCGCAGACGGTGGCCATCGACGAGGAGCCGTTCGACTCCAGGATGTCGGAGACGACGCGCACCGTGTACGGGAACTCGTCCTCGTGCGGCAGCACGGGGAGCAGCGCCCGCCGGGCCAGCACGCCATGGCCGATCTCGCGCCGGCCGGGGCCGCGCAGGAATTTGACCTCGCCGACGGAGAAGGGCGGGAAGTTGTAGTGCAGCAGGAACTTCTGGATGCTCTCGCCCTCGTACTCCTCGATCACCTGGGCGTCGCGGCTGGTGCCGAGCGTCGCCGAGACCAGGCCCTGCGTCTCGCCGCGGGTGAACAGCGCCGAGCCGTGGGTGCGGGGCAGCAGCCCGACGTCGATCGCGATCGGCCGGATCTCGTCGAGGCGCCGGCCGTCGAAGCGGATGCGCTCGTTGAGCACCACCTCGCGCAGGATCTCCTCCTCGAGGCGGCCGACGATCCGCTTGGCGTGGGTCTTCTTCTCCGCCTCCTCCTCGGGGATCTGCTCGACGTAGGGCTTGACCACGGCGCTGACCGCGTTCTTGCGCTCGAACTTGCCCTTGGTGAAGAGGGCCGCCTTGAGCGGCGCGTAGATCTCCCCCTTGACCTGCTCGTAGAGCGACTCGGGGTAGAGCTCGGGCGGCGCCCACATCGGCTTCTCGCGGTTGCCCTCGCGGAACATCTCGTGCTGCGCCTTGATGATCTTCTTGATCTCCTGGTGGCCGCGCCAGATGCACTCGAGGATCAGCTCCTCGGAGACCTGGTTGGCGCCGGCCTCGACCATCGCCACCGCGTCCTCGGTGCCGACCACGACGAGGTCGAGGTCCGACACGTCGCGCAGGCTGTTGGCGGGGTTCATCACCACCTCGCCGTCGATCAGGGCCACCCGCACCGCGCCCACCGGGTGGTAGAACGGGATGTCGGAGAGCACCAGCGCGATCGAGGCGCCGTTGATGGCCAGGATGTCGGGGTCGTTCTCGCCGTCGGCCGACAGGCAGAAGGAGATGATCTGGGTGTCGGCCTTATAGCCCTCGGGGAACAGGGGACGCAGCGGACGGTCGATCAGGCGCGAGGTGATGATCTCCTTCTCCGAGGGCCGCCCTTCGCGCTTGAAGAAGCCGCCCGGGATGCGTCCGGCGGCGTAGGTGTACTCACGATAGTCGACCGTGAGCGGCAGGAAGTCCCGCTCCGCGGGGCCCTTGTTCTCCATACAGGCGGTGGCGATCACGACGGTGTCGCCGAGTCGGACGGTGCAGGACCCGTTGGCCTGCTTGGCCAGGTAGCCCGATTCGATGATCAGGGTGCCTGCGCCGATGCTGATTTCTTTGCGTTGCTTCATGGATGTTTTCTTTCTCTCTTGGTCGCTTTGTTCTCGTCTGCCTACAGTCCGGACCGGCCCATGCGCCTGGGCGTCGCCGCTCGGAGTCTCGGAGGGGCCGAGGAGCCGAAGGTCCGGAGGATCGCAGGGTCCCGGGATCCGGGTAGGAGGAAACCCGGGACTCTTTCCTGCCGAGTCGGTCGGTGGGGGGGCTACTTGCGGATCCCGAGGCGCTCGATGGTCGAGCGGTAGCGCTCCAGATCCTTCCCCTTCAGATAGTCGAGCAGGCGGCGACGCTGGCCCACGAGCTTCAGCAGGCCGCGGCGGCTGTGGTGATCCTTGGTGTGGGTCTTGAAGTGCTCGGTCAGCTCGTTGATCCGGCTGGTCAGAAGGGCGACCTGCACCTCGGGCGACCCGGTATCCTGCCCGTGCGTCCGGTAATCGGTGATGATTCTCTCTTTGATTTCCCTGGTTTGCGCCAAAGCAAACTCCTCCTTACATTTCTCTCAGGCTACAGTGTAGCACAGGCGGCCTCCGGGCTCTCCGATCGTAGGGGCGCAGCATGCTGCGCCCTCCCAAGCCTCCTGCGCGAATCCTCAACGAAAGACGACGCGGGGCTGGACGATGCCGACCCCGGCGGAGCCGATCCTCTCGACGACGGTGCCGACGGCGATGAACTCCCGCCGCCGGTTGATCAGCTTGACCCAATCCCCCTCCTCGCCGTCGAGCTCCCGCACCAGCACGGTCTGGCCGTGGCTGATCCGGGTCTCCTGCTGCGAGTCGGCGGTGACCTCGCCGAAGGGGAGCGGGATCTGATCGAACGGGATCCACGCCGGCCCCAGCGGCTCGCCGGCCTGGACCAGCTCCTCGAGCCGGGGAAGCCGGAGGGCGTCCTCCGTCCGGAAGCCGCCGATCCGGGTGCGGCGCAGCTGGGCGAGGTGCGCTCCCACCCCGAGGGCGGCGCCCAGGTCGTGCGCCAAGCCCCGGGCGTAGGTCCCCGAGGAGCAGGAGAGCCGGAAGCGTAGGCAGCCGCCCTCCTCGATGCCGCTGATGGGGGTGAACTCGTAGACCGTGACGTCCTTGGTCT
Organism: Thermoanaerobaculia bacterium; assembly: GCA_036402955.1. GTDB lineage: Bacteria > Acidobacteriota > Thermoanaerobaculia > Multivoradales > UBA5704 > DATARR01. The sequence continues at coordinate 15,157 of DASWRX010000256.1, forward strand.
CGGACGGCACCTCCTCCCCCCGGCGGGCCAGCTCGTAGTACTTGACCCCCTGCACCTTCTTGGCGGAGTAGGGGGGCGGCTGCTGCTGGATCTCCCCCTCGAAGCCGCGCATCGCCGCGGCCACCGCCTCCGGCGTCAGCGCCGCGACGGCCTCGGGGCTCGCCTCGGAGGTCACCCGGCCGGAAGCGTCGTAGGTGTCGGTCGCGACGCCGAAACGGATCATCCCCTCGTAGATCTTGGGGGCCCGGATCAGGAACCGGGTCAGCCGGGTCGCCGTCCCCAGCGTCAGCAGGAGCAGTCCCGTGGCGTCCGGGTCCAGCGTGCCGCAATGGCCGATCTTCTTCTGCTTCAGGACCCGGCGCACCCGCTGCACGGCGTCGTGCGAGGTGAATCCCGGGTCCTTGTCGAGCAACAGCAGTCCGTCCTTCATCTCCGTCATGAGCTGAGCGCGGCCCCCAGCTTCGAGGCCACCTCGTGGCGGATCTCCTCGCCGCCGCCCGTCATCGAGAAGCCGGCGGCGTTGCGGTGCCCGCCGCCGCCGTGATGGCGGGCGATCTTCTCGACGTCCACCTCGCCGCGGCTGCGCAGCGAGACCTTGTGGGTGCCGTCCTCGCGCTCGCGGATCAGCGCCACGGCGTCGACGCCGGCGATCGAGCGCAGATGGTCGATCAGCCCCTCCGAATCGCCGGGAGCGGCACCGGCCCGCCGGGCCATCTCCAGGGTCAGCAGCCCGGTGGCGATCCGTCCCCCCTCGTGGATCTGCAGCGTCTGGAGCATCTCGCCCGTCAGCTTCACCACCGCCAGCGGCTGGCTCTCGTAGAGCCACTGGGAGACCTGCTCCGGGTGGGCCCCCTCGCGCACCAGGGCGGCCGCGGCCTCGAAGGCGGCGACCGTGGCGTTCGAGAAGCGGAAGCCGCCGGTGTCCGTCACCAGGGTGAGGTAGAGGCAGCTCGCGGTCTCGGGATCCAGCGACAGCTTGAGCCCCTGCGCCAGACGGAAGATCATCTCGCCCACGGCGGGAGCCGCGGAGTCCACCCAGTTGACCGCGCCGTAGCACTGGTTGCCCAGATGGTGGTCGATGTTGATGATCGGCTTGGTGCCCAGGTGCTGCTCGAGCCCGGTGCGGTCGGGGCTGGGGCACTCCAGGACGACGATGGCGTCGAACACGTCGGGGAAGCCGGCGGGCGGCTCCTCGCCGACGTGGATCCGCTCGCTGCCGGGGAGCGGCCGGTAGACGGTCGGCGTCGGGTCGTGGTTCCACACCACGGCCCCCTTGCCGAGGCCGCGCAGCAGGCGCGCCAGACCCAGCTCGGAGCCGATCGCGTCGCCGTCCGGATTGACGTGGCTCGTCAGCAGGAAACGGTTGCCCTGCCGGATCTTCCGCAACAGGTCCTCAGGAGCTTTCATCCCGCCCATGGAGGCCCTCCAGAATGTCGGTGATGCGTTGACTGTGCTCGGCGCCCCGATCGAGCTCGAACACGAGCTCGGGGGTCGCCCGCAGACGGAGCCGGTTGGCCAGCTCCGTGCGCAGGAACCCCCGGGCGTGGCGGAGACCCTCGATGGTCTCCTGCCGCTGCTTGTCGTCGCCCAGGGCCGAGATCTTCACGATGGCCCGGTGGAGGTCCGAGGTCACCTCGACCGACGTCACCGAGGCCAGCTTGACGCGCGGATCGTGCACCTCCCGCAGCAGGAGGTCCGCGAGCTCGGCCCGCAGCAGGTCGCTCACGCGGTCGGTGCGGCGGCTCACTGGCCTTCCTCCAGGAGCTGCGGGTCCCAGCGGGTGAGGTACACCTCCGGGTCGCTCTCCACGATGTTGCGAACCTCTTCCATCAACCTCTCCATCTCGCTCTCGCCGCCTGACACCACCACCGCCATCGCGATCTCCGCCCGCTGGTGCAGATCGTGGAAGTCGGTTTCGGCGATGGAGACCCGGTAGCGCTGATGCACCCGCTCGATCAGCGATTTGACGACCCGCCGCTTGTCCTTCAGGCTGCGGCTCGTGGGGAGATGCAGCTCGAAAACGGAAATCCCGACGATCATCGGCTCAGGCGCTCCGGGGTCTGCCCATGACAGGCGCGTAAGGGTGCGCTGTGCGCACCGGGACGGCAAGGTGCGCACAGCGCACCCTACGCGTCGCCTCGCCGTTTACAGGACCGGCGCCACCTCTTCGCTGGTGTAGGCCTCGATGACGTCGCCCGGCTTGAAGTCCTGGAACCGCTCGAGGCCGATGCCGCAGTCGAAGCCGGTGCGCACCTCGGAGGCGTCGTCCTTGAAGCGCCGCAGGGAAGCGATCTTGCCTTCGTAGATGACCCGGTTGTCGCGCAGCAGGCGCACCGCGGCGGTCCGCGGGATGACCCCTTCGATCACGTGGCAGCCGGCGATCGTGCCCACCTTCGGCACCTTGAAGGTGTCGCGCACCTCGGCGCGACCGGCGGAGACCTCGCGGAAGGTGGGCTCGAGCAGCCCGGTCATCGCCTTGCGCAGCTCGTCGATCAGCTCGTAGATCACGGTGTGGAGGCGGATCTCCACCTCTTCCTTCTCGGCGAGATCGACGGCGCTGCGCTCCGGCCGGACGTTGAAGCCGATGATGATCGCCTTCGAGGCCGAGGCGAGGAGCACGTCGTTGGTCGAGATGGCGCCGATCCCCGAGTGGAGCACCAGCACCTTGACCTTCTCCGTGCTGGCCTTGGAGAGCGCCTCGCGCAACACCTCGACCGAGCCCTGCACGTCCGCCTTGAGGACGACGGGAAGCTCCTTGACGTCCCCCTCCTGGATGTGGGTGAAGAGCTGGTCGAGCGACATCCGCGCCTGGCTGGGCGCGAGCCCGCGCCGGCGCTGCTCCTGCGCCCGGAACTCGGCGATGCCGCGCGCCTTCGACTCGTCCTCCACCACCTGGAGCATGTCGCCGGCGTCCGGCAGGTCGTTGAAGCCGGTGACCTCGACCGGAGTCGAGGGGCCGGCGCTCTGCGCCCGGTGCCCGAGGTCGTCGCTCATCGAGCGCACCTTGCCCCAGGCGGAGCCGGTGACGAAGACGTCGCCCACCTTGAGCGTGCCGTTCTGCACCAGCACGGTCGCCACGGTGCCGCGGCCGACCTCCTTGCGGGCCTCGAGCACGGCGCCCTGGGCCGGGATCTCCGGGTTGGCCTTGAGGTCCAGGATGTCCGCCGTCAGCAGGATCATGTCGAGCAGGTCCGGGATACCCTCCCGCTTGAGCGCCGAGATCGGCACCATCACGGTGTCGCCGCCCCAGTCCTCGGCCACCAGGCCGCGGTCGGAGAGCTCCTTCTTGACCCGGTCGAGGTTGGCGTTCGGCTTGTCGATCTTGTTGATCGCCACCACGATCGGCACCTTGGCCGCGCGGGCGTGGTCGATCGCCTCCACCGTCTGCGGCATGACGCCGTCGTCGGCCGCCACCACCAGGATGACGATGTCGGTGATCCGGGCGCCGCGGGCGCGCATCATGGTGAACGCCTCGTGGCCCGGCGTGTCGACGAAGACGATCTGCCGCCCGTTGACGTCGACGTGGTAGGCGCCGATGTGCTGGGTGATGCCGCCGGACTCCGCCTCGGTCAGCTTCGACTTGCGGATGGCGTCGAGCAGCGACGTCTTGCCGTGGTCGACGTGGCCCATGATGGTGACGACCGGCCCGCGGGAGACCCGCTTGCCGCCGGACTCCTGCTGCTCGGCGCCGCCGGCGAGCTCCTGCTGGAGCTGCACCTCCTCCTCGAAGGAGACGATCATCGTCTCGACGCCCAGCTCGCGCGCCAGCTCCTGCGCCAGCTCGGGGTCCAGCACCTGGTTGATGTTGGCCATGATGCCGCGCTTGAACAGGGAGTTGATCAGGTCGCGCACCCGCACGCCGAGCTTCTCGGCGAACTCGCGCAGGGTCATGCCCTCGCCGATCATCACCGCGCCCGCCGGCTTGTCCTTCTTGAACGTGAGGACCTTGCCGCCCTCCGCCTCGTCCTTCTTCAGCTCGGTGCGGCGCCGGCGGCGGCCGCTCATCGCGGCGAGATCCTCCTCCTCGAGGTCCTCCAGGGTTCCCTTGAAGCTGGTGAGGTTCTCCTCGGCTCCGGTGCGCGGGCCGGGCTTCTTGGTGCCCTTCTTCCGCTTGTCGCGCTCGATCTGCTCCTGCATCCGCTCGGCGGCGCGCCGCTTCTGCTCCTCCGTCGACATCATGGAGGGGACGGGCTGCTGGCCCGGCCGCGTCGGCGCGGGGCCGGGGCGGGAGCTGCCGGCTCCGGGGCGCGATCCCGGAGGACCGCCGGGCCGGGCTCCCTGCGGCGGGCCCCCGGGCCGCGCGCCCGCAGGGGCGGACCGGTTCGGCGGCGGACCCGCGGGCCGGTAGGACGGCGGGGCCGGCGCCTCGCGGCGGGCCGCGGGGGGAGGCGCCGGAGCGTGGACCTGCGCCGGAGCCGGCGTCTGCGCCTGCACCTCGACCGCGTGGGCCGGCGGCGCCTCGATGGTGGCGGCCGCGGTCGTCATCCCGGCGGCTCCAGCGGCGCTCGCCGCCATCTCGGTCTGGGCGAGCTCGGCCGGCGCGGCCTCGGTCATGGCGGCCGACGCCGGCGGGGGAGCGGGACGCTCGCTCATCGGCAGCGTCTGGATGCGCGGCTCCACCTTCTGGATCAGGGTCCGCGGCCGCTGCGGGCGCAGCGGATTCGCGGGCGGACGGCGATTCGCCGCCGGAGGGGCCGGCGCGGTCGTCAGGCGCCGGCGCGCGGGATCGACCACCGGCTGCGCCTGCTCGTCGCGCAGGATCACCTCCCGCGGGTGGGGGAGCTTCTTGCCCTGGAGGATCGCATTGATGATGTCGGTGTCGATGTGCGCGTCATCCCCTTCAACCCGCACGCCGATGGACTTCAGCTTGAAGACGAGATCCTGATTGGAGATCCCCATCATCTTCGCGAGGTCCTGGACTCGAATCTTTCCCATATTTTCTGGTAACTCCTTAAATGCCGGGAGTCGCCCCGGCCCGCGCCCTCTCCCGCCGCCCGTCAGGGAGAGAGCTTCCGCGAAAAACTACTCTGACTCGTCGGAGCGGACCTCGGCCTCCGCGGCCGCTCCCTCGCCCTCTTCCTCGCCGCCGAGAGTGTGGGCCGCGCTCGCGCGCTGCTGCTCGCTCTCGGCGAAGGCGCGGCTGAGAGCCGCCATGAAATCCTCGTCGCCCATCGAGGCGCCCGCCGGCGCCGCCTCGGGGGTGCGGAACGGACCGATGTCCAGGTCCGCCACCCGCTGCGCCTGCTGCGCCTTCGCCCACTCGATCACACCCTCGGCCTGCTCGTGGCTGAGCTCCTCGACCCCGAGCGCCATCAGCGTCTCCGCAGCGGTCCCGGCCAGCGTATCGACGTCGCCGAAGCCCGCCTCCCGGAGCTGCCCGGCCGCCTCGGCGTGGAGGCCCGGCGCCGCGGTGACGTCCAGCTCCACCGGGCGCGGCGCGGGGGTCTGCGACATGGCGGTCTGCAGCATCCGGGCGAGGGCGTCCGCCACCTCGTCCTTGACGTCGCTCTCGCTCTTGATGTCGATGCGCGAGCCGATCAGCTCGGAGGCGAGGCGCACGTTCTGGCCGCGCTTGCCGATGGCGAGCGAGAGCTGCTCGTCCTCGACGATCACGTCGAGGTGCGGCACCTCGCCCTGGTGCGTCACCGACACGCGGGTGATCTTGGCCGGCGCCAGAGCGCTCTGGGCGAAGGTCACCAGGTCGTCGCTGTACTCGATGATGTCGATCTTCTCGCCGCGCAGCTCGCGGATGATCGACTGCACCCGCGACCCCTTCATGCCGACGCAGGCGCCGACCGGATCGACGTCGCGCTCGCGGCTGTAGACCGCCACCTTGGCCCGTTCGCCGGGCGCCCGCACGGCGTTCTTGATCACCACCGTGCCGTCGTAGATCTCCGGCACCTCGGTCTCGAACAGCTTGACCAGCAGCCGCGGATCGGTGCGCGAGAGCACGATCTGCGGCCCCTTGGGCTGCTTGTGGACCTCCACGATCACGGCGCGGATGCGCTCGCCCTGGCTGTAGCGCTCGTGGCGCGCCTGCTCGGAGCGGGGGACCACCGCCTCGGTGCGGCCGAGGTCGACGATCACGTCGCCGCGCTCGAAGCGCTTGACGGTGCCGTTCAGGATCTCGCCCACGCGGTCGATGTATTCGTTGTAGATGTTCTCGCGCTCGGCCTCGCGGACGCGCTGATAGAGCACCTGCTTGGCGTTCTGGGCGGCGATGCGGCCGAGCCCCTCGGTCGAGATCGGCAGGTGGATCTCGTCCCCCACCTCGGCGCCGGCCTTGTGGTCCCGCGCCTCCTCGACCGTCCACTCGGCGAGCGGATCCTCGACCGTCTCCACCACCTTCTTGACGATGAACGCCTCGAACTTGCCGGTCTCCCGGTCCAGGCGGGCGCGCACCGGCTCCTTGATCCGGTGCTGCTTCTTCGCCGCCGACGCCATCGCGTCCTCGAGGGCGGCGATCCACCGCTCGAGGTCGATGTCCTTCTCCCGCGCGACCTGGCGCAGGATCTCGTTCAAGTTCAGCTCTGCAGTCTGTGCCTGAGGCATGGTTCTTTTCCTATCTTGCGTCTGGTACCGGCGTCGCTACAGCTCGATCTCCAGCCGCGCCAGCTTCACGTTTCTCAAGGGCAATTCGCGGCTCTCGCCGGTCCGGTCGTCTTCCAGCAGCACCACGGCGTCCTCCGCGGACGCCCCCTCGGCGCGGCGCAGCCCCTTCAGGCGCGCCACCTCCGTCCTCTTCCTGGCGGTCTCGGGATCCTCGTAGGTGACCCGCGCGAGACGGCCCGCGAAACGCTCGTAGTCGCTGGGCCGGTAGAGCTGCCGGTCGAGCCCGGGCGAGGAGACCTCGAGGACATAGCGGCCGGCGCCGAAATCCAGCACGTCGAGGAGCGCCGACACCTGCCGCGAGACGTTCTCGCAGTCCGCCAGCATCACCCCGCCCTCCGCCTTGTCCAGGAAAATCCGCAGGATGCCCCCCTTGAGCTCGGCGTGCACCAGCTCGCAGCCCGCGCCTCGAGCGATCTGTTCGATCTCGGGCGTGATCTCCGCGATACGGCTTGGCGCGGTACGGCTGGGGGTGTCGGCCATGCGTTCCGTTTCGTCTCTCCTCGGCTCGGGTTCTCGCGTTCTGATTCCGCCGCCCAACAAAAAAAGTGGGCTCGACGCCCACTTCTTACCGACCGTCGCCGGTCAGGGGCAAGCTGGCCATCCCATTATAGAGGAATGGGCACGTCCGTCAAGTTGCGACAGAGCAACACCTTGCCGGCTCCGGAGAGCCTCCGGAACGGTCGGAAGGACGAGCGGGCGGCGCACCGCGTCGACCTTGAGAACGCGCCGGACGGCGAGCTTCTTCCCGTGAGCCCGCGGAGGGCTCGCCTCCACGGGCGGACGTCCCGCCTCCGGAGGCGGACCGTCCGCCTCCGGAGGCGGATGACTCGCCTCCCGAGGCGAGAGGTCCGCCTTCCGGGGCGGGTGTTCCGCCTCCCGAGGCGAGAGGTCCGCCCTCCGAGGCGAGCCCTCCGCCTCCCGAGGCGAACGGTCCGCCTCCGGAGGCGAGTCATTCGCCTGGCCAGGCGGGAGGTCCGCCCGGCGAGGCGAACGGTCCGCCTGCCGAGGCGGATCATCCGCCCGGCGACCTCTCTCTCCCATCCCGTGACAGGGAGGTACCGGGCTTCGTCGAAAATCGCGCCAAATTGGCGCAGGCAGACCCGGCGCCGGCGGCCTCTCCCTCTGGAATTTGTCGGGCATGACGCTTGCTTCTGGGGAGAGGCGAGAAGTGATTTTCGAAAGGAGACAGCACTTTTTATGAGCAACCATCCCAAGCGCAACCTGGCGACGTTCCTGCTGGTGTTGGGAGCGGTCGTCTTCGGCATGGTCCTCGCGGGAGGCCTGCAGATGACGGTTCCGAGTCAGGCCGCCGATCAGGCTTCGGTCAACCTTTCCGCGACCCGGCTGGCGGCGCAGCACGGGACGACCACGCTGCCCAGCTTCGCCGATCTGGCCGAAGCGGTCGAGCCGGCGGTGGTTTCGATCCAGGCGGCCACCATCGAGAAGGCGCCCGCCGGCGGCCGACGCGGCGGCGGCACCGATCCGTTCGAGTTCTTCTTCGGCCCGCGCAACCGTCAGCGCCAGCCGCAACAGCAGCAGCCGGACGACGAGGACGGCCCGGGCGGCGTCCAGGGTCCCGGTGGCCAGGGCGGTCCCGGCGGCCCCGGTGGTCAGCCCGAGGAGTTCCGCTCCGACGCCGGCGGCAGCGGCTTCGTCATCAGCCCCGACGGCCTCATCATCACCAACAACCACGTCATCGAGGGGGCGACCTCCGTCAAGGTCCATCTCGACGACCGCGACTATACGGCCCAGGTCAAGGGCTTCGACAAGGCGACCGACATCGCCCTGCTCAAGATCGACGCCGGCCATCCCCTGCGCTACCTGGAGCTGGGCGACAGCGACACCACCCGGGTGGGCGACTGGGTGATGGTGATCGGCAACCCCCTCAACCTCGACCGCACGGTGACGACCGGCGTCGTCTCCGCCAAGGGGCGATCGATCGGCATCAGCGACGCCTCCTTCGAGAACTTCATCCAGACCGACGCGGCGATCAACTTCGGCAACTCTGGAGGCCCGCTGATCAACATGCAGGGCCAGGTCGTGGCGATCGCCACCGCCATCAACTGGGGCGCCGAGAACATCGGCTTCGCGGTGCCGGTCAACACCCTGAAGGAGATCCTGCCGCAGCTCCGCGAGCGCGGCCGGGTCAGCCGCGGCTATCTCGGCCTCGGCGTCCGCAACCTCGACTACACGCAGGCGCAGGCCTGGGGGCTGTCGAGCCCCGACGGCGCCCTCGTGCAGTCGGTGGAGCCCAATGCTCCGGCCCGCGACGCCGGCATCCAGCATGGCGACGTGATCCTCTCGGTCGACGGCCGCAAGGTCAAGCAGACCCGCGACCTGATCAACTACGTCTCGGCCAGGGGCCCGAACGCCTCGGTGACGCTCGGCGTCTGGCGTGACGGCAAGACGATCCAGAAGCAGGTCAAGCTCCGCGAGCGCCCGCTGGGGACGGACGAGCAGGGGCCCACCAACCGCAAGCCCGAGGGGAACGGCGGCATCGAGTGGCTCGGCATCCAGTATCAGGACCTCGCCGGCAGCTTCCGCAGCTCCCACGGCATCCCCGGCGACGTCGAGGGGGTCGTGGTGACCAACGTCACTCCGACCAGCCCGCTCTACGAGCAGTTCGTGCGGCCGGGCAGCGTCATCACCGAGGTCAACGGCCAGCCGGTCAAGGGGGTCGGGGACTTCGAGCGAGCGATCAAGAGTGCAAAACCGGGTAGCTACGTACGCCTGTACGCCCTGCAGTTCAACCAGCGCGGAGATCGTACGCCGTTCTTCGCGGTGGTCCAGGTACCGGCGAAATAGCGACTCGTTGACCGATATTGACCGATATTTCAGACGACCGACCGACAGACAATCTGGTGGTTAACGGCCGGCCCGCGAGGGCCGGCCTCTTTCTTGTTACACTCTGCTGAGCCATGCCGAGACCAGGTGACAGTTACCGCGCCTCCGTTCTGGTGGTGGACGACGAAGCCGCCATCCGCGACAGCCTGCACATGATCCTGGAGTACGAGGGGTACCGGGTGGAGGAGGCGGCGAGCGGATCGCAGGCCCTCTCCAAGGTGGCCGAGCGGGCCCCCGACGCCATCGTGCTCGACATCAAGATGCCCGAGATGGACGGCCTCGAGTTCCTCAAGGCCCTGCGCGAGCGCGGCTACGAGATGCCGGTGCTGATGATCAGCGGCCATGCCGACGTGGCGACCGCGGTCGAGGCCACCCGGCGGGGGGCGTTCGACTTCTTCGAGAAGCCCCTGCAGCGCGAGCGCGTCCTGCTCTCGCTGCGCAACGCGGTCGAGGCCCAGCGCCTGCAGACCGAGAACCGCACCCTGCGGCCCGATCCCGAGCAGATCATCGGCACCGCGCCGGCGGTGCGGCGGCTGCGCGAGATGATCGAGAAGGCCGCCCCCACCCCGGCCACCGTCCTCGTCACCGGCGAGAGCGGCACCGGCAAGGAGCTGGTGGCGCGCGCCATCCACCGCCTGTCCGCCCGCCGCGACCGCGCCATCGTGCAGGTCAACTGCGCCGCCATCCCCGAGGAGCTGATCGAGTCCGAGCTGTTCGGCCACGAGAAGGGGAGCTTCACCGGCGCCGTCCGCAAGCAGATGGGCAAATTCGTGGCCGCCGACGGCGGCACCATCTTCCTCGACGAGATCGGCGACATGTCGGCCCGCACGCAGGCAAAGGTTTTGCGTGTGCTCCAGAACGGGGAGGTGGAGCCCGTGGGAGCCGAGAGGACGATCCAGGTGGACGTCAGGGTGGTGGCGGCGACGAACCGCAACCTGGAGGAGGACATCGCGGCCGGCCGCTTCCGCGAGGATCTGTTCTACCGCCTGAACGTGATCCCGATCCGCACGCCCGCCCTGCGCGAGCACCTCGAGGACCTGGCGCTCCTGGTCGAGTATTTCGTGCGGCGCTACGCCGACCAGAACAACTACCGGCCCAAGGAGTTCAGCCCCGAGGCGCTGGCCCATCTCAGGGCCCTGCCCTGGAAGGGGAACGTCCGCGAGCTCAAGAACCTGGTCGAGCGCCTGCTGATCCTCTCACCCGGCGAGACGGTCACCCGCGACGACGTGATCGCGGCCACCGGCGGCGCCCGTCCGGAGCTGTCGACGTCGCTGCTGGCGGTGCAGACCCTGCGCGAGTTCCGCGACCTGTCGGAGCGGATGTTCCTCCTCCACAAGCTGGAGGAGAACAACTGGAACGTCACCCAGACCGCCCAGGCCATCGACACGCCCCGCAGCAATCTCTACAAGAAGCTCGACCAGTACGAAATCCACCGGGAGGAGCCGATTCGTGAGCCGTGACCAGCGGATTCTGATGCAGATGCTGGAGGAGAGCGGCGCCCTGCGGCGCGGTCATTTCCTGCTCTCCTCGGGCCTCCACTCGGAGGCCTACGTGCAATGTGCCCTGCTGCTCGAGGACCCGGTGCGGGCCCGCCAGGTGGGCAGCGACCTCGCCGAGCTGCTGCGCTCGTTCCATCCCGACTCGGTGCTCGCCCCCGCCCTGGGCGGCATCATCATCGGCCACGAGGTGGCCGCCGAGCTCGGCGTCCCCTTCCGCTTCACCGAGCGCAAGGGGGAGGAGATGGGGTTGCGCCGGGGTTTCACCATCCGCCAGGGAGAGCGGGTGGTGGTCATCGAGGACGTGGTCACCACCGGCCGCTCGACGCTCGAGACCGCCGCGCTCGCCACCTCGCGGGGAGCCCGCGTGGTCGCGATCGGCGCGATCATCGACCGCACGGCGGGGCGCGATCCGTTCGACGTCCCCTTCCGGTCGCTCCTGCAGCTCGACCTGCCGTCCCACGCGCCGGGCGACTGCCCGGCCTGCCGCGCCGGCCGCCTCCCGCCCGAGAAGCCCGGCAGCCGCCCGGAGGCCGCCGCGGCGGACGCCACGGGCGCCTTGACGCCGGCGGAGGGGACCGAGGCGGAGAAGAAGGCTTAGGGCCTCGCGGGGCGGGGCCGGCTACTTCTTCTTTCGTCCTGCCTTCAGCTCGTCGAGCGGGCAGAGCAGCTTTGGCTTCGCCGGATCGCCGAGGTCGAGCAGGTCCCAGGGCACGCACAGCGGCTGCCGCCGGATGCGCACGCCGACCAGCCGCCGGGCGGAGATGCCGAGGCGGGTGAGCAGGGCGGCCGTGCCGAGCATGTACTCGCGGACCACGCAGTCCTCGCCGTCACGATCGGTGCCGACGGCGAGGATCCG